>JBDIBF010000037.1:0-29168 GCA_039812765.1 Holophagaceae bacterium
CGCTAGGCCTTCCGGCGCCTGGCCGGGCCCTTCCCCGCGGGGCGGGGGCGCGCCGGCGTGCGGGCTGCCGCCCGGGCGGCCACCGCGAGGGCCTTGCGCGCGAAGGGCTCGAGGCGCTCGAGGTCCTCCAGCAGGTCGCCGGGCACTTCGTAGTAGCCGCGCATGGGCTTCGCGGGATCCCCGAAGGGCAGGAAGGGGCCGCTGCCCAGGGCTTCGAAGTCGGCCCGGGTGGCGTCGTCCACCTTGACGTAGAGGCGGTCGTCATCCATGAGGGCGAAGAAGAAGCTGTTCCCGTAGAGCCCCACGCCTCCGAACATCGCTTTCGTCTGGATGGACGCGAAGGGCCTCAGCTGCTCGAGGACGAAGGCTCGGAAGGCGGGGGAGACGGCCACGGCGGGCTCCACTGAACGGAGGGGACCGGCCATCGTATCCAGGGCAGCCCCAGGAGTCCCATGGCCGACAGCAGCTGGAACACCCCCGCCCCGGTCCGCGGCCGCCGCCGCTTCCGCGCCTCCTGGCTGCTGGTGCCCCTGGCGCTGGCGGCCGGCGTGGCGGTGCTGGTCTTCGCCCTGGTGGGCCGGGCCACGGGCCTCCGGCGGCAGGCCTGGCCCCTCATCCAGGCGGTGAACGCCCGCCTTGCCACCGACGAGGGGGCCCGGGACCTCTTCCGGAAGAACCCCCTCTGCGCGGCGGGCTATGCCTCCGAGGAGGCCTTCGTCGAAGCGGCGAGGACCTGGCGCGCGAAGGGGAGCGGCCTCCCCGCCCAGGAGCCCCGGGGCGACCGCCGGGGCTACACCGTGGACAGCGATCCCTTCGAGCTGGACGTCGCCATCCAGGGCACCGGCGGGGCCTGGATGCGCGCCCGCTTCGCCACGGGCCCGGCCACCGAGGGCCAGGAGGCCGGGGAGGGGCTCGTCCGGCTCGTCTTCGCCGACTCCTTCCGGGGCCTGCAGGACGCCGCCCGGGACGCCCGGCGCCAGGCGAGGTCCAGGGAATGGGAGGAGTTCCGGCGCCTGACCTCGGCCCTGGCCACCGACGAGGGGGCGCGGGACCTCCTGCGGCACGAGCCGGGCCTCGCGCGGAACTGGCCTTCCGAGGAGGCCTTCCTCCAGGACGCCCGGGCCTGGCGCCCCCACCTCGCGGCGATCCCCGCCCGGCCCGAGGACGCGGACAAGGAAGGCGGGGTGCGCGCCAGCTTCTCCCGCCACCAGTCGCCCCTCGGCTCGAGCGTGGAGATCCGCCTGAACCATCCCGGAGGCCGCTGGAACGCGGTGTGGCGGGACGGGGCGCTCACGGACCTGCGGCACCGGACCGGCGCCGTGGACTGAGGCGGCGGCCGGCTCAGCGCCCAATTCAGCGCCCAACTAAGCGCCCGATTCAGCGGCCGTCCACCCGCACCGATTCCACCCAGACCACCTCGCAGGCGCCGTCCCCGGTGTCCGTGCGGGACAGCGAGCTCACCCAGCCGAAGCCCTCGGGGCTCTCGGCCTTCACCAGCTTGCCGCGCAGGCGCACCACCTGCCCCTCCCGCACGTCCAGCAGCTTCGCGCGGACGGCGGCGTCGGCGGGGATCATGTGCATGTTCGCGGCGTGGGAGATGATCTGGGACTCTGGGATCGGAAGCTCCCGGGCGGCCCAGTGGAACCAGCGGTTGTCCTGGACGATGGTCAGCCGCGCCAGCACCCTTGAATCGCTCATGGGGCCCCAGCCCAGGGCGAAGTCCACCGGGGAGAGCACCGAGGGCGGATCGAAGCGGTAGCGCTCGGTGGAGAGGACCCGGGCGTGGATCTCGAAGGAGGCCAGCCCGGTGAAGGTGTGGCCGTAGGCCTTCCACTGCGGCGGGGGCTCGAGCAGGACCTGCGCGGGCTCCTCGGGGGCCAGGATGCCGGGGCCGTGGCTGACCGCCCGGCGGGTCCAGGCGTGGCAGCCGAAGACCAGGGCGCCCAGGAAGAGCGCCAGCAGCAGCGCCCGGTCCCGCGCCCAGTCCAGCGCCTCCTGCAGGTCGTCCCGGTCCATGCCCCAGGGTATTCCCGATTCGGATCGCACGACGCTTCGGGATTCCCGAGGCTCGACCGCGCCCGGGACCTTCCCTGCCTCACCCTGTGACCTCCGTCACAGTGGCCGGACGCCGCCGCGCCTACGCTGACGCGTTCCATGATCCTTCCCACCCCCCGCACGCATGGCGTCCCCGAGCCCCGAGGCAAGGCCCTCCGGACCGGGACGGCGGAGGGCTGGACGGGCCGCGGCGCCCCTTCCGGGCCGCGGTCTACACTGATGTCCCCCATGCCTTTCCAGGAGTCCTCATGGACCTCATGACCTGGGCCTCGGCCCATCCGCTGACGACCTTCTCGCTCTTCGTCTTCGGCCTCTTCCTGCTGATCCTGCTCTCGAAGTGGATCCGCTACATCCCCAACACCCGGGTGGGCATCGTCGAGAAGCTCATCAGCGGCAAGGGCTCGGTGAAGACCGGCCTCATCGCCCTCAACGGCGAGGCGGGCTTCCAGCCGGAGCTGCTGCGCGGCGGCTGGCACTTCCTCACGCCCTTCCAGTACCGGATCCACAAGGTCCCGCTGGTGACCATCCCCCAGGGCAAGATCGGCTACGTCTTCGCCCGGGACGGCCGGGACCTGCCCGCCACCCAGGCCCTGGCGGCCAACGACAGGGCCAAGGACTTCCAGGACGTGCGGGCCTTCCTGGCCAACGGCGGGCAGAAGGGCCCCCAGCGCCAGATCCTCCGCGAGGGCACCTACGCCATCAACCTGGCCCAGTTCATCGTCATCACCGAGGACCAGCTCTACTACCTGCCGCTGGACCGCTCGGAGCTGGAGACCTTCCAGAAGATGAGCGCCATCATCGCCGAGCGCGGCGGCTACCGGCCCATCATCATCAAGGGCACCGACGACGTGGTGGGCATCGTCACCGTCCACGACGGCCCCAGCCTCCCCAGCGGCGAGATCATCGCCCCCACGGTGGGGGAGGACCCCCACTCGGCCGAGACCTACCACAACAACTTCCAGGACCCCGACAAGTTCCTGCGGGCCGGCGGCATGCGCGGCCGGCAGCTCCAGGTGCTGGTGGAGGGCACCTACTACGTGAACCGCCTCTTCGCAACCGTGGAGCCCATCGCCAAGACCGTGGTCGAGGTGGGCACCGTGGGCGTGGTGGTGAGCTACACCGGCGACGTGGGCGCCGACCTCTCCGGAGCCGAGTACCGCCACGGCGAGCTGGTGCACCAGGGCGAGCGGGGCGTGTGGAACGAGCCCCTCATGCCCGGCAAGTACGCGTTCAACACCTACGCCGGCAAGGTGCTGATGGTGCCGACGACGAACTTCATCCTGAAGTGGGCCCGGGGCGAAGTCGGAAGCCACAAGTTCGACGAGAACCTCGCCGAGGTGAGCCTCATCACCAAGGACGCCTTCGAGCCCAGCCTGCCCCTCTCGGTGGTGGTGCACATCGACTACCGCAAGGCGCCCCTCGTGATCCAGCGCTTCGGCGATGTGAAGAAGCTCGTGGAGCAGACCCTCGACCCCATGGTCAGCGCCTACTTCAAGAACATCGGCCAGACCCGCACCCTGATCCAGCTCATCCAGGACCGCAGCGCCATCCAGCAGCAGAGCGGCGACCAGATGAAGGCCAAGTTCGAGATGTACAACCTCGAGCTGCAGGAGGTCCTCATCGGCACCCCCAACAGCGGCACCAGCGGCGGGCAGATCGAGCAGATCCTCACCCAGCTCCGCAGCCGCCAGATCGCCGACGAGCAGATCGAGACCTACGCCCGCCAGGAGAAGGCGAGCCTGAAGGAGCGCGAGCTCCGCGAGGCCGAGGCCAAGGCCCGGCAGCAGACGGTGCTGACGGAATCCGACATCGCAATCGCCATCCAGAGCAACCAGGGCAAGGCCGAGTTCGCCCGCGCCCAGCAGGAGGCCAACCGCATCCAGACCCTCGCCGCGGCGGAGGCCGAGCGGCTGCGCATCACCGCCGAGGGCGAGGCCAAGCGCATCAAGGCCATCGCCGACGCCGACGCCGAGCGCGCGGCCCGGGTGGGCATCGCCGAGGCCATCGCCGTGGAGGAGAAGGTGCGAGCCTACGGCGGCCCCCAGTACCAGCTCACACAGCAGGTGATGAACCGCTTCGCCGAGGCCATCGAGAAGGGCCAGATCGAGGTGGTGCCCCGCATCCAGATGGCGGGCGGGCAGGCCGGCGGGCAGGGCGGGACGCTCATCGAGAACCTCCTGGGCCTCCTCATGACCACGAAACTGGCGGAGACCACGGGCGTGACGACGGAACGCGACCCGGCGGTGCAGGCCCTGCGGGACGAGATCAAGACCCGCATGCACAAGCCCCAGGCCTGAGCGCCTGCGCGAGGGGAACGGGGGCGGGCCGGACCCGCCCCCATTCCCCGTGCCGTCCCTTCCCGGTTCCCGCTATCCTGGCCCTTCTCCCACCCAGGACCCGTCTCCCATGGTCTTCGACCGCGCCAAGCCCGACCGCCAGAAAATGATGGAGACGGCGGACCGGCTGGTGGCCGAGGGGCACCTCCTGAAGGCGCTGCAGGAGTATCGGATGCTGCTCCGGGAGTTCCCCGGGGACATGGCCCTCATGAACCGCCTGGGGGACCTCTGCGTCCAGGCCCATCGCCTGGAGGAAGCCGCGGCCACCTTCAAGGTCCTGGCCCTGAACCTCCAGAAGGACCGCGAGGACAAGAAGGCCATCGCGCTGCTGAGGAAGGTGCTCCGCTTCGCCCCCGGGGACGAGGAGGCCGCCCAGCAGCTCGTGGAGCTCCTCCATGCCGGCGGCCAGCCCCGGGAGGCGGCCCAGGTCCATTTCCAGCTTTCGCGCCACCTCGAGCAGTACGGGGACCCGGCCCGGGCCCTGGAGCAGTTCGCCGCGGGCGTCGGGGCCGACCCCGGCAACGTGGACCTGAAGTCCCAGCTCGCCCAGCGCTACGCCGAGGCGGGGCAGAAGGACCGGGCCGCGGGCCAGTTCCTCGAGGCCGCCGAGGCCATGGCCCTGGCCGGACGCTACGCCGAGGCCGAAGCCCTGCTGGACCGTGCGGCCCACCTGGCCGAAGGCCCGCGCCTCTCCCTCTCCCGGGCCCGGGTGTCGGTGCTCAACGGCAACCTGGCGAAGGCCACGGGCATCCTGGAGGAGTCCCTCGGCCACTACCCCGGGAACCCGGTGCTGCTGGAGGCCCTGGCGGACGCCCGGCTGCAGGCCGGCTCTCCCGAAGGCTGCCTGGAGGCCCTGCGGGCGGTGCGCCAGCCCACGGCGCGCTGCCTCGGGAGCTGCGGGCAGGCGATGGCGGACCTGGCGCAGAAGGGGCAGGCGCGCCTGGCCCTGCGCCTCTTCCGGCCCCTGGCCCTGGCCCTCGCGCGCAAGGGCAGCGCCGCGGCGGTGATGGCGGCCCTCAAGGCCGCCTTCAAGGGCAGGCCCCACCCGGTGCGCTGGATCCTGGAGGCGGAGGTGGCCCAGGAAGGGGACCTGAAGGACGAGGCCCTCTTCGCCCTCCGGCAGGCCCACACCCTCCTGCAGGGCCGCCGCAGCGCCCACCTCCTCCGCATCGTGCACGGCCGCATCGAGGCCCTCGAGGGCGTGAAGAAGAGCACGCAGCAGATCACCAGGGAGCAGGCCGGCGGCGCCACCATGACCGTGCCCTCCCTGAGCGTCCACATCGAGGCCCCCCAGAAGATCCAGATCGAGCAGATGGAGAAGGACGCCTTCGCCCAGGCCAAGCTGGGCAACCACCTCGGCGCCGGGGCCCTCTTCCAGCAGATCCTCGGCCAGGAACCCGGGCGCATGAGCGCGATCCTCGGGCTGGTCTCAACCCACCTCGCCACCGGGAATCTCGCCAAGCTGCAGATGCAGTGCATCCAGGGCGCCCAGGCCCTCGTCCTCCTGGGCCGGCGGCAGGAGGCCCGGCAGCTCCTGGACACCGCCGAACTCCACGTCCCCGGCTCCACCAGGGCCCACCGGCACGCGCTGGGGTTGTGATTTCCCGTGAGGGGATGTGAGCCCCGTCTCATCCGCCGAGGTCTAGCCTTGGCGCGAAAGGATCGCCCCATGCCCCGCCACACCGATCCCCGCGACGCCATCGCCCGCATCCGCTCCGGACAGCGGGTCTTCCTCCACGGGGGCAGCGCCACGCCCCTGGCCCTGGTGGACGCCCTCCTGGAGCGCGCCCCGGAGCTGCGGAACGTGGAGATCATGCATCTCCACACCTCCGGCCGGGCCGCCTACGCCGATCCGGAGCACGCCGACTCCTTCCGCACCACCAACCTCTTCGTGGGCCACAACCTGCGGGACCGCGTGGGCTCGGAGCAGGTGGACTACCTGCCCTGCTTCCTCTCGGAGATCCCCAACCTCTTCCGCTCGGGGCGGCGCGCGCCGGACGTGGCGCTGATCCACGTGAGCCCGCCGGACCAGCACGGCTACTGCACCCTCGGCACCTCGGTGGACGTGGCGCGGGCCGCGGTGGAGACCGCCGCTGTGGTCATCGCCCAGGTGAACCCGCGCATGCCCCGGGTCCACGGGGACGGCTTCATCCACATGAGCCAGATCCATCACTGGATCGAGACGGAGGTGGAGATCCCCGAGTCGCCGGCCGCGCCCCGCGGTCCCGTCGAGGAGGCCATCGGCCGGCACGCGGCGGCCCTCATCGAGGACGGCGCGACGCTGCAGATGGGCATCGGCGCCATCCCCGACGCGGTGCTGGCGGCCCTGCACAGCCACCGCCACCTCGGCCTCCACACGGAGATGTGGAGCGACGGCTGCCTGGAGCTCCTCAAGTCCGGGGCCGTAGACAACAGCCAGAAGAAGGTGCATCCCGGCAAGACCATCGCGGGCTTCGTGGTGGGCTCGCGCCCGCTCTACGACTACATCCACGACAACCCGGCCTGCATCCTCCTGGACATCGCCTACGTCAACAACCCGGGCATCATCGCGCGCAACCCGCGGGTCACCGCCATCAACTCGGCGGTGGAGGTGGACCTCACGGGCCAGGTCTGCGCGGATTCCATCGGCAGCCGCATCATCAGCGGCGTCGGCGGGCAGATGGACTTCATCCGCGGCGCCTCCATCTCCGAGCGCGGCAAGCCCATCATCGCCCTGCCCAGCCGCACCCGGGACGGCAAGTCCCGCCTGGTGCCCCAGCTCAAGCCTGGCGCCGGCGTGGTCACCACCCGGGCCCACGTGCACTACGTGATCACCGAGTACGGCGCCGCGGACCTGGCGGGGAAGACCCTCCACGAGCGCGCCAAGGCCCTCATCGACCTGGCCCATCCCGACGACCGGGAGGACCTGGCCCGGGCCTGGCGGAACCTCACGAAGTAGCCGGCCCGGACCGCGTCGCGCCTAGGCGCCCGCGCCCTGCGGCGGGGTCCAGTCGCGCTTCGCCCGCTCCTCCTCCACCAGCAGCCGGCGCAGGATCTTCCCCGAGGGCGACTTGGGGATGGTGGCCACGAACGCCACCTCGGTGATGCGCTTGTGGGGCGCGGTGCGCTCGGCGGCGTAGGCGATGAGGGCGTCGCCTTCGGCGTGCTGGCCGGGCTTCAACACCACGAAGGCCTTCGGCCGCTCGCCGGCCTTCTCGTCCGGGACCGGGATGACCGCGGCGTCCGCCACCGCCGGATGGGTGAGCAGGAGGGCTTCCAGCTCCGCCGGGGCCACCTGCATGCCCTTCACCTTGATGAGCTCCTTGAGGCGGTCGACCACGAAGACGCGGCCCTGCTCGTCGGCCCGGGCGATGTCGCCGGTGCGGAACCAGCCCTCTGCGTCCAGGACCTGGGCGGTGTCCTGCGGGCGGTTCAGGTAGCCCTTCATCACCTGGGGCCCGCGGATCCAGAGTTCGCCCCGGGCGCCCGGGGCGGCCTCCGCGCCCGTCTCCAGGTCCACGATGCGCGCCTCGGTGCCGGCCACGGGGACGCCGGCGGCATCCTTCGGCATGCTTCCATCCAGGGCCGACACGAGGGCCACGGGGCTGGTCTCCGTGAGGCCGTAGCCCTGCATCACGGTGCAGCCCAGGCGTGCCTCCACCTCCAGGGCCAGGCCCTCCCCCAGGGGCGCCGCGCCGCTGAGGAGGCGGTCCAGGGAGCCCAAATCGTACCTGGCCACCAGCGGATGCTTGGCCAGGGCCAGCAGGATGGGCGGCACCACGAAGGCGTAGGTGGCGCGGTGCATCTGGATGGCGCCCAGGAAGTCCTCCAGGTCGAAGCGGGGCATGAGCACGAGGGTGGCGCCGATGCTCAGCCCCGTGTTCATGAGGACGTTCAGCCCGAAGATATGGAAGAGGGGCAGCACGCCCAGCAGCACGTCCCGCTCCGTCAGGCCGCAGGCCACGTTCTGCAGCACGTTCGACGCGAGGTTGGCGTGGGTGAGCATGACCCCCTTGGGCAGCCCGGTGGTCCCGCTGCTGTAGGGCAGCGCCATGAGGTCCGCGTGGAGGTCCATCGCCACGTCCGGCGGCGGAGGCCCCTCGACCTCCAGGCCGGCGAAGGGTATGAAGCCCGGTTCCGCACGGGTCCCGTAGACCTCGGCGAGGTTCGCCAGCCGGGCCGCCTCCCGGGCCTTCTCGGCGATCGCGGGATGGGCCAGCATCCGGGTCGCGCCGGAATCCGCGAGCTGGGCCGCCATCTCCTCGGCGGTGTAGGCCGGGTTGAGGGTGGTGATGACGCCGCCCAGCAGGCCCACCGCGTGGAAGGCCAGGACGAACTCCACGCAGTTCGGCGTGGCGAGGGCGAAGACGTCGCCCTTGCGCAGGCCCCGCGCCGCCAGGTTCCCCGCCACCCGCCGCACCGCCGCGTCCAGGGCGTGGTAAGTGAGGTGACGCCCGGTGCCCAGGTCGATGAGGGCCGTCTTGTCCGGCAGGTCCTTCGCGCGGCGCAGGACCAGGTGCTGGAGCGAGGGCGCCCTCAGCTCGGGCGGCGGCAGGGGGCTGCGGAGGAGCATGGGTCACCGGGGTGGGTGGCCCAGCCTAGCCGTATTCCTGCAGGTTCGAAAACCCCCGCTAGTCGTCGAGCCTCCGTGCGTAAGGGACGGTCCGCCCCGTCTCCACGAGCTGGCGCAGCAGTCGCAGGTACTGGGCCCAGCAGCAGGACGTGGTGCGGAAGTGGTCGTTCGCCTCCTTCCAGCCCGTGTGCTCGAAGCGCAGGCGCAGGGTCCCGTCCACCTCCTCGAGCGCGAGCGAGACCCGCGTGCCCGTCCAGTCGGCATCGGCGAAGGTCATCTCCCATGCGATGACGGCCCACGGTTCGTACTCCACCACTCTGCCCCGCCACCGGAACTCCGGACCGAACCCGAAACGCCAATCGGATCCCTCCCGGGCTTCGCCCTCCGAATCCAGCGTCCACCAGGCATCAAGGCCCGCGGGCGTAGCGACGGCACGCCACACTTCGGCCCTCGTCGCGCGGATGGGGAGGTCATGGAGGATGTCGGGCATGGGGCCCTCAGTGCCCCTTCCCCGTCCACGCCTGCAGACCCACCCCCGCCACGATCACGGCCAGCGCCACCCAGCGCATCGGCGGGATGACTTCCCCGAGGAAGGCGCGGGCCATGAGGGCGTTGGCGAGGAAGCCGAGGGCGAGGAAGGGGTAGGCGTAGTTCACGTCCACCATGGACAGCGCGCCGAGCCAGACCACGACGCTCACGGCGTAGCAGGCGAGGCCCGCCAGCACCCAGGGCTGGAGCAGCACCTTCACCAGCCCGCCCACGTGCAGGTCCAGCCCGCCGGCGGCCTGGAGCCCCTTCTTGAGGGCGATCTGGGCGCCGGCGTTCAGCAGCACGCCGACGACGATGAGGGGGATGGCTTTGATCGTGGGGGGCATGGCGGCCTCGGGCTCAGGGTTTCGGATCCTTCCACTTCAGCAGCAGCAGCTCGCCCCCGCCGCTGGGCATCCTCAGGAGCACCTCGAAGCGCGCCCGCCGCTCGGCGGTGAGGCCCCGGGCGTCCTCGTTCCACTCCCGGGCCATGGTCACCAGCCGGTCCTCCGGGCCGAGCTCCTTCTCCAGGGTGTCCCAGTCGCGCACCTCGGGCATGAGGTGGTCGGTATACACCATCGCGCCGCTGCGGATGGTCTGCCAGAAGCGGACCTTGCGGCCCGCGATCAGGGGCCGCACCGCCTCGGTCCACGCGAAGAAGTTCTTCTGCGGGTCCAGCCGGCGGAAGCCCCAGGTGCCCCCCGCCAGGTAGACCGCGCCCAGGGTGAGGGCCGTGGCCTGCGCGGCCCGTCGGCCGTCGGCCTTCAGCACGGCCGCCGCGGCCAGGACCGAACCCGCCACCAGGAGCAGGCCGAGCCCGCGCACCACCGGGAGCAGGGGCGCTCCCTGGGCCCGCAGGGCCGCGTCGCCGAGGGGCAGGAAAGCCACGAGCGAGGCGATGAGGGCCAGGAGGCTGAGGGCCGCGGCGAGCACGCCCCCAAGGCGCCGGGCGCGGGCGGCGTCGGCCTCGCCGCTGGACAGGGGCCGCAGCAGCCCCGCCACCAGCAGGGCCAGGGCCGGGTAGCTGGGCAGCAGGTACTTGCCCTGCTTGCTCTGCACCGTGGAGAGGAAGAGGAAGGGCAGCGCGAAGCAGAGCAGGAGGAAGCGCTGGCGCGGATCCTTCCGCCCCTCGCTTCCCGCGAGATGGAAGGCCAGGGCCGGCAGCAGCAGCACCCAGGGGAAGAAGTCGGCGCCGAGGTACTTCCCATAGGCCCAGAAGGGCTGCACGTGGTCCCAGGCCTTCGTGGCCCGCTCGAAATTCTGATGAATGATCAGCGCGTAGGCGTATGCGGCGCCGCCCTGCAGCCCGGCGGCCACGTACCAGGGCAGCACCACCGCGGCCACCACCAGCACGCCCAGGGGCGTGTGGGCCTGCCACGCGGCCTTCCAGTCCCCCTGCCAGAGCAGGAAGAAGAACAGGATCATCAGCGAGAGCACCACCGCGAGGGGGCCCTTCGCCAGGAAGGCCAGGCCGAGGCAGAGGTAGGCCTGCAGGAACCAGCGCAGGGCCTCGGCGGCGCTCCGTTCCGGGACGTGCCCCCGCAGCAGCAGGTAGCCCCCGAGCCACGCGAGCCAGCTCCAGGCCAGCAGCGCGGAGAACATGAGGTCGATCTGGATGAAGTGGGACTGCCAGAACCAGAGGGGCGTCGAGGCCAGCACCAGCACCGTGAGGTCGGCCCACGCCACGTCCAGGAAGCGAGCGGCCCAGCGGCGCAGGGCGAAGACGAAGGTGATGGACGTGAGCACCGAGGGCAGGCGCAGGGCCCAGGCGGCGATGCCGTGGCGGAAGCCCGCGCCGCCGGTGAGCCAGTCCCCCGCCACCGCGCAGGCCTTCATGGCCCAGTAGAAGAGGATGGGCTTCTCGTCGTAGGGCACGCCGTTGAGCCAGGGCATGAGCCAGGTGCCGCGCTCCCGCATCTCCCGCACGCACTGGGCGAAGTCCGGCTCGTCCGGGGCCCAGAGGTCCCGCATGGGCAGGACCGCCAGCATCAGCAGCGCGAAGAGGAGGGGCCAGCGGTTCGCGTGCAGCCAGGCCCGGAGCCTGCTCACGGATCTCCCCTGGGATTCGGTCGCGTCCATCCCTCCAGTGTCCGCGAGGGCGCCCCGGCCTCCAAGGGCGGAGCTACACTGTCCGGTCCCGGAGGTCCCATGTTCCCTGTCCTGCTCGCCGCCCTGTTCGCCGCTGCCCCGGGCCAGGATGGGACCGTGAAGAAGGACCTCAAGGACGCGGGCCACAAGGTCGGGGAGGCCGGCAAGAAGGTCGGCCAAGCCGCGAAGAAGGGCGGCAAGAAGGTGGGCCAGGTGGCGAAGGACGGCGGCAAGGCCGTCGCCGGCGGGGCGAAGACCGCCGGCAAGAGCGTCGCCAAGGGCGCCAAGACCGCCGGCAAGGGCATCGCCGAGGGGGCGAAGGAGCTGGGCCACGGCGTCAAGGACGCCTTCAAGAAGCACTGAGATTCCCGGAGGCCCCATGCGCCCTGCCCTGTTCGCCCTCGCCCTGCCCTGCCTGCTCGCGGCCCAGGCCCCGGCCCCGAAGCCGGATCCGGCCCGGGCCCATGCCCGGAGGCTGCTCGCCTCCACCCTCCTCGTGGACGGCCACAACGACCTGCCCTGGACCATCCGAGAGGACCCGAGGGCGCCCAGGGACGTGGAGGCCTACGACCTCCGAAAACCCACCTCCGGTCCGACCGACCTGGCGCGGCTGAAGCAGGGGATGCTGGGCGCCCAGTTCTGGTCGGTCTACGTGCCGGGCGAGACCAAGGAAGGCTTCGCGAAAGTGCAACTCGAGCAGCTCGACCTCGCCCGCCGCATGATCGCGAAGTACCCCGAGGCGCTCGAGCTGGCGCTCGGCACCACCGACATCCGACGCATCCGCGCCAAGGGCAAGGTGGCCTCCCTGCTGGGCATGGAGGGCGGCCACGTCCTCGAGAACTCCCTTGGCGCCCTGCGGGCCTACTACGACCTGGGCGCCCGCTACCTCACGCTGACCCACAACGTCACCCTCGACTGGGCGGACGCGGCCCTCGACGCGCCGAAGCACCGCGGCCTCACGCCCTTCGGCAAGGAGGTCGTGCGGGAGATGAACCGCCTGGGGATGCTGGTGGACATCAGCCACGTGAGCCCTGAGGTCATGCGGGACGTCCTCGACACCAGCGAAGCCCCGGTGATCTTCTCCCACAGCAGCGCGAGGGCCCTGGTGGACCACCCCCGCAACGTGCCCGACGCGATCCTCAAGCGCATGGCGGCCAACGGCGGCGTGGTGATGGTGACCTTCATCCCCGCCTTCGTGAACAAGGACGTGAAGGCCTGGAGCGAGGGCCTCGAAAAGGAGGCGAAGGCCGGGGGCATCGCCTTCGACGCGGACTACAAGAAGCTGGAGGCCGAGTACGCGAAGGCCCACGGGCCCAGCCCCAAGGCCTCACTGAAGGACGTGGCCGACCACATCGACCATGTGGCGAAGGTGGCCGGTCCCGACCACGTGGGCATCTCCAGCGACTTCTGGGGCGGCGACATGCCCGTCGGCCTCGAGGACGTGTCGAAGTACCCCGACCTCCTCGCCGAGCTGGTGCGCCGCGGGTGGAAGGACGACGACCTCCGGAAGCTCGCCGGGGCGAACCTGATGCGCGCCTTCGCCCGGGCCGAGGCCGTCTCGGCACGCCTGCGGAAGGAACGCCCCGCGAGCACCGCCACGATCGAGCGTCTCGACCCCAGGCCGAAGCCCTAGGTTCCCGCGGCCTCCTCCGGGTCCCACAGCCAGGCCGCGCCCCGCACGCCGCTGGCGTCGCCGTGGACGGCCGGCAGGAGGCGCGTCGCCACCGCGTCGGAAAACACGAAAGGCCCCCAGAGGCGCGGCACGGTGTCGCAGAGCCGCGGGATCTTCGAGAGGCCGCCGCCCAGGACGATGACGTCGGGGTCCAGCAGGTTGATCACCCCGGCGAGGCTCCGGGCGAGGCGGGCTTCGTAGAGTCCGAGGGTCACGTCGCAGGCGTCGTCCCCCGCCTGGGCCCGGGCGGAGATCTCCGGCGCCTCCAGGACCTGTCCGGTGCGCCGGGCATGGTCGGAGGCCAGGGCGGGACCCGAGAGGTAGGCCTCCACACAACCCCGGCGGCCGCAGTAGCAATCCGGCAGCGGCAGATCGGACCCTTCGGGCAGCGGCAGCGGATTGTGGCCCCACTCCCCGGCGATGGCGTTGGGGCCCGTGAGCACCTGGCCGCGTACCACCACGCCGCCGCCGACCCCGGTGCCCAGGATGACGCCGAAGACCGTCTCCGCCCCCTGCCCCGCGCCGTCCGAGGCCTCCGACAGGGCGAAGCAGTTGGCGTCGTTGGCCAGGCGCACGGGCCTCCGGAGCCTGGCCTCCAGATCCGCCTGCAGGGGCCGGCCGATGAGGCAGGTGGAATTCGCGTTCTTCATCCGGCCCGTGATCCGCGAGGCCGCCCCCGGCGTGCCCACGCCGACGGTGCCTCGACCTCCGACCTCCGCCTCCAGGCCTTCCACCAGCGCCGCCACGGCCTCCACCGTCGCGGCGTAGTCGCCCGGGGGCGTGGGGATCCGGCGCCGCGCCAGCGCTTCATGGGCCGACCCCAGGGCGATGGCCTCGATCTTCGTGCCGCCGAGGTCCACGCCGAGCCGGAGGCCTCCGCTCACGGCGCCTCCACCGGGCCTTCCCCGCGGCGCTCCCGCCCGAAGGGGTTGAAGTCCGTCCCCACGTCGTACACGTCCACGCCCTCCGCCTTCTTGAGCCCGTGCACGATGGCGTAGGTGAGGGGCGTGGCCACGGTCTCGTAGAGGACCTTCGCCACGTACCCCGAGGCGATGATCTGGAGGATGTGGGGCACGGTCTCCCGCCCGTAGAAGAAGCCGAAGGTGACGATGATGCTGTCCACGAGCTGGCCCGCGACGGTGCTGCCGATGGTGCGGGTCCACAGCCACCTGCCGCCGGTCCAGACCTTCATCTTCGCCAGCACGTAGGAGTTGGTGAACTCGCCGGCCCAGAAGGCCAGCAGGCTGGCCGCCACCATCCGGGGCACCGCGCCGAAGACCGCCTCGAAGGCCGCCTGGTTCCTGAACCCTTCGGCGGGCGGGATCCACACCATGAACATCCCCATGGCCGCCATGACGATGGAGGCCATGAAGGCGATCCAGATGGCGCGCCGGGACGCGGCGTAGCCGTACACCTCGGTGAAGATGTCGCTGAAGATGTACGTGATGGGGAAGAGGAGCTGGGCGCCGCTGACCCGGAAGGGCCCGAAGGCCGAGGTCTTCTGGCCCACGAGGTTCGAGATGAGGAGCACCACCACGTAGAGGTGCACCAGCAGCTCGAAGTAGCGGTAGCCGGAGAGGCGGTGGTCCTTCGCCGTGATCTTTTCGAGGAGACGGTTGGCCATGCACCATGATGGGGCGCCGGTGGCCAGGCCCCAAGCGGTGATCAGTCCGCCAGCACCGCCAGGACCATGCCGTGCTGCCGCCTCAGCTCCCGGAAGGCCGCGTGGTCCTGGGCCAGGGCCCTGTCCCAGTCCCGCTTCTTCGCGAGCAGGGCGACGGGGCGGTCCGGCGCCTCGGCGCGCATGCGCCGGGCCAGGGGCAGGAGATCCCCGGCGTGCTCGGGGATCCAGCGCTCGCGCTCCGGCTCCGGCGCGCGGCCGCGCCCGTCCGCCAGCTCCCCGGTGCCCATCACCACGGCGACACGCTGCCGCGCGTGGAAGGGCAGGCCGTGGAAGTGGACGCCGTAGCTGATCCACTGGGCGCCGGGCGGCGCGGCCTTCACCAGGGGCGCGACATCCTTGTCCGGGCTGGCGACCCGGTGTCCGGCCTCGACGAGGAGCAGGCTGCAGGCCGCCAGCGCGGCCAGCCACCGCGACGCCGTGAGGCCTCCCAGGGCCTGGGGCCACCGGGCCCAGAGCCCGAGGAGCCCGTAGGCGAAGCCCGCGGCGAAGGCCCACTCCTCCCCGTCCACCTCCGCCCGGAAGACCACGGCGGCCAGCATCAGCACCGCGCCCAGGATGAAGAGCTCGATGGCGGCGCGGCGGAGGGCGGCGGGCTCCTCCCCTTCGCGCTCGAAGGCGCAGGCGAGGGCCAGCAGGGGGACCACGCAGGGGAGGACGTAGGGCGGCAGCTTGGAGCCCGAGAAGGTGAAGAAGAGGAAGGGCCAGAGGGCGGCCCACCACACCGCCGCCACGGTCCAGCGTCGCAGGGAGGCGCCCTCCATCACCGGGCCCGAGGCGCTGCGGAAGAAGGCCAGGCCGCGCTTCAGCCCCAGGAGCGCCATGCTCAGCCAGGGCAGGAGCCCCAGGGACAGCACGCCCACGAAGTAGAGCTTGTCCAGGAGCGGGTTGGCGGCGCCCTGGCGGTTGTGGACGTTGCTGCTGAACCGCGCGAAGTGCTCGTGGATGAAGAAGTATGCCGAGTGCCCCGGGTGCGCGCGGTCCACGAGCACGAACCAGGGCGCCGCGAGGGCCAGGAAGCAGGCCCAGCCCAGGGGATGGAACCCCGTGGCGAGCACCGCGCGACGGAGCCGCGCGTCCCGCCACGCCACGGGCAGGGAGAAGAGCAGCACGCCGCCCAGCAGCACGGGGCCGGCGAGGCCCTTGGTGAGCATGGCCGCGGCGCAGGCGGCGAAGGCGCCCAGGGTCCAGGGCAGATGGGGCCGGTCCTCCACCCGCGCGGTGACGGCCTCCACCGCCGCGGCCAGGGCCGCCAGGGTGAAGGCGGTGAAGAGGGCGTCGAGGGTGAGGAGCTGGCCCGTGACGAAGCCCAGCAGGGTGGTGCCCGCGAGGATGGCCGCCCAGACCGGCCGCCGCGCCCCCAGGCGCCAAGCCAGGCGCCAGGCCGCGAGCATCATGAGCCCCGCGGCCAGGGCCAGGGGGAGCCGGGCCGCCGGGGCGTTGAGGCCGAAGAGCTTCATGGAGACGGCCGACAGCCAGTACTGCAGGGGCGGCTTCTCGAAGTAGAGGAGCCCCTGGAGGCGGGGCGCGAGCCAGTCCCCGGTGGCGAGCATCTCCCGCGGGATCTCCGCGTAGCGGGTCTCGTCCGGCTCCCAGAGGGGCCGGATGAAGAGGGGCAGCAGGCCCAGGAGGACCCAGGCGGCCAGGAGCTGCAGGCGGTCGCGGCGCGTCATCGTCGGGGGCTCAGCCTTCGTCGGCCACCTGCTCCATGGCCGCGTACTCCTTGAGGAAGAAATCCAGGCTGGTGGCGAGGCTCTGCATCATGCCGATCTTCGGGTCGAAGCCGAAGGCCTCGCGCATGCGGTGGATGCTGGGGGTGCGGGTCAGCACGTCCTGGTAGCCCTTGCCGTAGAACTCCCCGCTGCTGGTCTCCATCAGGTCGCTGAGGGGAACGCCCAGCTCGGCGCGCCTGGGGTGGTCCTTCCAGAGCCCGCGGAGCATCTCGGCGACCTCGCGGACGCTGTGGTCGTTCTTCGGATTGCCGATGTTGAAGATGCCGCCGTCGGCCTTCCCGCCCTCGTTGCGCAGGATCATCATCAGCCCGTCCATGGCATCCTCCACGTCGATGAAGCAGCGGCGCTGGGCGCCGCCGTCCACGAGCTTGAGGGGCTGGCCCTGGATGAGGTTCCAGACGAACTGCGTGACCAGGCGCGAGCTGCCCTCCTTGGCGGTGTTGAGGCTGTCGAGCTTGGGGCCCATCCAGTTGAAGGGGCGGAAGAGGGTGAACCGCAGGCCGTCCTTCTGCCCGTAGGCCCAGATGACGCGGTCCAGGAGCTGCTTGCTGGTGCTGTAGATCCAGCGCTGCATGGGGATGGGGCCCGTCACGAGGGACGAGGTCTCCTCGTCGAACTCCGTGTCCGAGCACATGCCGTAGACCTCGGAGGTGCTGGGGAAGACCACCCGCTTGCGGTACTTCACGCACTGGCGCACGATGCGCAGGTTCTCCTCGAAGTCCAGCTCGAAGACCCGCAGCGGATCCGTGACGTAGATCTTGGGCGTGGCGATGGCCACCAGGGGCAGCACCACGTCGCACTTCTTCACGTGGTACTCGATCCACTCCTTGCTGATGGTGATGTCCCCTTCCACGAAGTGGAAGCGGGGGTGCCCGACGTGGTCGGTGATCTTGTGGGTGCCCAGGTCCATGCCGTAGACGTCCCAGGCCGTATCGCGGAGGATGCGGCCCACCAGATGGCTCCCGATGAAGCCGTTCACGCCGAGGATCAGCACTTTCATGGGCGCTCCCAAAGGTTCGAGTCAAAATCTAGCAAGGCGGGACCTCGCGGCGGATCAGTCCGTCCGGTACTGCTCGGAGGTGTAGAGCTCGTCGGCGACCTGGAAGAGGGATGTGGCGTCCCGCTCCAGGGCCTCGTCGCCCGGGCCCTCCTTCCTCGAGGGCACCAGCAGCCGGGTGGCCGGGTCCATGGCGTAGAACTCCTTGGACTTCTTCAGCCCCAGCACCACCATCCGGCCGTTCCGGTAGAGGCCGACGTCCCGGTTGTGGTGCATCACCGCCCAGCGCTCCTCCGCCGGGAGGGGCGCCAGCAGGTCGCGGCCGAAGAAGGTGCTGCGGTAGCGCAGTCCGAGCATGGACAGCAGCGTGGGGGAGACGTCCAGGGAGCCGCCCAGGGTGTCCACCCGCCGGGCCTCCGGAGCCCTGGGGTCCACGATGAGGAGGGGGATCTCGTAGGAGTGGATGGGGATGGTCTGGCGTCCGTAGACCCGGGCCCCGTGGTCCGCCACCACCGCGAACAGGGTGTCCTGCCAGAAGGGCTCCCTGCGGGCCTTGCGGAAGAACTCGCCGATGGCCCAGTCGGTGTACTTCACCGCGTGCTCCCGGCGCTTGGCGAGCGGGTCCTCGGGGATGCGGCCCGTGGGGTAGGTGTAGGGCTTGTGGTTGCTGACGGTGAGCAGGGTGGCCAGGAAGGGCTTCCCGGTCTGGTGCATCGCCTTGCACTCGGCCACGGCGCGGTCCATGAGCACCTCGTCCGCCACGCCCCAGACGGTGCTGAAGGCATCCCCCGGGAAGTCCTTCTGCTCGATGAAGCGCTCGTAGCCGTTGCGGACCATGAAGGAGCGGAGGCCGTCGAAGACGCCGCGCCCCCCGTAGAGGAAGGTGCGCTGGTAGCCCTGCTCCGCCAGCACCCGCGCGACGGTGGCCACGTTGTCCGAGCGGTCGCGCTTGAGGATGGCGTCCCCGGGCAGGGGCGGGAAGGAGGCCAGCACGCCCTCCATGCCCCGCACCGTGCGGTTGCCGCTGGCATAGAGGTTGGTGAAGAGGATGCCTTCCCTGGAAAGGGCGTCCATCTCGGGGGTGAGCGAGTCCTTGCGGCCCAGGCAGCCCCAGAACTCCGACCCGAAGCTCTCCACCAGGATGATCACCAGGTTCCGGGGCCTGCCTTCCGCCGGCGTCGCCGGGCCGACCACCCGGGTGAGGCCCTGGGCGGGCGTGGCGAAGGCGTCCCCGGGCAGGGCCACGAGCTTCCGGGCCCGGGCGTGGGCCTCCTCCCGGGGGATGGTGGCGTAGAAGGCCGGGTAGTCGAGGTGGTTGGTGGTGGCCGCGAAGATGAGGGCGTAGTAGCCATTCCCCGCGAACTCGTTCACCACGCGGCTGGGGGAGAAGTGGGTGCGCCGGTACGAGATGGAGAGCACCGCGGCGGCCCCCACCAGGAGGTAGACCCCAAGGGCCTTCAGGCGGTGGCCGAAGGTGTCCTTCGCCTCCATGGAGCGCTTGAGGGTGGGATGGGCGAGGCGCAGGAGGATAAGGCCCAGCACGGCCGCGGAGCCGATGTAGAGGGCGACGGGATAGCTCTCCCAGATGTTCACGAAGACTTCATAGGGGAAGAGCAGGTAGTCCACGGCCACGGAGTTGAAGCGGGCGTTGAACTCCTCGAAGAAGAAGTACTCCACGACGAAGCCGAAGGTCTGCCCCACCAGCCACGCCGTGAACACGATCCAGAAGAGGACCTGGTGGAAGCGCGAGCCGTGGAGGCGCTGGGGCAGCAGGGTCAGCCAGAGGGCCAGGGGGAGCAGGAGCCAGGCGGCCGCCGCCAGGTCCACCCGGAGGCCGTAGGCGAAGACCTTGAGGACGCCGAGGGCGCCCATGGGCTCGGATCCGCCGAAGCGGAGCAGGAGGAAGAGGCGGAAGAGGGTGCAGCCCCCGAGGTAGAAGGCCGCGGCCGCCAGCAGGGCGTGGAAGCGGTGCGGGATGCGGTGCGAATTCTCGGCGGTCAAGCAGGCTCCTCCGGACCTGGAAGGCCCGAACCCTTCATGGTATCGCTTCCGGTCCCCAGGGTCCGCGTCCGAAACGCGGGGACCGGCTCATTTCAGCCAGCCCTTGCGCCGGAACCAGGCGAGGATGCCCAGGACCGTCGCCGCCATGACGGCCCAGGCCAGGGCGTAGCCCCAGCGCCACTTCAGCTCGGGCATGTGCTGGAAGTTCATGCCGTAGACCCCCACGAGGAAGGTCAGGGGCAGGAAGAAGGCGCTGAAGACCGTGAGCACCCGCATCACTTCGTTGGTGCGGTGGCTCTGGAGGGCGAGCTGCATGTTGAGGAGGTGCGTGGCCGACTCCAGCAGCTCGTCGGCCCAGGCCTGGAGCCGGTCGGCCTCCTCCTGGAGGTCCGCCCACCAGCCCCCCTCGTCCGGGAACTGCGCCCTCAGCTCCTTCGCCACCAGGAGGCTGCGCCAGAGCATGCGCTTGAAGACCGCGCAGCGGCGCTTGATGGCGTAGATCTGGCGCAGGTGGTCCCGGGCGTGCCCCCGGTCGAGGATCAGCGTCTCCACGCGGTCCAGCCGCTCCTCGGCCTCCCGCAGGGGATCCTCGTAGCTGCGCACGGCCCCGGCGGCGAGGTGGCTGAGCAGGGTTTCGGGCCTCGGGACCTTCACCCCGGGCTGCGCGAAGCGCTGCACCACCTTCGCGGCGAAGTCCTGGTCCTTGCGCCGCACGGTGAAGAACCACTCCGGCGTGATGAAGACCACGAGGCGGCGCGTCAGCGCCTGGTAGGTGTCATTGCCCCGGGCGGCCTCGTCGTAGGCGCGCAGCACCACCATCAGCCCGCCGGCCATGCGTTCGAACTTCGGGAGGTGCGGTTTATTGAGGAAATCTCGGACCACTTCGGGGGGCAACCCGTAGGTGGGCGCCGAGCCGAGGAGCTCCTGGTCGCTGGGGTTGACGAGGTCCACCCAGGTGAAGGGCGTTCCGCTCGGCAGGCTGTTGACACGGGGCATCGGACCTCAGCTTCGCGCGGGGTGCGGGATTCGGTAAAGGGACCAGGCAAGGCGTGAGGCCCGCCGGGAGCCACGGGCCAGGCGCGGCTCGCCGGTCAGGGCGCCCGCCAGCAGGGCCAGGACCACCCCCAGCCCTGAGCCTGGGCCCAGGGCGCAGAGGATGCCGCCTTCCTTCACGCCTCGCAGACCACCTTCCCGAAGGCCTGGCCCGCCGCGAGATGGGCCTGGGCCGCCGGATATTCCGCGAGGGGGAAGGCCCGGTCGATCACGGGGCGGAAGGGCGGGTTGGAGGGATTGCGCCGGAGGTGGCCCAGCAGGGTCCAGAGGTGCTCCCGGCGCCCCATGTAGGAGCCCATGAGCGTGAGCTGCTTGGCGAAGAGCACCCGCAGGTTGAGCCGGGCCTCGTGCCCGGTGGTGGTGCCGCAGGTGACGAGGCGGCCGCCCCGGGCCAGGGAAGCGAGGCTGGCGTCCCAGCTCGCGGCGCCGGTGTGCTCGAAGACGAGGTCCACGCCCTGCCTGGCGGTGAGCTCGCGGACCTTCCCGGCCACGTCCTCGCGGCTGCGGTCGATGACGTGCTCCGCGCCCAGCTCCCAGCACTTCATGGCCTTCTCCATGGACGAGACCACGGCGATGGGCCGGCCCCCCAGGAAGCGCACCATCTGGAGGGCCGCCGTGCCGACGCCGCTGCCTCCGCCCCAGACCAGCACGCGCTCCCCGGGTTTCAGCCCTGCCTTGTGCACGAGCATCTCCCAGGCGGTGAGGAAGACCAGCGGGAAGGCCGCGGCCTGGCGGAAGTCCCAGTTGGCGGGCACGGGCAGCAGGTTCGCCGCCGGCACCAGCGCGTGGGTGGCCGCGGTGCCGTCGCGGACGTGGCCCAGCACGCCGTAGCGCGCGCAGCGCATGTCGTCCCCCCGCAGGCACTCGGCGCAGAGCCCGCAGGAGAGGCCCGGCGCGACCATGGCGCTGCCGCCGGCCTCCACGCCCGGCGGGAGGGCGGTGCCGGGGCCCACGGCCTCCACGATCCCCGCCCCGTCGCAGCCTGGTGTGAGCGGCAGGGGCAGCCTCACGCCCTCGATGCCCCGGGTGGTCCAGAGATCGAGGTGGTTCAGCGCCATGGCCTTCACGGCGAGACGCACCCAGCCCGGGGCGGGATCGGCGGGCTCGAAGGGCTCCTTCGTCAATGTGCCGTGCTCGGGGATGCGGAAGCGGAAGGGCTGGCTCATGGCCCCATTGTGGATCAAACCCGGGGTCCTACTCCGACTTCAGGCTGCGCCCCATGAGCCGCGCCACGGCCTCCCTCGGGTCGGCGCCGTCCAGCAGCCGCCCCACCTCCTCGGTGATGGGCAGGTCCACGCCGGCCTCGGCGCCGAGGGCCAGGGCCGCGCGGGTGGTGCTGGCGCCCTCGATGACCTGGCCGCCCATGAGGTCGGAGGCTTCCTGAAGCGTCTTCCCTTCGGCGAGGTAGGCGCCGCAGCGGCGGTTGCGGCTCTGGGGGCCGGTGGCGGTGAGGAGGAGGTCGCCCATGCCCGCCAGGCCCATCACGGTCTCCGGGGATCCGCCCAGGGCGGCCACCAGCCGGGCCATCTCGGCGAGGCCGCGGGTGATGAGGGCGGCCCGGGCGTTGTGGCCGAGGCCGAGGGTCTCCACCAGGCCGGCGGCGATGGCGAGGACGTTCTTCAGCGCGCCGCAGAGCTCGGCGCCCGCCACGTCGCGGCTGAGGTAGACCCGGAGGCGCTCGGTGGCCAGGACGTGCTGCAGCTCCACGGCCCGCGCGTCGGAGACGGCCATGGGCAGCGCCATCACCAGGGCCGAGGGCAGGCCCTGGGCCACCTCGTCGGCGAAGGTGGGGCCGCTCATGACGCCCACGGGGAGGCCGAGGAGGGGCTCCAGCGCCTCGCTGAGGCGCTGGTGGGTGCGGGCGAGGATGCCCTTGCTGGAGTGCAGGAGCACGTCGGGCCAGCCCGCCCCCGACGCGTCGGCCTGCCCCTTCAGCGCCGCCCAGGCCTCGGGGCTCGACTGGGTGGTCATGCAGGAGACCCACACCGGCGCGGGGAAGGCCTCGGCGGGATCGCTCACGGGGTGCAGGCCCTCCGGCAGCTCGACCCCGTTGAGCCGGGGATGCCGCCGCGTCGCGGCCATGTCCGCCATCTTCGCGGGCGTGTGCCCCCACAGCGCCACGCGCTTCCCAGACCGGGCCCAGTTCACCGCCAGGGCGCTGCCCCAGACCCCCGCGCCGAAGACGGCGATCTCGGGACGCTCAGCCATGGCCACCGCCCTCTCCGCCGGGCGCCTTCGGTCCGCCCCAGAGCTTCGACTCGGTGCCGGCCTGGAGGCGGCGGATGTTCTCGTGGTGCTTGGTGATGACGAGCACCGCGAGGAAGGCCCAGGCCAGGAGGTAGGGGAGGTTGTCGTTGACGGCCCTGAAGCCGCCGTAGTCGCCGGTCAGGGAGAGGAGGAGCACCTCGGCCGGCAGCAGCAGTGCCGCCAGGATGGAGCCCAGGCTCACATGCCGGGTGAGCCAGAGGGCCGCCACAAAGACCGCGAAGGGCAGCGCGCCGAGGCGCCAGTTCACCGCCGCCACCACGCCGAGGGCCGTGGCGACGCCCTTGCCGCCCTTGAAGCCCAGCCAGGGGGAGAAGACGTGGCCGCAGACGGCGGCGAAGCCGATCCAGGGCCAGAAGGGCTCCGGGAGGCCCGCGCGCCGGGCCAGCACCACCGGCACCACGCCCTTGGCGATGTCCAGGAGCAGCACCAGCACGCCGATCCCCTTCCCCGCCACCCGGCTCACGTTGGTCGCGCCGATGTTGCCGCTGCCCTGGGACCGGACGTCGCCCTTGCCGAGCAGCTTCACGATCAGGAGCCCGAAGGGGACGGATCCGGCCAGGAAGGCGGCGAGGCCCCAGAGGGCGAGCTGCGGGGTTTCGGGCGGCATGGCATCACCTTATCAGAGGCGGCCGGCGGCCCTCTGCCGCTAGGCTGGACCCATGAAACCCCGCCAGTGCCAGCGCTGCGGCGCGCCCCTGCCCGAGGCCGACGGCCCGGTCACCTGCGCCTACTGCGGGATGGCCTACGATCCGACGTCGGCGTTCCGCCCCAACGTGGCGGTGAAGCTGCCGCCAGGGACCGGCCGCAGGCTGCTCTGGTTCGTCGCCGCCGTCGCCCTGGTGCCGGTGCTCGGCGTCGTGCTGGTCACCTGCGGCGTGCTGTTCACCGCCAGGAAGGCCGTGGACCAGGTGACCGGCGGCGTGGCGGGCCGGGGCCCCCGGCCCGACGCCCTCAAGGCCGCCGTCCTCGCGGCCTCCCGGGCGCCGGTGAAGCCCTCGGAGCTCCGTGCCGGGCGCGGCTGGCAGGACCTCGACGTCGCGGAGCCCCCCGGCGGCGCGGGCAACCTCGACGCCGTCGCGGCGATCCCCTGGGCCGTCTCCCTCGCCCAGGCCTGGCGCGCCGACGCGCGCCTCGAGCGGGTGGACGTGGAGAAGGTGCGGCCCGACGGCCTGGTGAACGCCCGGGACGACGCCTCGGCCTCGGTGATGTTCCGCTTCCGCTCGCCCTCCCTGCTGGAGGAGCAGCAGCGGCAGATGGATCTCGGAAGGTCCGACGTCCAGGCCGGATGCTTCCTTGAGGTGAAGCAGGGCGCCGTCCGCGCCCTGGTGACCTCCGTGCACGACCCGCGGGAGGCCCCGCCGCCCCATCCGGCCAGCCTCTCCCTGAAGAGGATCCTCGAGGGCCTGGACCGCGCGGGCAGGCTGCCGGCCAAGCCCTTCTACGGCGGCTACCTCATCCACCTCAAGGACGAGGGCTGGGTCTGGTACCTGCATACCCTTTCCGGGCAGGACTCGATCCCCCGCGCGCGGGCGACGGACGGAAAGCCCTACCCCTACCGCTGAGGCCTCGCGTTCAGACCAGCCGCCGCCGCAGCCAGTCCAGACTCCATCCCGCGGCGCGGAGCTGAACGTCGGCGCGCTCGCCGGGCACCACGAAGCGCTTCGAGTGGACGCCATCCGGTCCGGCGAGGGCGATGAGGCAGGTGCCCACGGGGTTCGCGCGCTCGACCTCGCCGTGGGGATCCACCGACGGCCCGGCGTTCCCGGTGATGGCCAGGGCCCAGGTGGCGCCGAGCTTCGCGCGGATCCCCTCGGCCAGGGCTTCCGTGGTGGTTTCCGAGATGGTGCCGTGGGCTTCCAGGACCGACGCTTCGACGCCGGCCAGGACGCGCTTGGCCTCCGGCGTGTAGACCACCGCGCCCCCCGCGAACGCCTCGCTGGCCCCGGGAATGGCGGTGAGCCGGGCGGCCAGGAGGCCGCCGCTCATGCTCTCCGCGACCGCGAGGGTCTCGCCCTGGGCCTTCAGCAGCTCCAGCACCGTGGACTCGAGGTCGCCGTCACCTTCGCAGACCCGGTCCGGGCCCAGCGCCTCCGCCAGGTCCCGGCGCGCGGCTTCCAGGGCCGCGGCGTCGGCACTGCGCACCACGAACTCCACGTGGGTGAGGGAGGCCAGGATGGTCCAGTCGAGCTGGGCGTGCCGCGCGCGCACCGGCGCGGTGCGCTCGTCCAGGGTGCTCTCGGGCACGCCGCCCACCACGACCCGGAGCGTGTGCACCGGCGCGCCGGCGAGGTCCTTCAGCCGGCCATGCACGTGGTCGGTCCACATGCGCTTCATCTCCCGGGGGACGCCGGGCATGAGGACGATGCGCTTGCCCGGATGCCCGGGTGGGTCCTGCCACCACACGCCGGGGGCCGACCCGAGGGGATTGCGCAAGGGCTCCGCGCCTTCGGGAATGAGCACCTGCTTGTAGTTGTTGGCCGAGGGCACGCGGTTGCGCGCGGCGTACCAGGCCTCCAGCTCCGCCCGGCACCGGGCGTCCTCCCGCAGTTCCACCCCCAGGGCCTCGGCGAAGACCTCCTTGGTGAAGTCGTCGAAGGTGGGCCCCAGGCCGCCGGTGCACAGGATGACGTCGCTGCGGGGGAGGGCCTCCTCCGCCAGGGCCCGCAGGTCGGACCGGTCGTCCCCCACCGCGGTCTTGCGGTGGAAGGCCAGGCCCAGCTCCGCCAGGCGCTCGGCGATCCACACCGAATTGGTGTCCATGCGGCGGGTGGTGAGGAGCTCGGTGCCGATGGCGATGCACTCGATTCGCATGGGGGAAGGGTACCCTGGGGACGAGGCGAGGATGATCATCCCGGACATCGACGACCTGGTGCTGGAACACGACGACGAGGGCGCCCTGGAGGAACTCGGGCGGCGGATCCTGAGCCGCGGCCCCTGGACCACCGTGGCCTTCTTCGTGCGCACCCGCCGCGCCCCGGAGGCCGACTGGGAAGGCCCCTTCCTCTGGCTGCACCGCTACCAGAAGGTGTCCCAGGGCTGGAAGCTCGTGAGCCGCTTCCACACCACCAGCGCGGAGCAGTTGGAGGGCCTGAGGCAGGCCCTGGGAGCGTGGGGGCTCTGAGGCGGCCAGGCGTCGGCCTTTACGTTGATCTTGAATTTGACGTTGACCTTGACCTGGACCTTGAAGTTGACCTTCCAAAGGCACCGTCCTCAGGCGAGGTCCGCGCCTTTGGCGGACCTCGCCTAAGGACGGTGCGGCCAAGCGACAGCGCGGCAGGAGAAGGCCGAGCGCCCAGGGTGGAGGAAGCTGTTGGGAGGGCACGGCCGCCCGTCTTTGCATGGCCCGTGGCAAGACCAGCCTTCGACCCACCCGAGCGATCGGCACCGGGACCTTCTTCATTCATGCCCCTGCCGCGCTGTCGCTTGGCCGCACCTCGATCCAGGAAGGCCCAAAGGCCGGCCTTCCTGGATCGAGGTGCCTGTATAAAAACCACCCCGTTAGGCCTTCAAGCGCATCCGGGTCGCCCCGCCGAACCCTCAAGCCTCGAAATGCTCCCGGTGGACCTTGATCGCCACCCACAGGCCCAGCCCCGTCCCCACCATCGAGAGCACCACCGCCGTGGTGATCCCCACGAAGGCGCCCAGCCACCAGCCCAGCCAGCCGCCGGCGGTGGTGAAGACGAGGTTGAGGATCCACTTCATCTCAGAACGTCATCACTTTCATGGTGTTGGTGCTGCCGCTCTTCCACAGGGGCAGGCCCATGGTCATCACCACGTGGTCGCCGGGCAGCAGCTCGTGCTTGGCCAGTAGCAGCTCCCGCACCGCCTCCACCATGTCGTCGGTGCTCTGGACCCGCGGGATGATGAGGGCGGTCACGCCCCGCAGGAGGCCCATGCACCGCGCCGTCGCGCCGTCGGTGGTGGCGCCGAGCACGGGGGTCTGGCCGGCGAGGCGGCTCACCATGCGGGCGCTGCCGCCGCCTTCCGTGAACGCCACGATCCAACGCGCCCCCAGGTCCTCCGCGGCCCGGCAGGCGGCGAAGGCCACCGAGATGTCCGTGCGGCCCTTGGCCATCTCGCCGATGTCCCGGCGGTAGGCCATGCCGGGCACGTGGGCGTCGGCCTCGGCGGCGATGCGCGCCAGCCACTGCACCGCCTCCACGGGATAGGCGCCGGCGGCGCTCTCGGCGCTCAGCATCACGGCGTCGGTGCCGTCCCAGATGGCGTTCGCCACGTCGCTGGCCTCGGCGCGGGTCGGCGACGGGTTCTCGATCATGCTCTCCAGCATCTGGGTCGCCGTGATCACCGGCTTCAGGGCCTTGCGCGCGGTGCGGATGATCTTCTTCTGCAGGGAGGGGACGCGCTCGACGCCGAGCTCCACGCCGAGATCCCCCCGGGCCACCATGACGCCCCAGGAGACCTGGAGGATCTCCTCCAGGTTGTCGAGGGCCTGGGGGTGCTCGATCTTGGCGATGACGGGCTGGCTGCCTCCCGCCTCGCGGATGCGCTGCTGGAGCTGCTCCACGTCCGCGCGGCGCCGCACGAAGCTCTGCGCGAAGAGCTCCACCCCGTTGGCCACGCCCCAGCGGACGTCCTCGAGGTCCTTGGCGGTCAGCGGGTCCAGGGCCAGCTCGAGGCCGATGGGATGCACGCCCTTGCGCGCCTTCAGCTCGCCCCCCACGCGCACCTTCGCGAGCACCGAGTCGGCGCGGGCCTCCAGCACCTCCACCTCCAGCGCGCCGTCGTCCAGCAGCCAACGCTGGCCCTCCCGCGCCCCCTGGAAGAGCTCCGGATGCGGCAGCGGAACCCGCCAGCCTTCCCCCTGCGGGCTGTTCGAGCCGGGCGGTACGAAGCAGCCCTCGCTGCCCTCCGCCAGTTCCACGGGGGCGTCCAAGACGCCCACCCGCCACTTGGGTCCCTGGAGGTCGAGGAAGACCGGTAGCTCCCGGCCAAGCTCCGCGGCGGCTGCGCGGACCCGCGCGAGGACACCGCTGCGGGCGGCCGGATCTCCGTGGCTCGCGTTCAACCGCACGGCGTCGGCCTCGCGCAGGACTTCGCGCAGCTTCGCGTCGTCGGCCAGCGCGGGCCCCATGGTGATGACCAGCTTCGTCTTGCGCATCTCGCTCCCCGCGGGTTCCACAGGTATTCCACAGGGTTTTCCGCAGGATGGGAAGAGCGGCCGCGCCTTCGGAGAAATCATTTTGTTTCCCCGCACCGCGAACGGGTGCTACGTTCGCTCTTCCTTCTTGAGTTGGAGCCCGACGATGCGAGATGAGCTGCGGCGCCTCGTGGCCGAGATGGTGCGCAAGGGCGTCCCCCTGGACATGGCCAAGCGCGAGTTCGAGCGGGTCTACCTCGAGGAGGTGGTCACCGCGAACAAGGGCAACCAGAGCGCGGCCGCCCGTGTCCTCGGCATCCACCGGAACACGCTTTCCAAGAAGCTCGAGGCCCCCGCCCTCGCCCTGCGGCGCCGCGCCTCCCTCGCGAGCTGAAGAACCCTCTCCCCCGGACCGGGGCGAGACGCGCGTCACAGCCCGGGCTTCAGGCGTGCCCGGAAGGGCGTTAGGCTGGACCCCTTCCGTACCGGGGAGCCGCCATGAAGAAAGTCGCCATCAACGGGCTCGGCCGCATCGGCCGTCTCGTCCTGCGCCAGCTCATGAAGGCTCCCCACGTGCAGGTCGTCGCGGTCAACGACCTCACCGACGCCGCCACCCTGGCCCACTTGATGAAGTACGACTCGGTGCACGGGCACGCGGACTTCTCCGTGGCCGCCGACGGCAACCACCTGGTGCTCGAGGGCCGGCGCATCCGCGTCTACGCGGAGAAGGACCCGCACCTCATCCCCTTCGGCCAGCTCGGCGCCCAGGTGGTGCTGGAGTGCACGGGCATCTTCACCAAGAAGAAGGACGCCTCGAACCACCTGCACGGCAGCGTGAGCCACGTGATCATCAGCGCCCCGGCGGACGACGCGGACCGCACGGTGGTCATGGGCATCAACGAGGGCGCCCTCGACCTGGAGAAGGAGCGTGTCCTCAGCAACGCGAGCTGCACCACCAACTGCCTCGCCCCCATGGTGCAGGTGCTGGACCAGGCCTTCGGCGTCGAGCACGGTCTCATGACCACGGTGCACAGCTACACCAACGACCAGCGCATCCTCGACCTGCCCCACAAGGACCTGCGCCGGGCCCGGGCCGCGGCCCTCTC
>JBDIBF010000038.1:0-27314 GCA_039812765.1 Holophagaceae bacterium
GCTTCGAGGCCTTCGAGCTGCGTGCGGAAACGGATGGACTCCTCCCGCTGGAAGCGCGGGATCCCGAAGGCGAAGGCCAACTGGTTCTGCCGGTGCCCAAGGACCGCGCCGGGCTGCACCGGCGCCGGCAGCCCGGCCACGCGGATCTGGTCCAGGTAGGGCGGTGGCAGGGGCGGCATGGGCTCCTCCCGGGCCGGGTCCAGTACAGCGGCACCCTGGGGGGTGCCGATCCAGACATGCCCGAGATGGTCCACGAGGGCGGCCGCGGTGTTGCAACTCAGGCTCGGCAGCCCATCCGCCAGGGCGAAGGTCTCAACCGAAGGCTTGTCCCCATGGAGGGTCAGCCGGGCCACCCCCCGCTTGGTCCCCACCAGCAGCCGACCCAGGAGATCCATCTTCAGGCTCGCCACGGCATTGCTCGGGAAACCCGGGAGCGTCTCCTGGTCGAACCGCTCCCAGCCGGCCCCGGGGCGGTCCAGCTCGAGCCGCAGCAGGCCGGCCGCGGACGTTCCCGCCCATAGCCACCGCCGGCCCTGGGCATCCACGGAGTGGAGCAGGGCGTGGACCGAGCGGGCCGGGAAGCCCTGCTCGGGCCCAAGGCGCGTCCAGCTTCCCTGGGACAAGCGGAGCAGGCCGTCCCCGCGGGTTCCGGCCCAGAGCACCGTGCCGCCCCCGGGGTCCCGGGTCTCGAGCAGGGCATAGAGGGTGGGCTGGGGCGCCTGCGGGGGCATGGCAAGGGCCTCGGCCCGCCGGCCGAGCACCCTTCCGATGCCGGCCCCGGTCCCGACCAGCAGGCCGCCGTCCTGGGAAGGCAGGATGCAGTTGACATGGTTCGAGGGGAGTCCGTCCGACCGCGTGAGGAGGGACCAGCGCCCGTGTTCGAGGACGGCGAGACCGCTGACGCTGGCCATGTAGAGCCGACCCTGCGCGTCGCGGTGGAGGGCGTAGACGTGGGGATGGATGCCCGCGCCTGAAGGGGGCCCCGCGTCCTTCCACCGGCGGCCGTCCCAGCCCGAGATGCCCTTCGACGTGCCGACGAGGAGGTCCGTCCCTCCCGAGCTCCCGGGGACCTCCAGGAAGCTGGTCACGTCGCCCGAGGGCAGCCCAAGGCTGCGGTCCACCACCCGCCAGCCGGCCAGGTCCAGGGAGGCGAGTCCGCCGCCGCGAGTGCCGATCCAGAGGGCAGGCCGGCGGGAGGAGTCCGCGTAGAGCCCGTAGATCGCATTGCTGGGCAAGCCGTCCGCCACGCCGATGTGGCTCCAGGCTTCACCGTCCCAGCGAAAGAGGCCTTCATCGAAGCTGCCGGCCCAGAGGGAGGCGTTCCCCTGGAGGGCCCGGGTCACCGCGAGGCTTGCGAAATACCGGCTGGGGACGCGGCCATCCGCGCCGAAGGGCACCCAGCGGTTCAGGGACCAGCGGGCGAGGCCCTTCCCCCAGCAGGAGACCACCGCGGTCCAGGCGCCGCTGGGCTCCTTCCAGGCCACGACGGCATTCGTCTCGTCCCCGGGGAGGCCATCCCGGGTGGTGAAGGTTCGCCAGGTCCCGGCCTCGAGCCGGGCGAGACCCCTGCGCGTGCAGGCCCACAGCACGGGCCGGCCTGCGGCGTCGGAAGTCTCCGCCAGGTGCCAGACCCAGGTGTCGGGAAATCCTTCGGCCGGGGTGAGCCGGGACCAGACGCCATCCTGGAGCATGGCCAACCCGCCGCCGCCGGTGCCGACCCACAGGGCGGGTGAACGGCCGGGCCGCTGGACTTCCAGCAGGGTGTTCACCCTCTCGCTGCCGAGGACCTGGGCGCCGAAGTGCTCCCAGGTGTCGCCCTGCTTGCGCCAGAGGCCGCCGTCGTCGGTGCCGAACCAGAGGCTGCCGTCCGCGGTCTGGCGCACCACCCGCACCCACTTGGAGCCTGAGGCGCCGGGGAGGGTCAGGGTGCTCCATCGGCGGCCGTTGTAGACCGCGGGTCCTTCGACGGTGGCGATCCAGAGCCGGCCGTCCCGGTCGGGCCTGATGTCGTGGACCGTGGTGCTGGGCAGGCCTTCCCCGGTGCTGAAGACCTGGATCGCGGGCCGGGTCCGGGGCTCCCCCACACCTGCGGCCAGACAGGCGCAGGCGAGGCACAGGAGCAACCAGCGGCTTGCGGGGAAGGGGTTCATGGTGGGTCGGAGCGCCCCCATCCTTCGCCCGATCGGTCCACGATTCAAGGGCTCAGTTTGCCTGCCCCAGTTTCTCACCAGGAGGGTGCAGACCCGCGGCCGGAACAGCAAGGGCTCCGTCCAGCGGAGCCCTTGCTGCGGAAGCGGGTCCGGGTCAGCCCAGGAAGGCCTTGAGCGTCTTGGAATACCGCGGGTGGCGGATCTTCCGCAGGGCCTTGGACTCGATTTGACGGATGCGCTCGCGGGTGACGGCGAACTCGCTGCCGACCTCCTCGAGGGTGTGCTCGCTGGCCTCCTCGCCAACCCCGAAGCGCATGCGCAGGACCTTCTCCTCGCGCTCGGTGAGGGTCTGCAGCACGGAATTCACGGTCTCCTTGAGGCGCTGATTGACCACCTGTTCCACGGGGGAGACGACGGTCTTGTCCTCGATGAAGTCGCCGAGGTGGCTGTCCTCCTCCTCGCCGATGGGCGTCTCCAGGCTGATGGGTTCCTGGGCGATCTTCATGACCTTCCGGACCTTGGAGACCGGCATGTCCATGGCGTCGGCGATCTCCTCGCTGGAGGGTTCGCGGCCCAGCTTCTGCACCAGCTCGCGCTGGGTGCGGATGAGCTTGTTGATCGTCTCGATCATGTGCACGGGGATGCGGATCGTGCGGGCCTGGTCGGCGATGGCGCGGGTGATGGCCTGGCGGATCCACCACGTGGCGTAGGTGGAGAACTTGAAGCCGCGGCTGTACTCGAACTTGTCCACGGCCTTCATGAGGCCGATGTTGCCCTCCTGGATCAGGTCCAGGAACTGCAGGCCGCGGTTCGTGTAGCGCTTGGCGATGGAGACCACGAGGCGGAGATTGGCCTCGATGAGTTCGGCCTTGGCGGCGCGGGCGATGGCCTCGGCCTGCTTGAGTCCGTTGTAGTCGGCGTGGAATCGTTCGGAGTTGGTCTCGTACTTGGCGAAGAAGCGGTCCAGCTCGCCCTTGATGGCGTGGGACTCCTTCGTGTACTTGTCCTTGAGCTTGGCGAAGGCGGGGTTCTTCAGACGGTCCTTCATCTCCCGGAGCTTGCGCTCGCCGGCCATCACCTGGCTGTGATGGTGGGTGATCTTGTCCACGAGGCGGGTGACGGCGAGGCTGTTCAGCCCCAGCTTGCGGACTTGGCGGCTGACCCTGGCCCGGGCGCGGAGGATCTCCTTGTCGAGCTTGCGCTTCTTCGGCAGGGTCTTCTCGCCGGCGTCCACCAGCTTCTTGAGGTCCAGCAGGTCCTGGAGCTGCTGGTCGAAGACGAGCAGCTTCTCGAACTGGTGGTGCACGTGCTGGGTGGCCGAGGTGCTCTCGGCATCCTCGTCCTCGTCCACCTCGTCGGAAAGGCCCACCACCTCGCGGATCTTGCCGGGGTTCTCCTTCAGCATCTTGCCGATGTCGATGAGCAGGCTGGCGGCGAGGCGGCTGCGGGAGAGGGCGCGCATGACGCTGCGCACGCCCACCTCGATGCGCTTGGCGATCTCCACCTCGTCCTCGCGCTTGAGGAGGGGCACGGTGCCCATCTCCTTCAGGTACATGCGGACGGGGTCGTTGAACTTGTCGCTGTCGGGGCCGTCGATGTCGACGTCCAGCTCCTTGTCCAGGCGCGCCGGGGCCGCCACGGCGAAGACCTCGGGCTCGAGATTCTCCCGGTCCTGCTTGGCCTCGGCTTCGGTCTGGCCGATGCCCACGCCGAGGCGGTTGAACATCCCCATCACGATCTCGAGGTCCGCAGGCGTGCCCGCGTCCTCGGGAAGGAAGGCGTTCAGTTCGTCGATCAGGAGGATGCCGCGGTTCCGCGCGAGGGAGATGAGGGCCTTGGTGAGTTCGAAGTAGCTTTCGCGGGAGGGCGTCTGGACCATTCGGGCCTCAAGGATCGGTTCGGGGGGAAGGGATGTTCGGGGCGCAGGAGGGTACAGAAAGGCCATTCTTCCGGGCGCCCGGAATCCTCCAGTATAGAGGGCCGGTCCTGGCTCGCAAGGTCAAAAATGGTTCAAGTTGCGCTGGGGCCAGCCCCTGAGGGCACCCGCAATAGCCGGGCCAAGTCGCTCTTGCGCCGTAAAAGTCCTACTTGCCGGTCCTCCAGCCGTCGTTTCAGGGCCTCGTCGCCCAGGATCCGGGGGTCCAGGAGCTGCCGGTTCACCGCTTGGAGCTCCCGGTGGACGAAAGCGCTCTCCAGCCGCGAAAACGCCCTTCCAGGGACCGGGGCCATCTCGTCCCGCCGGGCCCGCTCCCCCTCCAGGCGCCGGAGCTGGGCCAGGGCCTCCGGGGGCAGGAGGTCCTCGTCGCCTTCCGCGTCCAGCACGGCCTGAAGCAGCGGGGCCCCGTCCAGCCCTTCCCACCATGCGTGGGGCAGCTCGGCCACGGCCGCGCGGCCTGCGGCGTCCTGAGCCAGGAGCACCAGAGGGCGGAGCAGCTCGTCCAGGGCGCCGTGGGCCGCAGACGCCTCTGGGGCCGGGGCCCCGCCCCCGGCCCGGAGCCGACGCTCCCGGACCGCGCGCTCCACCTCGGCGCGGGGTAGCTGGAGCTGGTGGGCCAGGCTGGCGAAGAGTTCCCGGCGCTGGGGCGTGTCCGGCAGGTAGGGGAGGAATTCCAGGAGATCCTGGAAGGCCGCCATGCGGTCCTGGACCCGGCGCAGATCCTTCCCTTCCAGGGCATGGGCCAGCACGAAGGAAGTCCAGTCCGGGGCCCGGCGGACCAGCTCCCGGAAGGCCTCGGCCCCGACGGCCATGCACCAGGTGTCGGGATCCTCGCCCTGGGGCAGCTCCAGGAGCCGGACATCGAAGCCCAGGGGCAACGCGAGCCTGAGGCTCTTCTCCATGGCCCGGCGGCCGGCGGCGTCCCCGTCGAAGCAGAGGATCAGCCGCTTCGTGAAGCGCGCGGACAGCTTCAAGTGCTCCTCGGTGAGGGCCGTGCCCAGGGGCGCCACCGCCTGGGCGATGCCGGACTGGTGGAGCTGGAGCACGTCGAAGTAGCCCTCCACCACCAACAGCCCGTCCCGGGCGGCGCCCTTGGCCCGCTGGAATCCGAAGAGGGTCTCGCCCTTCCGGAAGAGCGCGGTCTCCCGGGTGTTCATGTACTTCGGCTGGCCGTCTCCGAGGATGCGGCCGCCGAAGGCGACGAGGCGACCCCGGCCGTCGTGGATGGGGATGGTGAGTCGCCCCCGCAGGAAGTCGATGACCGTGCCCCGTTCAGTGCGGGAGGCCAGGCCCGCCAGCTCGGCCAGGTCGGGGGAGATTCCCAGGCCGCGGAGGTGGCCCACCAGGCCCTCCCAGCCGTCCGGGGCCAGGCCGAAGCCGGCCTCCTTCGCGAAGGCCTCGGTGATGCCCCGCCGGCGCAGGTAGTCCTGGGCCTGGGGGCTCGCCTCGAGCTGGCGCTCGAACCAGCCCTGGGCGGTCTCCAGGACGCCCCGCAGCCTCGCCTCCTGGTCCACTTCCGCCGCCGGACGCTCGCGCATGCGGGGGACTTCGATGCCCGCGGCGCGGGCCAGCTGCTCCAGGGCCTCGGGGAAGCTCAGTCCCTCCCGCTCCATGAGCCACGCGAAGGCGTCCCCGTGCTTGCCGCAGCCGAAGCAGTGGTAGAAGCCGCGGTTCGGCACCACCTGGAAGCTGGGGGAGCGCTCCGAGTGGAAGGGGCACAGGCCGACGAAGGCCCCGCCCTGCTTGCGCAGCTTCACCGCCTGGCCCACGAGGGCCACGAGGTCCGTGGCGTCCCGGACGCGCTCGACGATCTCCCGGTCCTTCATGGCACCAACGTAGCGCGCGGACCCGGTCTCAGGGGATCTCCAGTCCCTGCACCGCCAGGGTGTCCACCCGGTGGACGCCGGGGTCCAGGGGCTCGGGATCGGGGGCGTGGATGGTGGCATGGAGCACCACCGTGGCGCCGGGGAATTCCCGGTGGAAGCGGTTGGCGTTGGCGGGCTCGTTCTCGAAGGCCAGGACCACATCGCCGAGGGCGTGCAGCTCCCGGAAGGCGTCGAGCTTGAAGGCCAGGTCCTCGTCCTCCCAGGCCGGCTTCATGTGGAGCAAGACCTCCGGGCCGGGCAGGGGAAACCCGCACTCGGCCAGGGACTTCAGGGTCCCCTCCCGCATGCCGGGCTCGTCCCGGCCGGTGAGGTAGTAGGTGAGGCAGCCCGCGGCCGCCACGGCCTTCACCAGGTCCACCGCGCCGGGGTAGGCCCAGTCCTGCTGCACGTAGCGGTCGGTGAAGAAGGTGGCCCTCCAGAATGCCCGCAGCTCCGCGAGCACGGCCCTGTCGTCGAAGCCCAGGGCCTCCAGGTCCGCCATGACGTTCCAGCCCATGGTCTCCGGCTGGAGGCGGTCCACGAAGGGCTGGACCTTCGGCCGGATGGCCGCGAAGTCGTGGGCGATGGCCAGGTTCCGGGGCCCGGTGCAGAAGAGCGTGGAATCCAGGTCGTAGACCGCGATGGGGCGCGGGGCGCCCGCGGGCCTCGCCTTCAGGCGTTCGAGGGTCTCGAGGATGGGGCGGTGTTGCATGAAGTCCTTTGTCCGTGGTGCTTGGCTTGTCTCGCGGAGGGTGGCGGCTACGTCCTCCATCCTATGCCGGCCGGTCGTGATCATCTCGGCCAGGGACCAGGGACCCAGGACCAGGGACCCAGGACCAGGGACCCAGGACCAGGGACCAGGGACGGCGCCACAGGCGCCTAATGGGCTCCTGCGCCGGGCTTGGCGTGCCAGATGCGGGTCATGATGAAGGCGCCGACGAGGCTGAAGGGGATGATGCAGCCCACCCAGACCCAGGCATGGGCGGGCTGGTGGGCGTGGACCCCCGCCCCGGCGAGGAGGGGCGTCCCGTCCCAGCCCCAGGTCTTGAGCACCCAGCCCAGGCCGAAGCCCGTGAGGCCGGAGCCGATGTACTGGATGCCGTCCAGGGCCCCGGCCACCGTGGCCGCCGCCTTGCGGCCCCCGAAGTCCATGGAGGCCGTGCCGCTCAGCATGCCGTGGACGCCGAAGATGAACATCGCGGTGAGACCCAGCAGCACGATGGCCCAGACTTGACCGCCCATGCTTCGCTGGCCCAGGGTGGCTCCCAGCAGCAGGAGCATGGCCACCTGGACGAGGTAGAACACGAAGGCCACCGGCGGCCGGCGGGAGTGGAAGAGCTTGTCGCTCATCCAGCCGCACAGGAGCCCGCCGAAGATGCCGCCGAACATGAAGGCCACGCCGGTCCACCAGAAGAGGTGCTGCTTCTTCGAGAGGTGGTAGACCTCGTCCAGGTATTCGGTGAAGTAGAGCATCACGCCCTGGCGCACGAACCCCGTGCAGAACTCCGCGAAGATGAGGGCCACGATCACGGGGTTGTGGAAGACCCGCTTGACCAGGTCCAGGAGGGGCATGGGCGCGTCCTCCGCGTGGTGGGCGTTGCTCCCGTCGCCGGTGTCGAAGTCCGCGTGCCCCGCGTGGCTGGGCCGGTTGCGCACCAGGAATAGGTCCACCAGGAACATGGCGAAGATGGCCGCGGACGGGATGAACCAGATCATCGTCCAGTGGAAGCGGGACAGGATCCACGCGCCGATGGTGCTGGCGAGGAAGTAGCCCGAGGAGATCATGATCCCGAAGATCCCCCCGAAGACGCCCCGCTCGCGCACGTGGAACCAGGTGCTGTTCACCTTCACCACCGAGAGGGCGCCGAAGCTCTGGAAGTACATGTTCAGGGACCAGAGCAGGCTCATGGAGACGAGCAGCTTGGTGGTCATCCCGTCGAGGAACATGACCCCCACCGCGAGGTTCAGCAGGGCCGAGCCCAGGGCGCCGACCAGGATCGCCCGCCTTCCGCCGAAGCGGTCCGCCAGGGGGCCGTTCAGGGCGACCGAGAGGCCGTAGGTCCAGAAGCCGGCGGTGGCGATGAGGCCCATCTGGGCCTTGTCCAGGTGGTACCAGGCCCCGATGTCGTTCTTCACGACGTTGAAGTTGTAGCGGCCCATGTACATGGCCGCGTAGGTCAGGCCCAGCGGGAACCAGTTCAGGAAGCGGCGCTGTCGGTACTCGCGGCTGTGGTCCACGAAGGGCTCCAGGCAGGCAAACGCTCCAGGGTATCCCGGCGGGCCGGGGATCCGAAGTCACGATGCGGTTACAGGGCCGCCCGGATCTCGTCGTCGGTGAGGATCCGCGCGCTCTGTTTGGCCAGCTTGAGGATGCGCTCGATGCGGTCGGTGCTGGAGTCGAAGCCGTTCAGCTCCAGCCAGTAGGCCACGTTGCTGTGGCCGGCCACGGGGCCGATCTCGATCTCCTGGCGCCGGTTCACCAGGGAGGCGGGCACTCCGGAGTAGACCGCGTCCGCCAGGTCCGCGTCGCCGCGCCGCAGGGCCTTCACGATGGCGGCCGCGTGGACGCCGGTGCCCGTGCGGAAGGCGTCCCGCCCGAGGACCGGATAATTGGCGGGGATCTCGAAGCCGCACAGTTCCGCCACCCGCTCCGCCAGGGCCGGCAGGTCCGTGAGGTCGCCCTGCCAGTAGCCCATGAGGATGAGGTTCATCATCAGCTGGTCGAGGGCCACGTTCCCGCAACGCTCCCCGATCCCGAGGATGGAGCCGTGGAGGCGGTCCGCGCCGGCCTCGAAGGCCGCGATGGCGTTGGCGACGCCGAGGCCGCGGTCGTTGTGGCCGTGCCAGTCGATGCGGACGTCCTTGCCCTCGAGCACGTCCTCGCGCATGAACCTCACCAGGTTGCGGGCTCCGGCCGGCGTGGCGTGGCCGCAGGTGTCGCTGAGGCAGATGGCCTGGGCGCCTTCGTCGAGGGCGGTGCGGTAGATGGCCCGCAGCACCTCGGGTTTCGACCGGGTGGTGTCCTCGGTGACCATCATCGCGGGGATGTGGTGGCGCCGGCAGAAGGCCATGGCCTTGCGCACGGTGACCAGCAGGAACTCGAGGTCCCAGTCCTCCACGTCCATGCGCACCGGGCTCGAGCCGAGGAAGGCGCCGACTTCGAGGGGCATGCCGGTTTTCTGCTGGATCTCGGCCACGGGGACGAGATCGGCTTCCAGGGTGCGCACCGCGACATTGGGATGGATAGGGAGACGGTAGTCCCGGATCTCGGCCATGAGCGCCTTCACCGCCGCCATGGCCTTGGGTCCCGCGCCCGGCATGCCAAGGTCCACGCTGTGGATGCCCAGCTTGGCGAGGCGGTGCAGCAGGTCCCGCTTGGCCGGGATGTCCGGGTCCCGGACCGAGGGGCTCTGCAGGCCGTCCCGGAGGGTCTCGTCGTCCAGGAGGGGGACCCGCTTGGGGGGCGCGCCGCCGTTGATGCAGCCCTGGGCGTTCCAGTCATGGATGAGGTCGTGGGTCTGCATGCGGGGTCCGAAGGAACCTTGGATCATAGCGCCCCTCCGGCCCCGCGCTCCCCTCAGCCCAGGGCCAGCCCCAGCGGCCGGTCCAGGAGCTTCATGAGCAGGCGCCCCTTGTCCTGGAAGGCCTCGGCCTCGGACCGAAGGTCGCCCTGGCCCTCGGCGACCACGCAGAGGGCCTCGCCGTCGTCCTCGACGCGGACGCGCTTCACGGCCTGGCGCCGACGCCGGTCCAGGGCGTCCGCGGCCCGCAGGATCGCGGCCAGCTTGGCGACGGTGGCCTGGTGCCAGGGGGCGAGCTGGCGGAAGGCCTCGTGCTTCGCCGGGTTGGGCGCCTTGCCCCGGTGGTGGCGCACCACCTGGGCGATGATCTCCACCTCCTCGGGCCAGAAGCCCTGGAGCTGTGCGTTGCGGACGAGGTAGGCGCCGTGCTTGTGGTGCCCCTTCTCGCTGAGGGAGAAGCCGATGTCGTGGAGCCGGGCCGCGGCGGCCAGCCATTCGCGCTCGGTGTCGCCGAGCTCGAAGCTGGGCATCAGCCCGTCGAAGAGCTGGTCGCAGAGGGCCTGGACGTGCAGGCTGTGGCCGGGGTCGGGGTCCATGCGGGCGGCGAAGGCCTCCACGGAGGCGCGGCGGCGGTCCGACAGGGGCGGGATGGCCACGCCGCCGTGCTTCAGGGCCTCCCAGACCATGCCCTCCCGCAGGCCCACGCCCAGGCAGCGCACCTCGGTGGCCCCCAGCCATTTGAGGAGGGCCGAAGCCCAGGAGGCGCCCACGTGCAGCACCTCCGCCCGCTTGGGATCCACGCCGAGGCGCTCCACCCGGGCCTTCGCGTCGGCGTGCCAGAGGCGGCGCCTGAAGGGCTCGAGCTGGGCCCGGGTGAAGGCCGGCCCCCCGGAGGCGCCCTTCGCCAGGTCCTCGAGGGTCCCCGAGGTGCCGAGGACCTGGGGCGTCTCCGGCAGGTCCGACGGCAGGGCCTTCCGCACCTTCCTCAGCGCCTTGGCGATGAACTTCTTGAGGCGCCGGAGGTCCTCGGGGGTCGGCGGATTCGCCGTGGGGACCGCGTCCGCCAGGCGCTGGAGGCCCCAGGGCAGGGAGGCCGAGGCCAGCACCGAGGCCCCGCGCACCCAGGTGATCTCCGTGCTGCCGCCGCCGATGTCCACCAGGGCGGTGGGCGCCACCGGGAAGGGGATGGCGTGGCTCACGGCCTGGTGGATGAGCCGGGCCTCCTCCTCGCCGGAGATCACCTGGATGGGAATGCCCAGGGCCCGGGCCCCCTCCACGAAGGCGTCCGCGTTCTCCGCGTCCCGCAGCGCTGCCGTGCCGCAGGCCATCACGGTGTCGCAGGCCAGGTCGGCGATGACCCGGGCCATGGCCTCCAGCGCCTCCAGGCCCGCCCGGAAGGGGCCCGGCTCGATGCGTCCTGACGTCGCGCCCCCCTTGGCGAGGCGCACCATGGCCTTCTCCCGGGCCAGCACGCGCTGCCCGCCCAGGGTGTCGGTCTCCACCACCACGAGGTGGATGGAATTGGAACCCACGTCAACGGCGGCGATGCGCATGCTTGTCCCGACGGCCTCCCGGCCGTCCATCCTAACCGCTCCGCGGAACCCTCCATGGAGATCCACCGGATTCCCCTCGACCAGGCCCTCGCGAGCCTGCGGGCGGACCGCGGCGGGCTCGCCACGGCGGAGGCGGAACGGCGCCTGGCCGAGTTCGGCCCCAACGAGGTGGAGCGGGCGCGGCGGGAGCCCGGGTGGCACCGCCTGGGCAAGGAGTTCGTGCACTTCTTCGCCCTCATCCTGTGGGTGGCGGCGGCCCTGGCCTTCGTCGTGGGCTGGAAGGATCCCGGCGGCGGGATGGCCGGCATGGGCTGGGCCATCCTCGGGGTCATCCTCATCAACGGCCTCTTCTCGTTCTGGCAGGAGGCCCGGGCCGAGCGGGCCATCCAGGCCCTTGAACGGCTGCTGCCCGACCGGATCAAGGTCCTGCGGGACGGCGCGGTGGCGGTGTTGCCCGCCCGGCTTTTGGTGCCGGGGGACGTGGTGCTCCTGGAGGCCGGGGACCGCGTCCCGGCGGACGGAAGGATCCTGGAGGCCTTCAGCGCCCAGGTCAGCGCCGCCACCCTCACGGGGGAATCCGTGCCCGTGGCCCGGCTCGCCTCGGAGGCCTCCGAGGCCGACCCCGTCCACGCCACGAACCTCCTGCTGGCGGGCACCACGCTGACGGAGGGGGAGGCCCGCCTGGTGGTCTACGCCACGGGCATGCGCACCCAGCTCGGCCGCATCGCCCAGCTCACCCAGGCGGACCGCGGGCAGGCCTCACCGCTCCAGCGGGAGATCGCCCGGGTGAGCCGATTCATCGCGGCCTTCGCGACCGGCCTGGGCGTCCTCTTCTTCCTGCTGGGCCGGCAGCTCCACCTCACGGTCTGGCAGGACCTGATCTTCGCCATCGGCATCATCGTGGCGAACGTCCCCGAAGGCCTGCTGCCCACGGTGACCCTGGCCCTGGCCATGGCGGCCCAGCGCATGGCGAAGCGCGACGCCCTGGTGCGCCGCCTCCCGGCGGTGGAGGCCCTGGGGGAGGCCACCGTCATCTGCACCGACAAGACCGGCACCCTGACGCTGAACCGCATGGAGGTGGTCCAGGCCTGGCTGGACGGTTCCTGGATCCCGGCGCGGGACCTCCGGGCGGGGGGCTACGAGGCCTTCTTCCGCACCGCCGCCCACGCCCACAGCCTCAAGCGTCGCCAAGGAACGGAAACCGCCGTCCGGGAGGCCTGGCTGGGGGATCCCATGGAGGTGGCCCTGGTCGCGTGCGCGGTGGAGGCGGGTCTCCGCGACGCCGAACCCGAGCGGCTGGACTGCCTCCCCTTCGATGCCGTGCGGCGCCGCCTCTCGGTGGTGCATCCCGCGCCAGGGGGCGGAAGGCGGCTGCTGACGAAGGGCGCGCCGGAGTTCCTGCTTCCCCTGTGCTCCCGGGCCTGGATGGGGGGACAGGCCGTGCCCCTGGACGAGCCCCTGCGGGGCCGCATCCGCCAGGCACTGGAGTCGGCCGCCGACCGGGGCCTCCGGGTGATGGCCTTCGCCTCCCGGGACCTGCCCGAGGGCTGCCTCCGGGAGCGGCTGGAGGAGGACCTCACCTTCACGGGCCTCGCGGCCCTGGAGGATCCGCCGCGCCCCGAGGTGGCCGGCGCCGTGCGCACGTGCCGGGCCGCGCGGATCCGCATCCTCATGGTCACCGGCGACCACCCCCGCACCGCCGAGGCCATCGCGCGCCAGATCGGGCTGGTGGAGGGCCCCGAGGTCCGGGTGATCACCGGGGAGGCCCTGCGGAAGCTCACGGACATCGAGCTGCAGCTCGCCCTGGACCATCCCGAGCTGGTCTTCGCCCGGCTGGACCCCGACCAGAAGACGCGCATCGTGCTGGCCCTCCAGCGCAAGGGCGAAGTGGTGGCGGTCACCGGGGACGGCGTGAACGACGCCCCGGCCCTGAAGGCCGCCGACATCGGCGTGGCCATGGGCCGCTCGGGAACGGACGTGGCCCGGGAGGCCTCCGACCTGGTGCTGGCCGACGACAACTTCGCCAGCATCGTCGCGGCGGTGGAGGAGGGCCGGGCGGTCTTCGACAACCTCCGGAAGTTCCTCACCTACCACATGACCAGCAACTGCGCCGAGCTGCTCCCCTTCATCGCCTTCGTGGCGCTGGGCGTGCCGCTGCCCCTCACCGTGCTCCAGATCCTCATCATCGACCTGGGCACCGACCAGCTCCCCGCCCTCGCCCTGGGCGCCGAGCGGCCCGAGGCGGGGATCATGGACCGCCCGCCCCGGGGCCGGAGGGCGCCTCTGCTGACGGCCCGGGTCTTCCTCCGCGCCTACGGCACCCTCGGACTCTTCGAGGCGCTGGCCGGGCTGGCGGCCTTCTTCACCACCCTCTGGATCGGGGGCTGGACCTGGGGACAGGCCCTGGACCTGAGCCATCCCCTCGCCCTCCAGGCCAGCGCCGCCTGCCTCAGCGGCATCATCGCCGGGCAGATGGTGGCGGTCTTCCTCTGCCGCAGCGAGGAGCGTTCCCTGTTCGCGGGCCGCCTGCGCCCGGGCCGCCTCCTCCTCGTCGGCCTCCTCACCGAGGCCCTGGTCCTCCTGGCCATCAACCGGGGGCCCGGGCTGCTCTCGGGGCTCGCCATCCCGCCCCGGGCCTGGCTCGCCATGCTGCCCTGGCTGGCGGGCATGGTGGTCGCGGAGGAGGTCCGGAAGGCCCTGGTCCGGCGGCTTCCGGCGTCCGGCTGATAGACTCGGCCTTTCCGCATCGAGGACGCCCATGCCCGTGGTGAACGCCGCCCTGTACCGGTCCATGCTCCAGCGCGCGAAGGAGGGCCGGTTCGCCTATCCGGCCTTCAACGTCACCTCCACCGAGACCGTGAACGCCGTGCTGCTGGGCCTCAAGGAGGCCAAGAGCGACGGGATCATCCAGATCAGCACCGGGGGCGCCGAGTTCTGGTCCGGCCAGGGCGTGAAGTCCATGGCCCGGGGCGCCACCGCCATGGCCGACTACGTGCGCTTCATCGCGGCCGAGTACGACGTCAACGTGGCACTGCACACGGACCACTGCCACCCCAAGCACCTGGAGGGCTTCGTGCTGCCCCTCCTCGCGGAGACCGAGGCGCGCCGTGCGAAGGGGCTGCCGAACCTCTTCAACGCCCACATGTTCGACGGCTCCGAACTGCCCCTCGACGAGAACATCCGCGTCTCCTCGGACCTGCTGAAGCGCTGCGCGGCCAGCGACATCATCCTCGAAGTCGAGACCGGCATCGTCGGCGGCGAGGAGGACGGCCACGACACCAGCGGCCACGGCAAGGAAAAGCTCTACACGACGCCGGAGGACATGGTGGCCATCCACAAGGCCCTGGCGCCCCTGGGCGAGTACATGCTGGCGGCCACCTTCGGCAACGTCCACGGCGTCTACAAGCCCGGCAATGTCCAGCTCAAGCCCTCCATCCTCCGGGACGGCCAGGCGGCCATCGCGGCGGCCTTCCCCGGCGCGTCAGCCATGCTCGTCTTCCACGGCGGCTCGGGCTCCAGCCTCGCGGAGATCCACGAGACCCTGGACTACGGCGTCGTGAAGATGAACATCGACACGGACACCCAGTACGCCTTCACCCGGGCCATCGCGGACCACATGTTCAAGAACTACGACGGCGTCCTCAAGGTGGACGGCGAGGTGGGGAACAAGAAGGCCTACGACCCGCGGCCCTACCTCAAGAAGGCCGAAAGCTCCATGGCGGCGCGCGTGAAGCAGGCCTGCGAGGACCTGCGCTCCGCGGGCCTGAGCGCAGGCCGGAGCCTCTGAGGGCCCCCTAAACCCGGATCGGGGATGAACGTGTTCATGGGGTGAACACGTTCAGGAAAAGCCCATGAGCCCCGAACCGACCCGGCGCGGACTCCGCAAGGAGGCCGACCGTCGCCGCATCTACGAGACGGCCCTGGCCCTCATCGAGGCCCGGGGCTACGAAGCCACCACCCTGCGCGACATCACCGCCGGGGCAGGTGTGGCCCTGGGCACCTTCTTCAACCACTTCCCCAGCAAGGAGCACCTGCTGGTGGACTATTACCTCCGTCTCCAGTCGGATCTGGCCCGACATCTGGATCCACCCCGGCGCACCTTCCGGACCTTCCTGAAGGCCTTCTCCGGCCTGCTGGTGGCGCAAGTGAAGGCCCACCCCCAGGTCTACCGGGCCATCGGCGCCCACCTCCTCAGCAGCGGCGCGCTCCAGGCTGCGGAGGGCGCCGCCTGTTCCGACATGCACCGCCGCCTCGCCGCCGCCCTGGCCCGGGCCCGCGACAGGGGCGAGATCCGCGCCGCGGCCGATCCGGAGGCCATGGCCTCCCTGATCCTCCTGGCCCACAACGGCGCCATCCTCGACACCCTTCCGGACCTGGACGGGGCGGCCTTCCAGGCTCGGCTCCGCCACTACCTCGACCCCATCACCGCTCTCCTCAAGCCCTAGACCGGAGCCGTCATGCGCAGAACCCTGATCTCGGCCGCCTCGGCCGCCACCCTCCTCGCCCAGGCGCCCACCAGCTCCGTGGCCGCCTTCCGCTTCGACCCGGCCAAGGTTGCGGTGGGCCGGACGCTGCACTACATCAAGTCCAACCGCGACGGTTCGAAGGCCATCGAGGTCATCGTCCACCTCGAGGACGCGGACACCGTCGACGTCTACAAGATCGAGAACCGGGGCCGCTGGCTGGCCCACGTGCGGGGCACGATGGACTGGGCCACCTTCACCGTGGGTTCGGCCCGCTCCTGGAACCGCCTGGAGAGCGGGGAGCCGAACCTCCAGGCGGAACTGACCCTGGACAAGGCCGCCCACCTCTACCGCAGCGCCTTCGGACCCTACCAGGCGCCGGCGAGCATCGGCCACTACCCGCTGGTGGTCTACAACTTCGACTTCATCGGCGCCAACGTCATCTGGCCCTTCCGGGTGGATCCGAAGGCCGACCTGGAGCTGGGCGTGGCGGATCCGGACTTCGCGGCCATGGCGGCCCTCCCGCCCACGCCAGGAACCTATCCCCAGGCTTTCCCCTACCGGGGCAAGGTCCTGTTCCGCTACGCGGGGGAGGGCGAGCACCGGGGCGTGCCCTGCTGGAAGTACACCGTGTCCGGCCCGGCCTTCGGGGGCGCCGAGGGCACGCTGCTCGTGAACAAGGCCCACGGCTACTGGGAGCGCTTCGAGCACCCCAAGGCCGACAACCCCGCCTGGAAGGACTTCAGGTTCGAGCTGCAGAACGTGGAAACCCAGAGCCTGGAGCAGTGGCGGGCCAAGGTGGACGGCGTGGTGCGCGCCGCCCAGGGCCCCGAAGACCTGAGCGCGTTCATGGCCCCGGACCTGCCCCAACCCCTGCTCCTGCAGAAGGGTCTCGAAGCGGCCGGCGAGAACGACTATCGCACCTCCATCCCCTGCCTGCGGGCCTTCACGGCGAAGAATCCCCACCACGGCGAAGCCTGGAGCGCCCTGGGGGACGGGCTCTGGGACGCCAAGCACTACCTCGAATCCGCGGCGGCCTATGGCAAGGCCGCGGAGCTCGGCTGGGAGCCCTCCCTCACCCGGTACTGGTCGGCCCAGGGCCTCGCCCAGGCCGGGAAGCGGGAGGAGGCGCTGGAAGCCCTGCGCCAGGCCATGGCCCTGGGCTTCGAGAACCCGCCCCGGGCGCTGAAGGACAAGGCCCTGAAGTCCCTTTGGAACGATCCGAGGTTCAAGACGCTGATGGGCGCCGCGCCGGCGGGTCTGACCGACCGCACCGCCCGCTGGCGCCATGACCTGGCCTGGCTCGTCTCCGAGCTCAAGCGCAAGCATGTCCACCTGTACGCCAAGATCAGCCCCGAGCGGCTCGAGGCCGAGCGCGCCCGGCTGGAGCGGGACATCCCGGTCCTCGACGATGCCGGCATCGCCGTGCGGATCACCCAGTTCCTCGCCCTCGTGGGGGACGGCCACACGGCCCTCTTCCCGCCGGTGCCGGGGCAGTTCCCCTTCTCCCTGGGCATGCCCCTGCCGGACCTGAAGCTGGCGCCGCTGCCCCTGCGCTTCTACCTCTTCCCCGAAGGGCCCCGCATCGTGGCCACGACCCCCGAACACCGCCGCCTCCTGGGCGCGAAGGTGCTCGCGGTGGGCGGCGTGCCCGTGGCCGAGGCCCTGCAGCGCCTGTCGGCCACCGTGTCCCGGGAGAACAGCCAGTGGGTGAAGGAGCGCCTGCCGGACCGCCTCCAGGTGCCCGCCATCCTGAAGACCTTGGGTCTGGCCACCTCGGACCGGGAGGCGGTGCTCACCCTCGAGGTGTCCGGCGCCCGCGAGGAGGTCCGGCTCTCCGTGCTGGCCCGCGACGCGCGCCCCGCGTGGATCGAGGCCGCGGCGCCCGCCCTGCGACGCAACGCCGACAAGGCCTACTGGAGCGAGCATCTCGAAGCCGCCAACACCACCGTCGTGCGCTACAACGCCGCCCGTCCGGAGGCGGAGACGCCCCAGGCCTTCTGGAAGCGGGTCATCGCCGAGGCCGAGGCCCGGAAGGTCGCCCGCTTCGTGGTGGACCTGCGGGCCAACCAGGGCGGCAACAACAGCCACAACAGGCCGATGGTGGAGGGTTTGCGGGCGTCCGCCTGGCTCAACACGGCCGGCCGCCTCTATGTGCTCGTCGGCCGCGCCACCTTCAGCGCCGGCATGAACGCCGCGGCGGACCTGGAACGGGAGACCAAGGCCCTCTTCGCGGGCGAGCCCACGGGCTCCAGCCCCAACTTCGCCGGGGAGGCCTCGCCGGTGGCGCTGCCCTGCTCGGGCCTGCAGGCCATCGTCTCCTCGCGGTCCTTCCAAGGGTCCAGCCCCACGGACAGGCGCACCTGGATCGCGCCGGCCCTGCTGGTGGAGCCCGCCTACGTCGACTGGGTGGCCGGCCGCGACACGGTGCTCGACGCCGTCCTGGCCCTGCCGACACCTTGAGGGCGGCGGCTTCCCGGACTACAGGCCCCGCTTCACCACCGTCTCGCCCCGGTGCGTCGCCCGGAAGGCGCCGGCCTCCCGCGCCTGGATGAGCTCCAGGGCGGTCAGGTAGTCCAGGTCGGCCTGGGTGACGCCCCGGATGGCGAGGAGCTTCGCCTGGGGCACGCCAGGGTGCTTGGCGATGATCCTGAGGAGGTTGAGGCGGAGGGCGGAAATGGCCAGGGTCATGCGGGCTCCGGGGGGTTGGGCCGCTGGGCTCGCTGGGCCTTCAGCAGGGACTGGATGACGGTGTCGAGGGACTGCAGGAACGTCGAGCGGTCCTTGGGGGTGAAGGGCGCGGGGCCGCCCCCCTGCTCCCCCATGTCCCGGAGGAACGCGCTGAATTCCCGGGCGGCGAGGGCATCGCCGATGGAGTCGGGCGAGAAGACCCGGCCCTTGGGATCCAGGGCCCGGGCGCCCTTGGCCAGGACCCGCGCGGCGAGGGGGATGTCCGAGGTGACCGCGATGTCCTCGGGGGTCGCCTCCTCCACGATCCAGTCGTCGGCGGCGTCGAAGCGGCCGCTGACGACCTTCAGCTCCACGAGGGGCAGGCGCGGCACGTTCAGGCGGCGGTTGGAGACCACGAGGACCTTCAGGCCGTAGCGGCCCGCCACGCGGTAGACCTCGTCCTTCACGGGGCAGGCGTCGGCGTCCACGAAGACCCGGATCAGGACGACACCCCTCCGGCCTCGACGGCCTCGACCAGGGCCTCGAGGGCCGTGCGCAGCAGCCACTCCGTGGCGGGATCGATGATCTCGCCGGAACCGCCGAGGCGCTGCCGGATGCGGGGCAGGGGGAAGGAGGCCTCCGGCAGGATTCGGGTGTTGAGGGCCGTCAGCACCCAGAGCAGGCCCTGGTGGGCCTTGTCGCCGCCGGTGTTGGAGGGGGAGGCCGCCAGGGCCATGACGGGCTTGCCCTCGATGACGCCCATGGAGACCACCCAGTCCAGGGCGTTCTTCAGGACGCCGGGCATGCCGAAGGCGTATTCCGGCGTGCAGAAGATCAGCCCCTGGGCCGCCGCGATGGCTGAGCGCAGACGCAGCACCGGCTCCGGGGCCCGGTAGTCGTTCGGGTCCAGGTCCAGGCCCGGGTCGAAGAAGGGCAGGTCCGCGAGGCCGTCGTAGACCTCGACCGCGACCCCCGCCGGGGCCAGGGCCTGGAGGGCGCGCAGGAGGGCGGTGTTGGAGGAGGAGGCCCGGAGGCTGCCGGAGATGGCGAGGAGGCGCAGGGTCATCGAGGTCCAGTGTGGCAGGCCCCGGCGCGGGGGCCGGTTGCGTGGTATCAAGGCGGAGCCATGAAGCCACGACCCCCCGGCGCCGCGAAGGCCCCGCAGGCCAAGCCCGGCCTCCACCCCCGGAATCCGCACCGGGAGGGCTACGACTTTCCCGTGCTGGTAGAGGCGTCGCCGGAGCTGCGGCCCCACCTCGTCCGCACGCCGGACGGCCGGACCACGGTGGATTTCGCCGACCCGGCCGCGGTCAAGGCCCTGAACCGCGCCCTCCTCCTTGTCCACTACGGCATCCGGGACTGGGACATCCCGCCCGGCTACCTCTGCCCGCCGGTGCCGGGGCGGGCGGACTACCTGCACCACCTCGCGGACCTGCTGGGCGAGGCCTGCGGGAGCATGCCGCCGCAGGGCGGGGGCATCCGCGTCCTCGACATCGGTACCGGCGCCAACGGGATCTACCCGCTGCTGGGCCATCGGATCCACGGCTGGTCCTTCGCGGGCACGGACGTGGACGTCCGCGCCCTCGAGTCCCTGACGCGGGTCCTCGCGGCCAACCCGGGCCTCGCCGGCGGCATCGAACTGCGGCGCCAGCCCCGGCCGGAGCGCATCTTCGAGGGCGTCCTCGAGCCTGGCGAGCGCTTCCACGCCTGCCTCTGCAATCCTCCCTTCCACGCCTCCGCCGCGGAGGCCCGGGAGGGCAGCGCGCGGAAGTGGCGGAACCTGAAGGGCGCCGCCGCGGGCGAGCCCGCGCGCAATTTCGGCGGCCGGGCCGGCGAGCTGTGGTGCCCCGGCGGCGAGGCGGCCTTCGTGGGCCGAATGGTCGAGGAGAGCGCGGAGCTCGGGGACCGCATCCTCTGGTTCACCAGCCTCGTGTCCCGCTCGGAGAACCTGCCGGACCTGAGGCGGAAACTCCGCGCCGCGCGGCCGGCGGAGGTCCGGGTCATCCCCATGGCGCAGGGGCAGAAGCGCAGCCGCATCCTGGCCTGGACCTACGTGCCGGCCCAGGCCCGGCGCGGCTGGTTCGAAGGGCCCTAGGAGGCCGGTTCCGGCAGCGGGGCGGCCTCGGTGGCGTCCAGGAGGGTCAGGTCCACCACCGAGTGGGAGGGGCCGCTGGCCACCATGGGCACGAAGCGCTGGCCCCAGGCCAGCTCCTCCGCCTTGTAGGAGCTGCGGGCGTACACGGTCTGGGCGAAGGTGTCGTCGAAGGCCTTGATGAGGACGATGAACTCCGCGTCCAGGGCGTGCAGGTCGGCCTCCCCCAGGCCCGCCAGGGGGCTCGCCCCGTCGATGGGATGGACCACGGTCCAGTTGGAGGGGAAGAGGTTGATCCGGGTGCGTTCCAGGGCCAGGGCGTGGAAGCGGCGGTCGCCGGTCTCGGGGTCCAGGATGCTGAGGGTGAGGTTGGCCTCCACCTCGATGAGCTGGTTGCTGCGCTCGTTCACGATGCGGAACATGAAGGCCCGGCCGCCCCGGAAGGGGGCGACGACCCCGTGCCGGCTGAAGAGGATCCGGGCGTGGGGCCGGGAGAAGCGCCCGTAGAGGAGGCCCGTGGCCACCGCGAAGGCCAGGAGGCCCACCAGGGATTCCACCGCCGCGACGACGCTGGACAGGGTGCCGATGGGGTAGATGTGCCCGTAGCCCACGGTGGTGAGGGTCTGGGCGCTGAAGAAGAAGGCGTCCAGGAAGCCCATGGGCGCGCCGGAGGCTTTGGCGAAATGCTCCAGGCCGATGAGGGTGTAGAGGCTCCCGAAGCACAGGTTCGCCGTCACGTAGCCGGAGACCAGCACCCCGAAGAAGCGCGGCAGGGGCATGGCGATGAGCTGGTGGTAGAGCTCGTAGGGCCGGAAGGCCGGCGCCCCCACCCGGCGCACGTTGAAGGTGCCGTCCTTGTTCACGCCCCGGCGGGGACCGCCCTTCAGGCCGAGGCCCAGGTCGTCGCCGGAAGCGGCGGAACGCCGGGAAGGAAGGTTCAGGGGCATGCCCCGCAGCATACCCCGCGGGGCGGAGCGGATCAGAAGGTGACGGCGAGGGCCAGTCCGAAGCCGGGATGCCGGCGGCTGTGGAGGTAGTAGCCATCATCCCAGTCGATCCAGAGGTCGTCCTCGGCGTACCAGGTCTCGGTCCAGAACTCCGGCCAGGGATCCACGATCAGGAAGCTGTAGCCGCCCCAGGCGAAGCAGGGGTAGCCCTGGCGGATGACCGGGCGGGTGTGGAGGCGGAATCCGCGCGCCGGACCGAAGTGGAGCCTGAAGTCCCGCTCCGGGATGACGTAGCCGCCGTAGCCGCCGCGCTCCCGCCAGCCGCGATGCTCACGCTCCCAGTCCCTGGCCCGGTGGTCCTGCCAGGTCCGGGCCTGGCCCCAGGCGCCGCCCCCGCGCCAGGTTCCCCCCCGTTCCCAGGCTCTAGCCTGCTCCCGGCTGCGGGACTGGGAGGGGTAGAGGCTGCCTTCGCCAGGGCGGAGGGTGGTGGAGGTGTCGTCGTTCCGGGGCGGTCCGCCCCGACGGGAGGGATAGGGCTGGGGACGCCATCCCCCGGGCTGCTGGCGCTGGGGAGTGGGCTCTTCCTTCACCGCGCCGGGGTGCTCGGCGGGGGGTTTGAGGGGCTCGGGCTCCTTGTAGGGATCGGCGGGTTTGGCCTCCCGGGGGGAGCGCTCGGGGCGCGATGGCCGCTCGGGGCGGGGCGGTCGCGGGTCGCCTTGGGCCGCCAGGGGGCCCAGGCAGAGCAGGGAGAGCAGCAGGTCAGGCAGGCGCGCCATGGGAATCTCCGGCAGGTCTGGCCAGCATAGGGTCCGGTATCGGGCCCGGCCATGCCCGCCATCACCCCGGTCCCCGGCCGCCGGGCACGGACCGGGACCCGCCGAGGGCTAGGCCGAGGATCGCAGCCAGGGTGTCCATGAGGCGCCGGCGGGATTCAGGGTAGGCGTCCTCGTCGAAGCTCTGGAAGCTGACCAGGCCGAAGGGCAGGGCGCCGAGGTCCTCCCCGGCGCCCAGGGGCACGCCGTACCACGTCGCCGGCGTGAGACCCGTGGCCTGCTCGGCGGCCGTGAGGACATTCCCCACCCTGCACCCTTCCTCGACGCTGCGGATGTAGAGGGGATGGCCTTCATCCATGGCCCGCTCCGTCAGCCCGCGAGGCTCGTCGTAGGGCCGGGAAGGGTGCCGGCGGGCCCGTCCGCCCTCGAAGTAGAACGGGAAGCTGAGCAGGTTCGTCCCGCGATCCACCAGGGCGAGGTAGAAGCAGGCCAGGTTGAGGGGCTTGAAGCAGAGGCCGTGCATGGCCTCCGCCAGGGCGGCCGGGCTGTCGCCGGGACGCAGGCAGGCGGCCACGGCGCGCACCAGGGCCAGGTCGGCCTCGAGGTGCAGGGCCAGCTCCCGGAGCTCCTCGGCGTCCCGTCGGCGGGCCTGCAGTTCCGTCTCCAGGGCGGCGAGCCGCGGCGGGACCTGCTTGCGGGAACGGAAGAAGGGCATGGCGGGGCCGATGGTGCACCCAAACGGGGCCTTCCCGCGAGGGGTTTTCGGGCCTCCCCCGCCGACCCCTTGTGACCGCCATCCCGCCGCGCTGTGATGGGATCGTTCCCGATCCCCCGGAGGCCCCATGTCCACTCCCCGAGTGAAAGAGATCCTCTCCTGGTACGCCTCCGAGAACCCCGGCGTGAAAGCGAACCTGGCCCGCCTGATGAACCACGGCCGGCTCGCGGGGACGGGCAAGTTCGTGATCCTGCCGGTGGACCAGGGTTTCGAGCACGGGCCTGCCCGCAGCTTCGCCCCCAATCCTCAGGGCTACGATCCGCGCTACCACGTGGCGCTGGCCATCGAGGCGGGCTGCAACGCCTACGCGGCGCCCCTGGGCTTCCTGGAGGCGGTGGCCTCGGATCATGCCGGGGACGTGCCTCTCATCCTCAAGCTCAACAACAGCGACAGCCTGAGCAAGGGAATCGAGCCCTGCTCGGCCATCACCGGCTCCGTGGAGGACGCCCTGCGCCTGGGCTGCGCCGCCATCGGGTACACGATCTACCCCGGCAGCGACGCCCGGAACGAGCAGTTCGAGGCCCTGCGGGAGCTCATCCTGGACGCCAAGGCCGTGGGCCTGCCCACGGTGGTCTGGTCCTATCCCCGGGGCTCGGGCCTGAGCAAGGAGGGGGAGACCGCGGTGGACGTGGTGGCCTACGCCGCCCAGATCGCCGCGCAGCTCGGCGCCCACATCATCAAGGTGAAGCCCCCCAAGGCCCACCTTGAGCAGAAGGAGGCCGCCTCGGCCTTCCAGAAGGCGGGCATCCCCACGGAGACGCTGGCGGACCGCGTGCGGGAGGTGGTGCGCAGCGCCTTCGGCGGCCGGCGCATCGTGATCTTCAGCGGCGGCGAGGCCAAGGGCACCCAGGAGGTACTCAAGGAGGTCGCGGAGATCGCGGCGGGGGGCGGCTTCGGGTCCATCATGGGCCGCAACGCCTTCCAGCGTCCCAGGGCCGAGGCGCTGGCGCTGCTCGCCGCGGTCATGGACATCCACGCCAAGGCGGGCTGATTCCCCCGGTGCAGCTGGACCGGGCTAGGCCGGCGCGCCGAAGAGGGCGCCGGCGGCGGCCGTGAGGGCCATGGCGAGGGCGCCCCAGAACGTCACCCGGGCCGCGCCCCGGGCCGCGCCCGCGCCCCCCGCGCGGGCCGCGACGCCGCCGAGGACCGCGAGGAAGAGGAGGGAGGTGCCGGCCACCGCGGGGATGAGCGCCGGGGCGGGGACCAGGGCGGTGACCGCGAGGGGAAGGACGGCGCCGACGGCGAAGCTCGCGGCGCTGGCCAAGGCGGCCTGCACGGGCCGGGCGCTGAGGGCGGTGGAGATGCCGAGCTCGTCCAGGGCGTGGGCCGCGAGGGCGTCGTGGGCCATGAGCTGCTCCGCGACCTGGCGGGCCAGGGCGGGCTCCAGGCCCCGCCGCTCATAGATCGCGGCGAGTTCCCGGTGCTCACCTTCCGCGTCCTGGCGCAACTCCTCCCGCTCCCGGGCGAGGTCCGCCTTCTCGGTGTCGGCCTGGCTGTGGACCGAGACGTATTCGCCGGCGGCCATGGACATCGCCCCGGCCACGAGGCCGGCGACGCCCGCCACGAGGATGGCGCCCCGTCCCGCATGGGAAGCCGCCACGCCCAGGATGAGGCTGGCGGTGGAGACGATGCCGTCGTTGGCCCCCAGCACGGCGGCGCGCAGCCAGCCGATGCGGTCCGTGCGGTGACGTTCCAGGTGGCGCGGGAGCATGGCGGCCTCCTCGGGGTCCACCATCGTCGCACCGGCCCGGGCCCGCCCCGGGGGCGCGGAGGGCCTATCCGGTCACAACACCAGGCCCAGCGGGCGCTTTCCTTTCCCGGGGCTTCGGGTAGCATCGCCGCAACGACACCATCGCGAGGCTGCCCATGTTCGCCCGCTCCATCTCCGTGGACGTGAACCCTTTCGGCACCAGCCCGATCCTGAACAAGGAACAGCTGTGGAAAGGCATCGAGGCCAAGGCCCAGGACCCGGTCATCTTCGTGCCGGGCATGGAGTCCAGCCGGATCGTCGAGCGCACGGAGGACGGCTTCGTCCGGGAGGTGGTGGTCCGGGGCGAGACCTTCCGGGAGCGCATCACCCTCCTGCCGCCGGTGCAGATCCGCTTCGACCGCATCGAGGGCCGGGAGAGCGGCTGGATCACCAACACCCTCAGCGAAGGGCCCCACGGCCTCCTGCTCACCTACACCCTCGCCATCGGCTTCCCCGGGGTATGGCCGGGCTCCGAGGAGGAGCAGAAGCTGGGCGGCGTGCTGGCGGAGAACTACGCCCAGGCCATCGACCTGACGGTGTCCACCATCCGGAAGCTGGTGGCCGACGGGAAGATCTGAGGCACGGCAGGCGCTCAGGCGGGACCGAGGGCCAGGGTGTTCGCCGCCCACTCGATCCAGAATTCCGCGGGGGTGTCCTTGGCGTAGTTGAGCTGGTCCAGGGTCTCCTGGCTGGGTTCCGTGATGCTCAGGACCGGGATCGCTCCCAGGCCATAGACGCAGGCGCAGGCCATGAACCGCGCCGCGTCCCCGATGGTGACCACCTTGAGCCGGCCCAGGGAGCGGTCGGCGCAGGCCTGGACCAGGGTCTGGAGGCGGTGGATGTTCCAGGGCCGCGTGACCCGCTCGAAGTCCGCCGGCTCGCCGCGCAGGACGTACCCGGCATAGGTCATCGCGAGGCTGCTGGTGCGCGGGGGCGCCTCGTCCCAGAACCCGCCCCGGCCCAGGATGAAGTCCGCGTCGCTCCGGTGGAGGAGGCCCGCGCGCTGCACCGCCTGCCAGATCAGGTGCCCGCCGTGCTCGGTGTCCTCCCAGAAGGGGGCGGGCTGCATCAGCGCGCGGTCGTCCGCAAAGCCGCCGAGGACCAGGAGGAGGATGGGGCCCTTCTCGGGGAACAAGGTGGGGATGTCGAGCGGGACGAAGTTCCGCCGGTCCTCGGCCCGGTCCGCCCGGGCGCGCCGCCGACGCTCCACGGGCGGCGCGGCTTCGTGGGCCACCACGAGGCGGGAGCCCTCCTCCGTCCGCTCGACCCGCAGGCGGCCCTGCTCCAGGCGTGCGAGGATCTCGGCCGGCCTGAAGGGCGTCGTGTCGTAGGGGGAGCGGTTCGCCATGGGCGCAGGGGTGGCATTGCGGGGAAAGAACGTCCAGTCTAGCCCCAGCCCCCTCCCCGAGGTCCCCATGGCGTCCGACATCGTCCTCCTCCCCGGCAAGCGCACACCCTTCGCCGAGTACAACGGGTCCCTCCGCCACCTGCGGGCCCAGGACCTGGGCACGCACGCCGCCCGGGGGGCCCTGGAGGCGGCAAAGGTCGCCCCGGACCGCATCGACCACGTGGTGATGGGCATGGTGCTCCAGACCACGGCGGACGGCCTCTACGCCGCGCGGCACGTGGGCCTGGGGGCGGGGTGCCCGGTGGCGACGCCGGCCCTGCTCGTGAACCGGCTCTGCGGCTCGGGGCTGGAGGCGGTCCAGGAGGCCGCGCGGCTGATCCGGCTCGGGGAGGCCTCCGTCGTCCTCGCGGGCGGCATGGAGGCCATGAGCCAGGCCCCCTTCGTGCTGCGGGGCGACCTGCGCACGGGCCTGCGCCTGGGGGCGGGGAAGCTGGAGGACAGCCTCATGCAGGGCCTCTACGACACCCAGTGCGGCCTCTTCATGGCCCAGACCGCGGAGAACATCGCGCGGGACCGCGGCCTCGGCCGTGAGGCCCAGGACGCCTTCGCCGCCGAGAGCCAGCGCCGGGCTGCGGAAGCCTGGGAGGCCGGTTTCTTCGCCGAGGAGGTGCTCTCCCTGGACGTGGCCCAGGGCCGGAAGACCGCTCGGGTGGAACGGGACGACCATCTGAAGCCCGGCACCACGGCGGACGTGCTCGGCAAGCTCCCGCCCGCCTTCGGCAAGGAGGGCACGGTCACCGGCGGCAACGCCTCGGGCATCGTGGACGGCGCCGCGGCGATGGTGGTGACCTCGGCGGAGACGGCGCGCCGGGAGGGGTGGACGCCCCTGGCCCGGGTCGCCGCCTACGCCGCCGTAGGCGTGGAGCCCGCGCGCATGGGGCTGGGCCCGGTGCCCGCGGTCCGGCAGGCCCTCCAGGCCGCGGGGCTCGGCATCGGGGACGTGGACCTCGTGGAAGTGAACGAGGCCTTCGCCGCCCAGTGCCTCGCCGTCATGCACGACCTGGACCTGGATCCCGCGAGGACCAACGTCCACGGCGGCGCCATCGCCCTGGGCCATCCCCTGGGCGCCAGCGGCGCGCGCCTCGCCCTGCACCTCGCCTACCGCCTGCGCGCCGAAGGGAAGCGCTGGGGGCTGGCGGCCCTGTGCGTGGGGGGCGGCATGGGCGTCGCGATGCTGCTGGAGCGCTGCTGAACGATGGACGCAAACCCGCGCCAATGCTAGGCTTTAACCTCCCTGGGGAGTCGCCAAGTGGTAAGGCAGCGGGTTTTGGTCCCGCCATCCGAGGGTTCGAATCCTTCCTCCCCAACCAAGCACGGCCCCGCAAGGGGCCGTCGCCGTATTGAGGAAGGATTCGAACGGCACAGGCGGCCCGGTAGGGGAAGGGAGGTCGCGCGCAGCGCGGCCGAGCGG
>JBDIBF010000039.1:0-26291 GCA_039812765.1 Holophagaceae bacterium
GGGCCTGCCGCCCCTGGCCGCCGCGCCGGCGCCGGGCGGCCCCCCCGGGCTGCCCAGCCCCCAGCTCCTGGCCCGCATCGACCAGCTGGAGAAGGCCGTCGCCGCCAACCCCAAGGACCTCCAGGCCTGGATCGAGCTGGGCAACCACTACTTCGACACCCACCAGGCCTCCAAATCCATCGAGGCCTACGACAAGGCCCTGGCGCTGAACCCGAAGAACGCGGACGTCCTCACGGACCAGGGCGTGATGTACCGCCAGGCCGGCGAGTTCAAGAAGGCCCTGGCGAACTTCGAGAAGGCCTCCTCGCTCGATCCCAGGCACGCCCAGAGCCGCTTCAACATCGGCATCGTCTACGCCCAGGACCTGCAGCAGCCGGAGAAGGCCATCGCCGCCTGGCAGAAGCTCATCGAGACGAATCCCCAGTCGCCCCAGGCGGAGAACGCCCGCCGGGCCATCGAGGGCCTCCGGAGCGGGCACACCCACTGACGTTCCCGTCCGGGACGCATCCGTCTGGACCGCGGCGCCCATTGGCGCGACAGTCTGGGGAGCCCCCTTCCCTGGAGACCGCATGCCGCGACCCCGCCCCGCGATCCTCGCCCTTGCCGGCCTGCTCCTGGCCGCCCCCGCCCTGCGCGCCCAGGGCGCCTGCGACTGCATCGACCAGGCCGACATCAAGAAGCGCCTGAAGCTGGCCACCGAGGCCATGAACGGCTACGTCAACGAGATGCAGAAGTGGCTCATCTCGCCCTACACCGCGAAGGACCGGGACGTGCTCCAGGCGCGGGTGGAGGCGTACATGGTGTCCCACGCGGGCATCAAGGGGCTGCACCCGGCCGCCAGCGGCGGCACCAACAACCTCTGCTTCGTGACGATCAAGGCGCCCACCAAGTGCCTCGAGGAGGCCATCCGACGCCACGAGAACGTGCACGAGCAGGCCTGCGAGAAGGTGCGCACCCGGGCCCTGAAAAAGATCCTGTCCGGCCAGGCCTCGGACCGCTTCGAGGCGGTGGGGGCCACGATGATGGACTACATCAACGAGGAGATCGCCGGCTACATGGCGGAGGTGGAATTCCTCCAGTCGGAACTGCGGCGCCTCCAGGCCGAGTGCAACCAGCCGCCGCCGCCCGCCGGCCGCGACTACAGCTCAGGTCGCACCTCCAACGGGGCCACGCCGCCGCCCCCGCCGCCGAACCAGCCCAAGCTGAAGCCCTACGGCGCCCCGCCCCTGCCCAAGCCCAAGCCCTACGGGCAGTGATCCCCGGGGCCCTCGGGATCCTGAGGCCCGGTCCTTGAGGTCCAGGCTCCCCTTCCTCCTGCTGGCCGCGGCGGTGCTGCTGGCCTACGGGCTGGGGCTGGGCGGCGCGTGGCAGTTCGACGACTTCAACGTCCTCGTGGACAATCCGGCGGTGCATGGGCTGCGGGCCTGGACCGGGAGCCCCGGCCGGATCCGGCCCCTGCTCTCGCTCAGCTATGCCGCCAACTGGAGCCTCGATCCCCGCCCCTTCGGATTCCTGGCCTTCAACCTCACGCTCCATGCCCTCAACGTGGGCCTCGCGTTCGCGCTGCTGCGCCGGCTGGGGGCCGCCTCGGGCCTCGACGCGGACGAATCGTCGCGCCTCGCCTTCCTGGCGGCCCTGCTCTGGGCCCTGCACCCCGTCCACACCGAGGCCGTGAGCTACGTCTGCGGGCGCAGCGTGTCCCTCTCAGCCACCCTCGTCCTCGCAAGCCTGCTGGCCTTCCTGCGGAGCCGCGAGGCCCCTCGGGGGGCTTGGCGCGCGCTGTCCTGGTTGGCCTTCGTCGCCGCCGTCCTGGCCCGGGAGACGGCCCTGGTCCTGCCTGCCGCGGTGGCCCTGCTCGCCGCCGTCCTGGCGCCTTCCGATGGCCCCGTGGCCTGGCTGAAGGCCGCCCTGCCCCACGGGCTCCTGGGCCTGCTCCTGGGCGCGGGCCTGCTGCTCCACCCGGGCCACGGCCACCAGCTCGCTGCGGATGCCGCCCACCGCGCGCCCCTGGACAACCTCCTGGCCCAGACCGAGGCCTGGGCCTATCTGGCGCGGGTCTGGGCCTGGCCCGCGCGGCTGAACCTCGACCCTGGGCTCCGGCCCCCGGCGGCCTGGTCGCCAGGGGCGGCCCTGCTCTTCGCGGCGGCCTGCGCCCTCCCGCTGGTGGGGCTCCTGGCCCTGCGCCGCGCCCCCCTCCTGGGCTTCGGCCTCCTGTGGACCGTGCTCTTCCTCCTGCCCACCAACTCGGTCCTGGCGCGCCTGGACGTCGTGAACGAACGCCAGCTCTACCTCCCGGGCCTGGGCCTTGCATTCCTGGCGGTGCTGGGCGCCGTGGGGGCAGTCCGCCGCCTACGGCTCCCCTCCCGGGCCCTGCCCGCGCTGGTCCTGGTCCCCGCCCTGGCCCTGGGCCTGCGCACGGCTTGGCGGACCCTCGACTACCGCAGCGAGACAGCCCTGTGGACGAGTTCGGTGGCCGCCAATCCAACGAACCCCCGAGCCCACAACAACCTGGGCTGGGCGCGGTGGCTCGAGGGGGACCGCGACGGCGCCGTGGCCGCCTTCCGCGAGGCCCTGAGGCTGGATCCCGGCTACGCCACCGCGCGGACGAACCTGGCGGCCCTGGGCGCGGAGTGAGCCCCGCTCAAGGTCCCGGCGCGGGCCAGCGGAAGGGTCCCCACATGAGGCCGCAGGTCCCTCCCGAGCCTTCCGCGCGGAGGCCCCGGGCCGCCACGTCCACCATCCCTTCGAAGTGGGGCGAGCCCGCGGCGTAGATGTAGCCGAAGACGGCCTGGCCGCTCCGGACCTGGAACTCCCAGAACTCCCCGCAGGCCGGGCAGCGCCCTGCGAAGGAGGAGGTCGCCGGGACATAGCCTTCCACGGCCTTCAGGAAGGCTTCCGCGGAGAGCTCGGCGCGGCAGCAGGGCGTCACGAGTCCAGACATGGGGGCATGATGCGCGCCTCCCCGAGGCTGTCCAGGCTCATCGGCCCGCGAAGGCCCAGGCATAGAGCACGGCGTTCACCCCCAGGAAGAGCAGGCCCACGGCGACCTCGAGGCGCCGCCGGGTCCAGCCCGATCCGAGGCGCGGGAGCGCATGGTGGGCCAGGAACCCCGCCTCCAGCCCCGCGCCGGCCTCCCCGGGCCGGAGGCGCCGCTCGGCGGCCGTGAGGGGGCAGCGCCAGTCCAGGAGGTTCACGAGGATGAACCACAGGGCCACCGGCGCGTGGAGCCAGACCCAGCGGAGGTCCCAGCGGGCCAGGAGGGCGCCGCCGAGACCGAAGGCTCCTGCAGCCAGGTGGAAGCCCGCGAGGAGCGTGGCCCCGGACGCCCTCACGGCGCGTCCGGCGGGATGGGGACGGAGAGGTCGCGCACCCGCCGCACGCCCTCGAGGGTCGGGGCGTACTCCCCCGCCATCAACACATCCCGCCAGTCCACGTTCAGGAGGTCGAGCATCTCCCGCAGCCCCCGCCGGGTGCCCCGGCCGGCCATCGCCGCGCAGCGCAGCATCTGGTCGGTCGCCCGGCCGCCCACCGCGGTGGCCGCGGCGAGGGCTTCCAGGGCCCAGGCCCGGTCGCCGGGGGCGTAGGCGCGCGCCACGTAGGCCTCCAGGTCCGGCGGCAGCGCCACGGCTTAGGGCTGCATCGCCCGCAGCTCCTTCTGGTAGGCCTGGAAGGTGGGCGGGTCGAAGCAGACGAGGATGGCCCGCTCGGGCAGTTCGTGCTGGTCCAGAAAGGTCTGGATCGTGCGGAGCGCGACCTTGGAGGCAGCCTCCAGCGGGTACTGCGGCTGGATGCCGGCCCCCAGGCTCGGGAAGGCCACGCTGCGCAGGCCCTTCGCCGCCGCCAGGGCCAGGGCGTTCCGGTAGCCGTCCGCCAGGAGCCTCATCTCGTCCTGGTCGCCGCCCTGCCAGAGGGGCAGCACGACGTGGAGGACGTGCCGCGCCCGCAGGGTGAAGCCGGGGGTGAGCCGGGCCTGCCCCGCGGGGCAGGGGCCGAGGGCGCGGCAGGCCTCCATCAGCGCCGGGCCCGCCGCCTTGTGCACCGCGGCGTGGACGGGGCCCCCGGTGACGAGGTCCTCGCCGCAGGAGGTGGCGATGGCCTCAGTGTCCACCTGCGTGATGTCGCCGAGCTGGAGGGAGAGGCGGGGCATGGGGCGAGGATAGCGGAGGGCCGCGGCCTCCGCGACGGCCTCCTTCGAAGGAAAGGGTCACCGGCCGCCAGGTGGATGGGTCGTTCTCCAGGCGATGCCGGGGGCTGGAGATCTCCAGGCCGGAGGGGTGGAAGCGGATGAGCGCCAGGTCCGGATCCGTCGCGCCGCCGGGATAGAAGGGCGCCCGGGCCTTCCGCCACCGCCGGGACTTCTCGACGGGGTCCGTCACGAGCTCGGCCCTCCCCGGCGGGGTCACGGTGGCCAGGCCGCCCCGGTCGAACCAGGCCAGGGCGGCGCGGCCGTCCGCCTGCAGCTCCCCGGCCTTCCGGGTCCTCGCGTTCGTCGCGATCCAGACGACGAAGGCCTCGCCCTCCGGCGGCGCCGGGTCCACGATCCGCGCCCGGGGCGCGCCCGCCGCGTCCAGGGTGACGAGGGTGGCGTAGCGGGCCCGGGCGATCACCTCCCGGGCGGCCTTCAGGACCCGCGGGCGGTCGGGCGCGGGTGCGGGACCTGACTGCGACAGGAGACAGACGGCCAGGAGGGCGGGCGCCATGGGTCACCTCGGCTGGCCCCACCTCAGCAGCGCCACGCGGCGCGCGCAGGGCCCTCAGGGCGCTGGCACCCACCGGAAGTGCCCGGTGACGGCATAGGTGAAGAGGACGTCCTCCTCCTTGGCCCCGGCGCCGATGTTGTGGAGGACCAGGGGCCGGCCCGACGGCGCCTTCCGATCCGAGACGATGCCGATGTGGGGCACGCCGCTGGTCAGCCGCCAGGTCACGAGGTCCCCGGGCCGGTAGTCCGAAGGGTCGGCGGTGACGGGGAGGCCCGCGCCGCGGCGGCGCAGGAAGGTCGCCAGGTTCGGCACGCGGCGGTGGTCGATGTTCGCGTCCGGCATCTTCAGGCCCCAGCTCCGCGGATAGGCCGCCCAGGCCGCCTGCATGTCCCGGTGGACGAGGACCTGGAGGTCCGCGCCCAGCGCGCGGTAGGCCCGCACCACGACGTCGGTGCACACGCCGCGGTCGAGGGGCACGTCTCCGCCGGGGTAGGCGAGGCGGGCGTAGACCGGGTCGTAGCGGAGGGTGACGCCGACCTGGGCCCGGGCCGCGGCCACGAGGCGCGCGGGGCCGTCCGACGGCGCGGCCGCGAGCAGGGCGGCGGGGGCGAAGAGAAGGACCATGGACTTCGAAAGGGTGCGCCTGCCCGCCAACGGGTGCCTAGGCGTCGTAGACCGGGGCCTGGTCCCACACCGTCAGGGCGTGGCCGCCGCTCCGGCACCACGCGCCGAGCTGGGCCACGAAGGCGTCGCGGTCGTCCCGGACCCAGGCGGGGACCCGCTGGGCCCAGGCCGATTCGGACGGGACGAGCACCTCCGTGTGGCCGGGCATGTCCAGGGCGAAGGCGCCGGCTTCGCAGGCGCAGACCAGCTCCTCCCGCCAGCGGATGCTGAAGCCGTAGCGGCGCGGCGGGGGCCCGGAGCTCACTCCGCGGTCTCCAGCGCGAGGTTTCCGTCGATGAACTTGAGGAGGAAGGCGAGCCGGCGGATGCGCCAGCCCCCGGGCCCGTCCACGAGGTCGAGCTCATAGGTGCCGACGAAGGTGCGGGTCTTCACCGGGGCGGCGATCCCCCCGCGGTGGTGGAAGGCGATCCCGTAGCACCGGACCTGGGCCTTCGCCCCGTCCACCTGGATGCGCCAGTTGCCCACCTGGTGGTGGACGTGGTCCAGGGTCTTGAAGCCCTCGGCCCAGGCTTCGGCCACCTGCCGGGGCGTGAGCTCCACGGGCGTCCCCCCGCCAGGGAGGTCATGTCCAGGGTGAAGGGATCCGTGAAGCAGGCCTGCAGGCTGTCCCAGTCCCGTTCGTCGGTGGCGACGAACATGCGGACCACGGCGTCCTCGAGGGTCTGGCGCAGCAGGGGTCCGGTCATAGCCTCCTCCAGGGGCGCGGCATCCTGGAAGGGCCGGCCGCCTTGAGGGTAGCCGCCCGCCGGGCCGCCCCGGGACGCCCGGGCTTGCGGATCGCGAGGATCCAGGCGAGTCCCGCTTCCAGGCCGCCATCCGCCAGCCTCGCCGGGCGCCGCGTCCCGTCCTGGGCGCGCTGGATCAGCCCGGCCGCCTCCAGCACCTTGAGGTGCTTGGAGATGGCGGGCTGGGAGAGGTCGAAGGGCTCCGCCAGCTCCAGCACCGTGGCCTCGCCCTCGGCCAGGCGCGTGAGGATGGCCCGCCGGGTGGGGTCGGCCAGGGCGGCGAAGAGGGCGTCGAGGGCGGAGTCCATGATTCAGTATTAATCAGTTATATAGCTTATTAGCTATATATTTTCCTGGGCCGGGCGATCCAGGGCCGCGCCCCCAGCGCCGGGCTCGACCCGCTTCAAGTCCGGGGGCTCGGCCTCAGGCTCCGCCGCCATGCCCCGAACAGGCTCCAGGCGCCCAGGAGGCCGGCCGCGAGCCCGAGGGCCCGGGGCCAGAGGTTCACCACGGTCCGGCCGGCGGGGTCCACCGTCAGCCTGCCGAGCTTGGCGGTGCCGAGGAGGATCCACACCAGGCCGAGGAAGATCCGTTCGCCGAAGGTCTTCACTCCGGTCGGGCAGGTGAAGCCGCCCCAGAAGGCGCTGGCCACGAAGCCCATCAGGAGGGCGAGGCCCGTGGCGAAGAGGATGCGGCGGGTGGCCATGGGGTCCCCCGGGGATTGGCTCCCAGGGCTATGGGTCCCGGAGGCCGCGGGTTTAGTCGTCCGGTCCCAGCCCGTCGAGGCGGTAGGCGCTCTGCACCAGCCCGCTGGGAAAGGTCCGGGTGCCTTCGTGGATCCAGCGGAGGTCCCGGCCCAGGGCGCCGAAGAGCGGGATTCCCGCGCCCAGGAGCACCGGGATGCGGGTGATGACCATGCGCTGGATCAGCCCCGCCTCCAGGAAGCCGGTGATGGTCTGGCCGCCATCCACGTAGGCGTGCCGGACGCCCCGCCCGTCGAGGGCCGCGGCGACCTCCGCCGGTTCACCCGCCAGGAACTCGCAGACCACCCCCGCCGGCAGTTCGGCGCTTTTCAGGGTTCGGCTCAGCACGAAGACGGGCTTCGAACCGTAGGGCCAGTCCGGGAAGCCCATCACCGTGTCGAAGGTCTTCCGCCCGATGACCAGGGCGTCCACCGAGGCCAGGAAGGCCTCGTAGCCGTGCTCCTCGGGCTCGTCGGGCAGCCAGTCCAGGCCGCCGTCCGGGCGGGCGATGTAGCCGTCGAGGCTGGTGGCGATGAAGACGGAGGCGCGCATGGGGAAGATGATGCGCCGCACGGCCTTCCCGGGCCATCTCCCCCGCGCCTCCGCGCGACCGGCTCAGGTCAAGCTGGGGACGCCCGCCGCGGCCTGCAGGTATCGCCTGAGCGCCTCGGGGTCGGCGGACTCGGCGTTGGCCGCGATGCCGAGGTAGCCGTGGAGGACCTCCGACAGGGGCCGGTCGCCCCGGGAAAGGGTCTCGGTGAGGAAGGCCTCCATGAGCCGGTAGGCGTCGCGGAGGCTGAGGGTGGCGTCGAACGCGGGGTCGCTGAGGCTCGGGCGTCGCATGGGCACCTCCGGCGAGCAGGGTGGCGCAGGCGCGGGGGACGCGGGGGCCCGGGTGCAACCGGTCGGCCGAACGGTTGATCGGGCATGACCGGACCGCGCCTCGGGGGCGCGAGCGGGCGGGGCGCGGAGGAGTGGACCGGGACCGCCGGGACGCTTCAGGGTTCCCAACCGACGGCGCGGATCGCCTCCGCCAGCCGCCGTTCCCACCGCGCCTGCTGGACCGCGTCCTTCATGTGCTTCGCGTCGGCGTCGTAGTCCAGATCCATCTGCCGGGCCTCGGCGAGGGCGGCCTCGAAGAGGGCCTGCACCTCGAGCTTGTAGGCTCGGCTGAAGGTGCGGGACCGGACGGCGTTGCGGAACTTCAGCGCGCAGAGCAGGCCGATGTCGTAGTGCCCCTGCTCGTGGGCCAGGAGCCGGGCCTGGTTGGGCCGGCGCAGGGCCGCCGGCTTCACCCAGGAATCGGGCTCGAGGGTGTTCTCCACCTTCACCTCCACGAGGAAGCCCTGGTCCGTCCGGCGCGGGGCGTCGTAGCGGTAGCGGACCTTCCAGTGGGTGTGGGCGTCGAAGGGGCTCGCGGGGTCGGGGGTGCCGGTGAAGTCGCTCCAGGAGAGGACGCGGCGCTCGGGAGCCTGGGCGGCGAGGCCGAGGGCGCCGATGAGGAGGAGGGCGGCGGCGCGGGGGCGGGCCATGGGCTCAGCCGGCGGCCTCGTCCGCCTGCATCATGCCGAAGAGGTTGCCGGCCGGGTCCGTGCAGTAGGCCAGCCAGCCCACGCCCTTGATGGGCATTTTCGGAACCGCCAGGGTCGCCCCGGCGGCGAGGGCCTTCGTGACGGAGGCGTCCACGTCGGCGACGCCGATCGTGCACACGAAGGCGTTCACCGCCTGGCCGGGGGTCGGCGCCGGGCCGCGGCGGAACAGCAGTCCACCATTGATGCCGGGCCCGCCGTCGCCGGTGCCCACGAGCCAGTAGCGGTTCTCGTCGGGGATCGTCACCCCGGGAACGACCCATTCCTGGATCTGCCAGCCGAAGACATCGCGGTAGAAGGCGGCGGCGCGCTCGGGATCGGCGGCGTGGATCTCGAAGTGGATGACGCGGTTCATGGGGCCTCCGGTGTCTCAGGGCTGCTTCGCGGGCGGCGCGGCGGGGATGGGCAGGATGCTGGCGAGGCGCCAGGCGCCGCCCTCCTGGAGCCAGGTCTGGTTCATCAGGAAGAGCGTCTCGGCCGCAGGCTGGCCTGCGGGCCCGATGCTGAAGGTGACGGGCACGTGGATCTGCGCGACACCGGGGCGGGCGAAAACAACGCGGAAGGCCTTCAGGTCGGGACTCAGCTTCCAGGTTCCCTGGTAGAGCGTCTCGAAACGCTTCAACGCCTCCGCGCGGCCCCACACCGACGTACCCCGCGTGATCCACAGGAAGTCCGGCGCGCTGGAGAGGAGGGCCTCCACCGCCTTGAGGTCGTGAGCGTTCTGGGCAGCGACGAAGCGCTCGAAGGCCACGCGCACCTCGTCGGCGGGGGCGGGGGTCTGGGCGGGAAGAAGGGCCGGGAGGGTGAGGAGGAGGAACGGGGAACGCATGGCAACTCCTGGGAGAGGAATCCAGCCAACGCCGCTCGGCGTCGCGCGTCAAGGCCCTCAGCCGCCCCGATCCAGCTCCGCCGCCAGGCGGTCCAGGTTCGGCTCGTAGGCGCCTTCCAGGAAGCTCCGGGGGACCGTCGTTCCCCCCCTCACCGGAACGCCCCCGGCGCATTCCCCTCCCACGCGCCGCCCACCACCACCGTCGTCACGGGCACATCCGGCGTCTTCACGCCGCGGTGGCTCATGCAGGTGTGGGTGGCGACGACCTTCACGGCCCAGGCTTGGGGCCTCAGGTGGGTCTCGAGGGCCTCGGCGATCTGGCGGGTCATGCGCTCCTGGACCTGCAGGCGCCAGGCGAAGGCCTGGACGACGCGGACGAGCTTGCTGAGGCCCACGGTGCCGCCCTTCCCCGGCAGGTAACCCACCGTCGCCTTGCCCTCGAAGGGCGCGAGGTGGTGCTCGCAGGTGCTCACGAAGGGGATGTGCTCCAGGATCACCGGCACCGGCGCGAGGTCGCCGGGCAGCGGCTTCAGCTCGTCGGCCAGGTCCACGCCGTAGCCCGCCAGCCGCTCCTTCCAGAACTCCGCCACCCGGGCCGGCGTCTCGCGGAGCTCCTCGCTGCCCGGGTCCTCCCCGAAGGCCTCGAGCAGTTCCGCCAGCACCGCCCGGGCGCGGGCTTCATCGAAGGGGCGGACAGCGCGGTCGGGCATGGGACGAGGATACGCCCCTGGCCCGCCTGCCGGCCTAGACCGCGTCGATGACCCGCCAGGCCTCGGAAAGCACCAGCACCTGGCCGTCCACGATCCCTTCGCCCTCGTAGACCCGCCACGGCCCCGGACCCGGGACCTCGAGCGACGGCCGCGGATCTCCGGCCCCCTGCACCAGGCGCAACTGGCCCAGCACCACCGGATGGAGACCCCGACGATCCACGCTGACGTTCATGTCCTGCTCCCTGCGTCCCCGCCAAGGCCCGCGGCCCTGGAAGGAGACCTTCCCAGCCTCCCCACCTCCCGGCCCCCCGGACAGATCCACCCCGCAGACAGGCATGGATCCACCTCCGGGCTCAATTCAGGAAGTTCGCCCGGCAGAACTCCGACAAGCCCAGCGCCCAGGGCGCGATTCGGAGCTCGAGGTCGTTGCCCTTGCCCCCCAGCGCCATGGGGTGGCAGACGAAGCGGTGATGGGCCGCCAGCAGCACTTCCTTCGTCGCAGGGTCCACCACCTTCAGGTCGAAGGTCACCGCCTCCCGCGCCTGGGACCACCAGCCGTTGCGGACATTGATCATCACGATGCGCCCCGTCAGGAGGAGGTCCCCCTCGGTGGTCGACACCTTCGCCCCCGGCCAGAGGGAGGCGCCCATCGCCGTGGCGAGGGCCTCCGGGAACACCTTCTCGCTGAGGCGCTTCCCCGTCTCCAGCTCCTTCTTCTCGTTGGTCGTGACCAGCCACCGGGGCGGTTCCCAGGACACCCTCAGGGTGCGCCCCTTCAGCGAAAGGCCGGGCTTGGCGTAGAAGAAGTCCGCCTGCTTCGTCTCCCGAAGCAGGACTGGATCCAGGCCGAAGTAGTCCGGCTCGAGCAGGCCGTGGTCCGGCCAGGACGCCTCGCCGGCGGGGGCCGTCGTCCCTGCCGCGGCCGCAGGGGGCGTCGCGGAGGCGCCCTCGGTCCGAGCCGGGACCGGCGAGGAAGCTTGGGCCCAGAGACCGGGGGCGGACAGGATCAGCAGGAGCGCGAGGGTTCGCATGGGATCTCCGAGACGTCAGCGCCCATCCTCTCGGCGAGGCCCACCCGCCGGCAGGTCCACCCCGCAGAAGCCCGGGGGTCCACCCTTTCCCCGCCCTCCCCCGCGGGGGAGAATCCCGGAAAGGCCATGAGCGTCCCCTTCTACAACCTCCTCTTCAACCTGAGCCTGGACCCCGCCAGCGACGAGCCCCTCTACCTCCAGGTGGCCGGCCGCGTGGCCGACGTGATCCGCGACGGCAAGCTGCAGCCCGGGGCCCCCATGCCCGGCACCCGCACCCTCGCGAAGGCGCTGGGCATTAGCCGCAACGCCGCCATCGCCGCCTACGGCGAGCTCCACGCCCAGGGCTGGATCGAGACCGAAGTGGGCTTCGGCACCCGCGTCGCCGCCGCCCTGCCGGACTTCAAGGGCGGCTCGGCCCCCGCGAGGCCGGCGGAGGCGGGATGCGGCTTCGAATTCGCCTCCGCCTTCAGGGGCGCCGCCCCCGCCGCCCCCTTCCGGGTGGACCTGCGGGAGGCCCTGCCCGACCCCCGCCTCGTGCCCGAGGAGGACCTGGCCCGGGCCTTCCGCCGCCCCGTGGCCAGGGCCACCGCCCGGCCCCGGCCTGGCCGCGACCCCTTCGGCCCCCTGGAGGCCCGCGCAGCCCTGGCCGAACTGCTCGCCGAGCGCCGCGCGCTGCCCGCCAACCCCGAGGGCCTGCTGCTCGTGGGAGGAGCCCGGGACGGCCTCGGCCTCATCGCCCGCCACCTCTTCCCGCCGGGCTCCACCCTGGCCGTGGAGGAACCCGGCGATCCGAGGGTCTGGTCCGCCTTCCACCTCGCCGGCCACGAACTGGTGGGCGTGCCCGTGGACGCCCAGGGCATCGTGCCCGAGGCCCTGGAGGACATCTGCGTCGCCAGCCGGCCCCGGGCCCTCGTGCTCTCGCCGAACGCCCAGAAGCCCACCGGCGCCGTGCTCTCCCCCGAGCGGCGGGCCGCGGTGCTGGAACTGGCCGGGCGCTACCGCATGGCGCTCATCGAGGACGACCACGCCGCCGAGCTCTACTTCGAGGACCGCGACTGGCGCCCCCTGGCCGCCGAGGACCGGCGGGGCGTCGTGCTCCACGTCGGCTCCTTCGAGCAGCTCTTCGGGCCCGCCTTCCCCTTGGGCTTCATCACGGGTCCCCGCGAGCCCCTGGCCACCCTGGCCCGGGCCCGCCTGGAGGAGGGCGGCGCGGACCTGGAACTGCTGGCCGGCGCCTTGCGGGAGCTGATCCTCGACGGCACCTGCCTGCGCCATGCGCGCAAGGTCCGCACCGCGGTCCGCGCCCGGCGGGACCGCCTCGCCGCCTTCCTCACGGAGGCCTTCGGCGAAGGCCTGGAGATCCACGTCCCCGCCTCGGGCCTCGGCCTCTGGGCCACCACCCGGGGCCTCGACCTCGCGGCCCTCCAGCGGGGCGCCGAAGCCCTCGGCATCGGCCTTCGGGCACCGGGCCACTGGAGGCTGGGCCCCGAAGGGGCCGAAGGCCTCCTCTTCCCCTTCGCCGCCTTCACCCCCGAGGAGTTGGAAGCCGCCCTGGCGCCCCTGCGGCGGGTGGCCGCCGGGCTGCGGGCGAAGGCCTAGCTCCCGGGGGCTCCCGTCGCGACAAGGATCCAGCGGCCGGGCTCCGCCTCCACCACCGCCGGGTCTCCCCCCTGCACACCCATGCTCGAAGGTGCCGTCCAGGCCGACCCGTCCACGGTGCTCGCGTACCAGAGGCCGCCGCCCGGTGTGCCATAGAAGCGCAGGGCGCCGTTCACCACCGCCAGGTTGCCGGTCCAGTTCACCCCTCCCACCGAAGGGATGTCCGCCAGGCGCGTGAACGACAGGCCGTCGTCGCTCACCGCGTGGTAGGCCCCTTCCGAGGGCGCGCCGATGGGCGAGACCAGGTGCCACCGGCCGTTCCACCGCGCCACCGCGCAGTCCACGGTGCCCCGGGACGGCGTGAACCGCGCCCCGGGCTCGAAGGTCCAGGCCAGGCCGTCGCCGGACGTGGCGCTGTAGAAGCCCGTGGCCGAACCATTGACGTTGCTGGTGAAGTAGACCCGCAGGTTGCCATCCTCCTTCACCGCCACCGTGGGATCGAAGGGGCGCTGGTAGCCGCTGGGAAGGCCCGTGAAGGTGCAGGTCTTCGGAGTGGTCCAGGTGCGGCCCCCGTCGCTGGAAAAACTGGCCGCCACCTGGTCGAAGGCGGCCGGATCGTGGAAGGGAAACCATTGGAAGAGGGCGATGATCTGGCCGTTCGCGCGCTTCGCCAGGCTCACCACGCCCGCCTGGGTCACGAAGGTGGAGGCCGCGCCGAAGGCGTCCGGCGTCGAGCCCACCGCGAGCTTCAGGTCCATCGTCCAGGGCCCCTGGGCGCTGACCACCCGCACGTCCACCGGCGGGGTGGCGATGGAGCCCGCCGCGTTGCTCACCACCACGTCCACGCTGCCTCCGTCCTGGAGGCTCGCGGGGGTGAACGCGTAGGATGCCGACGTCGCCCCGGGGATCGCGGCACCGTCCTTCCGCCACTGGTAGGCGAGGCCGCTGCCGCTGACATTCACCGTGAAGGTCCAGGTGGCGCCGAGGGGCACCACCCGGGCCGCCGGGCCCGCCCCCAGCACCGGGGGCGCGGTTCCACTGGAGGGAGCGGGCGTCCCCCCGCCACCTCCCCCGCAGGCCAGGAGCAGGGCCAGGACGGGAATCGGCGTGGTCAGGCGCATGGAGCCTCCCGGGACCTGGGTCCTTCGACCCTGGGGTCCCGGGGAAAGTTTGCCCCCGCAGGCTAGAACCTGACGCCCACCTCGAGGCCCACCTCGAATTTCGGGGCCAGGGACTTCACCAGCGTCTCCTGGTTGGCCCGTGCCTCGGCGTCCGTGGTCGCGGCGCCGGTGGGCTTGGAGGTGCTGGTGAGGGGCAGCGCCGCCGCGAGGGCGAGGAAGGGTTGGACGCGGCCGGCGGTCCGGAAGGTGTGGCCGATCATCCCCGTGAGCCAGGGCCGGGTCTGCCGGGCCGACCAGGTCTCGCCCTCGCCGTCGGGCTCCAGGGCCTGCTTCTCGAAGCGGGCCTGGAGGCCGAGCCCCAGGTCCACGCCTGGATGCCAGACCGCCTGGGCTCCGAGCGCCAGGTGCTCCGAAGCGAACTTCCCGACCCGCTCGCCGGCCACGTCGAGGTTGGACGTCGCCTTGAGGCGCAGGGCCGCCGTGAGGTCCAGGTCCGCGAGGCCCAGCTTCCACCCCCGCCAGGCGAAGGCGAGGCCGAAGCCCCGGTTCGAGGCCGGCGAGAAGGTGATGGGGTCGTAACTCTGGGAGCGGGGGGACTGCTGGTCGTAGGTCAGGGCGGCGGAGAACCGTTCCTGGGCGGCGGCCGGCGAGGCCAGGACCAGCGCGAGCAGGAGCGCGGGGAGGAGGATGCGGACGCGGGGCTTCATGGGACAGACTCCGGGGAAGGCCGGGCGGAGGCCCGACGGGTGGGCTCGGCGCCTTCGCCGGGCGCCGCGATGCCTCATTGCAGCGCCCGAAAGCGGTCCCGGACAGGCCCACCCCGGAGATCGCATGGGATCCACCGGCCCGTTCCCGCCCGAGGCCCTGTGCGAGAATGGGCCGTGGAGCGGACATGAGCGAAGCGAAAGTGACCTACGCGGCCAGCGGCGTGGACATCAACCGGCAGGACGAGGCCCTGCGCCGCATCAAGCCCCACGTGAAGGCCACCAAGACCGCCCGGGTGCTCAGCGACCTGGGGCTCTTCGGCGGCCTCTTCGCGGCCACCTTCAGCGAGACCAAGCCGGTGCTGGTGAGCTCCATGGACGGCGTGGGCACCAAGATGAAGGTGGCCCGCCTGGCCGGCGTCTGGGACACGGTGGGCCAGGACCTGGTGAACCACTGCATCAACGACATCCTCGTCCAGGGCGCGCGGCCCCTCTTCTTCCTCGACTACATCGCGGCCCAGCAGCTCGAGCCCGAGGTCATCGAGCAGATCGTGAAGGGCATGGCCACCGCGTGCCAGGCCGCGCGCTGCGCCCTCATCGGCGGCGAGCTGGCGGAGATGCCGGGCGTCTACCTGGAAGGCGAAGTGGACGTGGCGGGCACCATCGTGGGCGTGGTGGACCAGGACCTGCTGCTGCCCCGCCAGAAGGACCTCTTCGAGGGCGACGTCCTCATCGGCCTGCCCAGCTCGGGGCTGCACACCAACGGCTACTCCCTGGCCCGCAAGGTCCTGTTCGAGGTCGAAGGCCGGAAGGTGGACGACCTGCTGCCCGCCACCGGGAAGACCGTGGGCGAGAGCCTGCTGGCCATCCACCGCAGCTACCTGGACCTGCTCTTCCCGCTCGTGAAGGCAAAGAAGCTGCGCGGCCTCGCCCACATCACCGGCGGCGGCCTCACGGACAACCTGCCCCGGGTCCTGCCCGACCACCTGGACGCCGAGATCGACACCGCCTCCTGGGAGATCCCCGGCCTCTTCCGCCACCTCATGGAGGCGTCCAGCATGCCCCTCGAGGACGCGCGCCGCTCCTTCAACCTGGGGGTGGGCATGGTGCTGCTGGTGGACGAGTACAAGGCCGCCGACGTGCTGGCGGACCTCAAGGCCAAGGGCGAGCCCGCCTGGAACCTCGGCCGGCTGGTGAAGGGCACGGGGAAGGTCGTCTACCGTTAGGCCCATGCCCAGGGACCTCCTCATCGTCGAGGACGAGGCCGCCATCGCCGACGCGGTGGCCTACGCCCTGGAGAAGGAGGGCTTCGGGACCCGCCGCGCCACCCTCGGCGCCTCGGCCCTGGAGGCCGTGCGGAGCGACCCGCCCGCCCTGGTGATCCTCGACGTCGGGCTGCCCGACCTCTCCGGGTTCGAGGTCTGCCGTCGCCTGCGCACCTTTTCCGACGTGCCGGTGGTCTTCCTGACCGCCCGCAGCGAGGAGATCGACCGCATCGTGGGCCTGGAGATCGGCGGGGACGATTACGTGCTCAAGCCCTTCTCGCCCCGGGAGCTGGTGGCCCGCGTGCGGGTCATCCTGCGGCGCCTGGAGCCGAAGCGTCTGCCGCCCGGGCCGGCCCCGGTCTTCCAGGTGGACGAGGCCCGGCGCAGCGTGGCCTTCCAGGGCCAGGCCCTGGAACTCACCCGCTACGAGTACCTGCTCCTGAAGACGCTGCTGGCGAGCCCGGGACGCGTCTTCACCCGGACCCAGCTCATGGAGTCCGTGTGGTCGGCGGCGGAGGAGAGCACGGAGCGCACCGTGGACGCCCACGTGAAGACCCTGCGGGCCAAGCTGCGGACGGTGGACCCGGAGGCGGACCCCATCCTCACCCACCGGGGCGTGGGCTACAGCCTCGAAGCCCGTGCGTGATCCCCTGAGGCCCCTGCCATGAGAATCGGCCTGCGGGTCTTCCTCGGCTTCCTCCTTATCGCGGGCCTCGCCGCCTGGTTCCTGGCCCGCACCTTCACCCAGGAGGTGCGCCCAGGCGTGCGCCAGGGCCTCGAGGTGGCCCTGGGGGACGCGGCGAACCTGCTGGCGGAGTTGGCGGCGCCGGAACTGGATGCCGGCTTCCCCGCGCAGGGCCCCTTCGCCCAGGCCGTCGCCCGCTACCGGGCGCGGCGGCCCAGCGCCCTGGTCTGGGGCCGGGACCCCGGCGGTCCGGGCTTCCGCGTCTATGTCACCGACGACCGCGGCGTCGTGCGCTACGACTCCGCCAGCGCGGACGTGGGCAAGGACTTCAGCCGCTGGAACGACGTCTACCTCACCCTGCGGGGCCGCTACGGCGCCCGCAGCACGCGGACGGATCCCGCGGACCCGGCCAGCTCCGTGATGCACGTGGCCGCGCCGGTGACCCGCGGAGGCGAGACGCGGGGGGTGCTCACGGTCTCCATGCCCACCCGTAGCGTGCTGCCCTTCGCCGAGGCCGGCGAGCGCCGGGTGCTGCGGGCGGGCCTCGCCCTCATGGCCGCGGCGTTGCTGGTGGGCCTCGGGCTGACCCTCTGGCTCACCCGCTCCCTGGATCGCCTCAAGGGCTACGCCGTCCACGCCGCCGAGGGCCGCAAGGCCGCGCTGCCGGCCCTCGGCGGCGAGCTGGCGGACCTGGGCCGGGCGATGGAGGCCATGCGGGAGCAACTGGAGGGCCGGGCCTACGCCGAGGCCTACGTGCACGCGTTGACCCACGAGATGAAGAGTCCGCTCGCGGCGATTCGAGCCGCCGCAGAGCTGATGGAGGATCCGGCCATGCCGGAGGCCGACCGCGCGCGCTTCCGGGCGAGCATCCAGGCCTCCGAGGCCCGGCTGCGGGAGCTCGTGGACCGCATGCTGGACCTGGCCGCCCTGCAGCATCGGCAGGCCCTGAAGGACCCGGCGGTGCTGGACCTGGCCGAGCTGACGGCGCGGGTCGTCGAGGCCAAGGGCACGCTGCTGGCACGGGCCGGCTGCTCGGTGGGGCTGCGCGTCCCCCAGGGATCCCGCGTGCGCGGGGAAGCCTTCCTCCTGGAGCAGGCCCTGTCCAACCTCCTGGACAACGCCCTGGCCTTCTCGCCCCGGGGGGGCGTCGTCACGGTGGCCGTCGAAGCCACGGGGGATTCCATCGCGCTCCTCGTCCGCGACACAGGCCCCGGCCTGCCGGACTTCGCCCTCCCGCGGGCCTTCGAGGCCTTCTACGCCCTGCCCGCGCCGGGCTCCGAGGCGAAGGGCACGGGCCTGGGGCTGGCCTTCGTGAAGGAGATCGCCGAGTTGCATGGGGGGCGGGCTTTCCTCCGCAACCATCCCGAGGGCGGCGCGGAGGCGCGGCTGGAGCTGCCGCGGGTCTGAGGCTTCACCCCGGCTTCACGGACCTTCACACGGGCTTCAAGCGCGGGCGCCACCTTCAGGGCCTCTTCCCTGGAGGCTGACCGTGAAATGGATGCTGCTGCTCAAGAGCCTGACCGTGGGGTTCCTGTCCCTGGTCCTGCTCATCCCCCTGATGATGGTGCTCGGCCTGGTGGAGGCGCGGAACACGCGCCAGCGGCAGGTGCGGGAGAACGTGGCGGCCAGCGCGGCCGGTCGCCAGCAGCTCACCGGACCCCTGCTGGTGGCCACGTACCGCGAACGCGTGACCACGGAGGAGAAGGACGAGCGCACGGGCCAGACGGTGCAGCGGGTGAAGTGGGTGAGCCGGGCCACGCCCGTGGTGCCCAAGGACCTGCAGCTCCGGGGCGAGGCCAGGGTGGAGGAGCGGCACCGCGGTCTCTACAAGGCCCAGATCTTCCACCTCAACGGCACCCTGTCGGGCACGGTGGCGATGCCCGCGGGCCTGGGCCTGCCCTTCGGCTCGCCGAACTTCGAGCCCGGCCGCCTGCAGCTCCTGGTGGGCCTGAGCGACCTGCGGGGCATCCGCAACCGCCCGGTGGCGGTGTGGGACGGCGCGAAGCACGACTTCCAGCCCGGCACCGTCTGCGACTTTCTCCCCAGCGGCATCCACGCGGACCTCGGCCCCCTGGAGAACGGACCCCGCCGGGAGGTGGCCTTCGAGGTACCGCTGGAGCTCACGGGCTCCGAGGACCTCTCCATCGCGCCGGTGGCGGAGAACACCCAGGTGACCCTGCGCAGCGACTGGACCAGCCCCAGCTTCGCGGGCCGCTTCCTGCCGGTGAAGCACAGCATCACCGACCAGGGCTTCGAGGCCACGTGGCAGGTCTTCGCCCTCGCGCGCAACCTGGGCGCCATCCTGAACCGCAACGGCCAGGCCCCCACGGAGGAGTGCTTCTCCGTGGCCTTCCTGGAGCCGGTGAACGTCTACCTCCAGTCCGAGCGCGCGGTGAAGTACGGCTTCCTCTTCGTGGCCCTCACCTTCGGCGCCTTCTTCCTCTTCGAGCTGCTCAAGGGCCTGCGCATCCACCCCGTGCAGTACTTCCTCGTGGGTCTCGCGCTCGCCATGTTCTTCCTGCTCCTCATCAGCCTCAGCGAGCACATCGCCTTCATCCCCGCCTACCTCGCCAGCGCCGCCGCCTGCATCCTGCTCATCGGGAGCTACCTCGTGCACGCCCTGAAGAGCCTCGCCCGGGGGCTCGGCTTCTCCGCAGGGCTGTCGCTCCTCTACGCCGCGCTCTACGGCCTCCTCGCCAGCGAGGACAACGCCCTCCTGCTCGGCGCGGGGCTGCTCTTCCTGGCGCTGGGGGTGGTGATGATGGCGACGCGGAAGATCGACTGGTACGGGCTGACGAACCCCGAGCCCGACGCGAACACGCCGGCCGCCCCGTGACGCCCCGGACCATCCGCCTCGTGATCGTGGCCACGCTCCTCCTCCTCGGGGGCGGCGTGGCCACCCTGGGCGCCTCCACCCCCTTCCTCCGCGGCTCCCTCAGCGACGTCCTCGCCAGCGCCTTCGTCTTCTTCGCGCTCCAGAGCCTTCGGCCCCTGCCGCCGTGGCAGGCCGCGCTCTTGGCCTTCGGCGCCGCCTCGCTGATCGAGCTCGGGCAGGCCTTCCACCTCGCGTCGCGGCTCGGCGCCAGGCCCGGCAGCCTGCCGGCCATCCTGCTGGGGAACACCTACAGCGTGATGGATCTTGTGATGTACGCGCTGGGCTGCGCCGGCGCCCTGGGCCTGGAGCGGCTCATGGTTCAGAGCCGCGCGTAGAACGAGCTGTTCCGCACATTCTCATCCACCCGCAGCGGCGTCTGCAGGGGCGGGAAGGCGCGCTGTTCGCAGTCGGTGCGGTCACACAGCCGGCACGTGACGCCGATGGGCACGGGCGGCTGGTCGAGGCGGACGGCGTCGGCGTAGACGAGTTCCTTGGCGTGGGCCATGTCGCAGCCGAGGCCCACGGCCTGCATGGCGTGCTGGCCGCGGTAGCCGCCGGTGTCCTTCTGCAGGGTGCGGGCGATGCAGAAGTACTTCCGCCCGTCGGGCATCTCGCTCACCTGGGTGCGCACCACGCCCGGCGTGAGGAAGGCGGCATGCACGTTCCAGCGCGGGCAGCAGCCCGAGTAGCGCGCGATGTGGATGCCGCTCGCCGAAAAGCTCTTGGAGATGTTCCCGGCGATGTCGATGCGCAGGAAGTGGAAGGGCACGCCCTCCGCCCCGGGCCGCCGCAGCGTCGTCAGCCGGTGGCAGACCTGCTCGAAGCTGGCCTGGAAGCGCCGGCCCAGCAATTCCACGTCGTAGCGCTCCGCCTTCACCGCCTTCAGGAAGGCCTCGTAGGGCATCAGCACCGCGCCCGCGAGATTGTTCGCCAGCGCCACCCGTGCCAGGGCGCGGGTTCCCGGCGTGCCCAGGGCCGGATCCGCCGCGAGCCGGTCCAGCAGCGCGCCCTGTTCGAGCAGGGCCCACTGGTGGGCGAGCTGGAAGGCGCGGCTCTTGGCCGGGAGCAGCTCACTCAGGGAGAGCTCCCGGCGGTCCGGGTCGAAGCGCCGGAGCTGGCCCCGGTGCTCCGTCGCCCGGTGCACCTTCACCGCGATGCCCTTCCCCTCGAAGGCCTTCACCAGCCCCGGCAGCAGCCAGTCCCCGTCCAGCTTCGCGTCCTGCCAGAGGCGTTCGGCGGCGGCCTCCAGCTCCGGGAAGTGGTTGCCCGCGCGCTGGAGGAAGTCCCCCACGGCCTCGGCGGGAACCCGCGTCCGATCGGGGTCGAAGGCCTGCCCGTCGCTCAGCGTCGCCTGCAGCCCGTCCAGGCTCTGCCGGGCCGCCCGGTAGGCGCCGTAGAGCTGCGTGACCGCCCGGGCCAGCGCCGGATGAGCCTGGGCCAGCTCCCGCACCTCCGCCGCCGGCAGGTCCGCCTCTTCGAAGAGCGGGTCGCCGAAGGCCTCCATCAGGGATTCCGAAAGCCTCACCTCGTCGTCCGGGGCCAGGGCCTTCAGGTCCAGGTGGAAGGCCTGGGCGAGGCGGATGAGCAGCGGCGCCGTGAGGGGCCGCTTGTTGCCCTCGATGAGGTTCAGGTAGCTGGGGCTGATGCCCAGGCGCTCCGCGAGCTGGACCTGGGAGAGGTTCTCCTGGCGGCGGAGCTGGCGGATCTTGGCGCCCAGGCGGGCGGCGGGCTTGACGGGGGCGGCGGCGGGCATGGCGACCTCGTTGACAAAATTTACAATTTTTCGCGACGTCTTTGACTGATATTTACCTATTAACCCCAATCAATGCTTGTCCTGCTTGCACATTCAAATTGTAAGTCAATCTTTGACACAACACCACTGGAGACGCCATGAGCCCCGTGCCCCCCGTCGACGCTGACCTTCTTCGCGGCCTCCGCTGGACGGCCCCCCGCCGGCCCGGCGACGGCCGCGTGCTGACTCCCGAGGCCCTGGCCTTCCTCGGCGTCCTCGTGCGCCGCTTCCGGGAGGACCGCGAGGCCCTCCTCGCCGAGCGCCAGGAGCGCCAGCGCCGCTTCGACGCCGGGCTCCGCCCCGGCTTCCTGCCGGGGACCCTGGCCATCCGCGAGGGCGACTGGACCGTGGCGCCCCTGCCCGAGGACCTCCTCGACCGCCGGGTGGAGATCACCGGCCCGCCCGACCGCAAGATGCTCATCAACGCCCTGAACAGCGGCGCGACGGTCCACATGTCGGATTTCGAGGACAGCCTCGCGCCCACCCCGGAGAACCTCGTGGAGGGCCAGGCCAACCTCCAGGACGCCGTGCGCGGCACCCTCGTCCACGAGGAGGGTGGCAAGCGCTACGCGTTGAACCCCGAGACCGCCGTGCTCATGGTCCGCCCCCGGGGCCTGCACCTGGACGAGGTGCACCTCCGCGTGGACGGCGAGCCCGTGCCGGGCTCCCTCTTCGACGCCGGCCTCTACCTCTTCCACAACGCCGCCGAGCTGGTCCGGCAGGGCAAGGCGGTCGCCCTCTACCTGCCCAAGCTCGAGCACTACCTCGAGGCCCGCTGGTGGAACCGCGTCCTCGAGGCCGCCGAAGGCCTGCTCGGCCTGGCAGCCGGCACCGTGAAGGTCACGGTCCTCATCGAGACCCTCCCGGCCGCTTTCCAGATGGACGAGATCCTCTTCGAGCTCAAGGCCCGGGCCGCGGGCCTGAACCTCGGCCGCTGGGACTACATCTTCAGCTTCCTCAAGGTGCACCGGGAGGACGGCGCCGCCGTGCTGCCCGACCGCGCGCGGGTCACCATGGAGCAGCCCTTCCTGCGGGCCTACGCGAAGCGCCTGGTGCGGGTCTGCCACCGCCGCGGCGCCCTGGCGATGGGGGGAATGAGCGCCTTCGTGCCCGTGAAGGCCGACACCGAAGCCACCGAGAAGGCCCTGGCCCAGGTGCGCGCCGACAAGCTGCGGGAGGTCCAGGACGGCTGCGACGGCACCTGGGTGGCCCACCCCGGCCTCGTGCCCATCGCGAAGCTGGTCTTCGACGAGCGCCTGGAAGGCCCGAACCAGCTTCACGTCCGCCCGGAGCCCCTCACGGACGAAGCCACCGAGGCCGCCGCCCTCCTGGAAGTCCCCCAGGGTCCGCGGACCCGGGACATGCTCCTGCGCAACCTCCGCATCGGCATCCGCTACGTGGAGGCCTGGCTGCGGGGCAGCGGCTGCGTGGCCCTGGACGGCCTCATGGAGGACGCCGCCACCGCCGAGATCAGCCGCATGCAGGTCTGGCAGTGGCTCCGCCATGGCGCCGACATCGAGGGCGTGGGGGTCCTGAGCCGCAGCCTCTTCCACGGCTTCGTCCTGGACGCCCTGCACCAGATCGGGGCGGAGGTGGGAGGGCAGGCCTTCGAGGCCGGCCGCTTCGTGGAGGCCGCCGAGCTCTTCGAGGGCCTCGTCCTCGCCCCCGTCCCCGACGCCTTCCTCACCCTGCCGGCCTATGGCCGCCTCCTCGCCGCCACCGAACCCCTTCAGCTCACGGAGATCGCATGAACGCCCTCTTCCGCATCCCCCAGCACGAGGACGAGGGCTTCGGCCAGCGCTTCCACGGCATCACGCGGCCCTACACCCACGCCCAGGTGCAGAAGCTGAAGGGCACGCTCAAGGTCGAGCACACCCTCGCCCAGCACGGCGCCCGGCGGCTCTGGGAGCTGATGCATGAGGGGGCCTACATCAACGCCCTCGGCGCCATGACCGGCGGCCAGGCGGTGCAGATGGCCAAGGCCGGCCTCAAGGCCATCTACTGCTCTGGCTGGCAGGCGGCCGCCGACGCCAACCTCGCGGGCCAGACCTACCCCGACCAGAGCCTCTACCCGGCGAACTCGGTGCCGGCCCTGGTGAAGCGGCTCAACGGGGCGCTGATGCGCGCCGACCAGATCGAGCACGCCGAGGGCGGCGCCAAGCGGGACTGGTTCCTGCCCATCGTGGCGGACGCCGAGGCCGGCTTCGGCGGGCCCCTCAACGCCTTCGAGCTGATGAAGGGCATGATCGAGGCGGGCGCCGCCGGTGTGCACTTCGAGGACCAGCTCAGCTCGGAGAAGAAGTGCGGCCACCTGGGGGGCAAGGTGCTCGTGCCCACGGGGCAGTTCATCCGCACCCTCGTCTCCGCCCGCCTGGCCGCCGACGTGCTGGAGGTGCCCACGGTGCTCATCGCCCGCACGGACGCCGACGCGGCGAGGCTCATCACCTCGGACGTGGACGAGCGGGACCGGCCCTTCCTCACCGGCGAGCGCACCCCGGAGGGCTTCCACCGCATAACGGGCGGCGTGGCCATGGCCGTCGCCCGGGCGAAGGCCTACGCGCCCTACGCCGACGTGCTCTGGTGCGAGACCTCCACGCCGGACCTGAAGGAGGCCAAGGAATTCGCCGAGGGCGTCCACGCCGAATTCCCCGGCAAGCTCCTGGCCTACAACTGCTCGCCCTCCTTCAACTGGAAGAAGAAGCTCAGCGACGCCGAGATCGCCGCCTTCCAGCGCGAGCTGGGCGCCCTGGGCTACCGCTTCCAGTTCGTGACGCTCGCGGGCTTCCACAGCCTCAACCACGGCATGTTCGAGCTGGCCAATGCCTACCGCACCGAGGGCATGAGCGCCTATGCCCGGCTCCAGACCGCGGAGTTCGAGGCCGAGGAGGCGGGCTACTCCGCCACCCGCCACCAGCGGGAGGTCGGCACCGGCTACTTCGACGCCGTGGCCGAGGTCCTCAGCGGCGGCCTGGCCTCCACCCTGGCCCTCAAGGGTAGCACCGAAGCCGAACAGTTCACCACGCCCGCGCCCGTCCTCGGCGAACGGAGCGCCTGAGTTCCCCAACCCTTTTCTTCCGGTCCCTCCCATGCGCGCCCTTCGAGCCTCCCGACAGCAAAGCGACGACCTTCCGCAGGAGACCCTGCGGGAGCTTGAGCGACACATCGACGTGGAGGAAGTGCCATGGGATGGCCGGGAGTGGGAGTTCGGAGAGGATTGAGGCGGGCGCGGAGCGGCGAAGCCTTCCTGGCCTTCTGCCTCCCCTGCCTGAGGGCGCGGCCGTTCTGGCGGCTTGACCCCGATCTGGAACGCGAGGTGCTCGACCAGCTGCTGGAACGGGGCGAGTGAGGGACGCGAACCGAGGGCCGCAGCCACGATCACGATGAAGGTCCGAGGCTCGCGGATGGGTGATGCGTGCCTTTCAAACAGGCACCGCGATCGGCGAGCGCCGCGCCTTCCGGCGCTCGCCGATCGCGGTGCGGCCAAGCGATAGCACGGCAGGACCATGAACCGTGTCGAACCCGGGAGCGGATGAAGGGTGCGGAGAGCCCCCAAGGCCCCGGAACGGGAGAAGGGTGCGACTGGCGGATGATCCCCTCCCGGAACGCAGCCTCCCGACCCAGCCTGCCGCGCTCTCGCTTGGCCGCACCTCGGTCCGCCATGGCCCGAAGGGCGCGGGCCATGGCGGACCGAGGTGCCTTTGCAAGGTCAACCCCAGGCGATTCCCGCATGCCCAGCAGACTCGACCAGCCCGGTGGACCCCTGGGTGATGACGTCATCGCTGGACCCGTCCCCCCGCCCGGGATACAAAGAGGGTCTGCACGGAAGGAAACGCCATGTCCCTCGAGACCATCCAGGCCGACGCCAAGAAGCGCATGCACGGCGCCATCGAGACGCTGAAAAAGGAGATGGCCACCATCCGCACCGGGCGGGCCAACGCGAGCCTGCTGGACACGGTGCACTGCGAGTACTACGGGACCCGCACGCCGCTGAACCAGATGGCCAGCATCACGGTGCCCGAGAGCTCGATGCTGGTGATCCAGCCCTACGACCGCAGCGCCATCAAGGCCATCGAGACCGGCATCCTGGAGTCCCAGCTCGGCCTGAACCCCAGCAACGACGGCATCGTCATCCGCCTGCCCATCCCGGCCCTCACCGAGGAGCGCCGCAAGGAGCTGGTGAAGGTGCTCCACAAGCTCGCCGAGGAGATCCGGACCTCCATCCGCAACGTGCGCCGGGACGCCAACGACCACGTGAAGCAGCTCGAGAAGAACAAGGACGCCCACATCAGCGAGGACGCCGCCAAGAAGGCCCTGGACGACATCCAGAAGCTCACCGACGCCCAGATCAAGGAAGTGGACGAGATGGTGAAGCACAAGGAAGCGGAGATCATGAAGGTCTGACCCCGCCGGAACCGGTTTCAGGAGGACTCAAAGTCCTCCTGAAACCGAGTGACGGCGAGGGTCAGAGAACGTTCGCGGTTCTCGCCAGCCGCCCTTCCCAGGCCTTCCCCTGACCGCATGTCCCCCGCCATCCTCCTCTTCCTCGGCGCCGCCTCGATGGTGGCGGGCTTCCTCGACGCCATCGTCGGGGGCGGCGGGCTCATCACCATCCCCGCGCTGATGATCGGCTTCCCCACCGCCGGACTTCCCGGGGGCACGCCCCTGCCGACGATCCTGGGCATCAACAAGGTGTCGAGCTGCACGGGCACGACGATGGCCGCCCTCAAGTTCGTCCGCTCGGGCACGCTGCCCTGGCGGGAGATGGTCTGGCCGGTGGTGGCCTCCATGCTTGGCGCCTGCGGCGGCGTGGCCCTGGCGTACCACGTGAAGGGCGACTTCCTGCGGCCCCTGATGCTCGTGCTGATGGTCGGGATGCTGCTCTTCACGATGCTCAAACCGGAACTGGGGAAGCTCCACGCGCCGAAGTACGGGCTCGCCCACCAGCGCGGCCTCGCGGCGCTGATCTCCCTCCTGCTGGGCTTCTACGACGGCTTCTTCGGCCCCGGCACCGGCTCGCTGCTGATCTTCCTCTACGTCGCGGTGCTCGGCTTCGACTTCCTGCGGTCCTCGGCCCTGGCCAAGGCCGTCAACTGGGCCTCCAACCTCGCCGCCACCGTCCTCTTCCTCTGGAACGGCAGCTGGATCCCCCAGGCCGCCCTCGCCATGGCCGTGGGCAACGGGATCGGGGGCTGGCTCGGTGCCCATGTGGCCCTGAAGAAGGGCAGTGCCTGGGTGCGGG
>JBDIBF010000040.1:0-26223 GCA_039812765.1 Holophagaceae bacterium
TTGGGGTGGTTCAGGCGGCTGGCGGTCTTGGCCTCGGCGATGAGGGCCTGGCGGACCTCCGCCCCCGCGTCCGCCACCACCTTGAGGGCCACGGTGCGCTCCAGGCGCAGGTCGTGCGCCTTCCACACGATGCCCATGCCCCCCTGCCCCAGGGATTCCACCAGGCGGTAGGAACCGAAATGGTCGCCGGCCTTGAGGTCCATTCAGACCGCCGCGGGGGCGGCGTCCACCACGCCGTAGACGTTGTCCCGCTGCCAGGGCTCGTAGCCCGCGGCGCGGATCATGCGCAGCATCTCGGCCTTGTTGACGCTGTAGCAGGTGCCCGCGGCGCTCACCACGTTCTCCTCCAGCATGAGGCTGCCCATGTCGTCGCAGCCGTACGAGAGGGCCAGCTGGCCGGTCTTGCGGCCCATGGTCACCCAGGAGCTCTGGACATGGGGGACGTTGTCGAGGTGGATGCGGGCCACCGCGATGGTGCGGAGGTACTCGGCGTCGGTGGGCTTGGCGATCTTGCCCTCCCACACCGTGTGCCCGCTCTGGAAGGGCCAGGCGACGAAGGCGGTGTAGCCGCCCCCGTTGCCGCGGGCGAGGGCGCGGTCCTGCTGCTCGCGGATGACGCGGAAGTGCTCGATGCGCTCGGCGAGGGTCTCGGTGATGCCGTACATCATCGTCGCGGTGGTCTTCAGGCCGGCCTCATGGGCGGCCTCCATGACCTCCAGCCACTTCTCGGGGCCGCCCTTGAGGGGCGCGATCTTGCGGCGGATCCGGGCCACCAGGACCTCCGCGCCGCCCCCCGGGATGGAGCCCAGGCCCGCGGCCTTGAGGTCCTCCAGGGTCTTCTGCAGGCTCTGGCCCGAGAGCTTGGCCATCATCTGGATCTCGACGGGCGAGAAGCCGTGCACCCAGATGCCGAGGTCCTTCGAAAGGTAGGAGACCAGATCGAGGTAGTAGTCCCAGGGCAGGTCGGGATTCACGCCGCCCTGGAGGAGGAAACCCGTGCCGCCGAGCGCCTTGGTCTCCTCCGCCTTCTGGCGCAGCTGCTCCTTCGTGAGCACGTAGCCGCGCGGGTCGCCGGGCTTGTGGTAGAAGGCGCAGAAGGTGCAGTAGACGTTGCAGACGTCGGTGTAGTTGACGTTGCGGTCGATGATGAAGCTGACCCGCCGCGGGTCGTTGTGGCGGTTCCGCACCGCCGTGGCGGCGGCGGCGAGGTCCAGGAGGTCCGCGCCCTCCAGGAGGGCGAGGGCCTCGTCGTCGGAGATCCGCGCGCCGCTTAAGGCCTTCGCCAGGGCCTCGGGGACCTGCGACGGATCGGCCGTCCGCGGCTCGACCGCGGCCTCGACGGCCTGGGGGGTCATACGGCGTAGCCCATGATCCGCAGGCAGCGGCGGCAGATGCACTCCTGCCCCTCGATGCCGTGGCCGAAGTGCTCCATCGTGTATTTGCAGCGGCACTTCTCGCAGACCTGGGTGGGCTCGGTGGTGTCCTTCGGGGCGTAGAGGTGGGTCGGATCCGGCATGCGGCGCTCCTGCCTCCAAGCCTATCGCATCGCGCGGGGCCCGGGGCCGCCGCCGGGCACGGAAAAGGGCCCCGCGAGGGGCCCTTCCGGACGCCCGTGGGAGGTCAGTCCGCGACGGGCGTGATGTCCCTCGCGGAGACGCGGTCCCGGCTCACCTTCCGGTCATGGACTTTGTGGGCCTGGGCGTCCAGCTTGTCCAGGGCCTCGCCGATGCTCTTGTACATGTCCGCGGTCTTGCTGCTCGCCACGAAGGCGCCCCGCCGGGTCTTCAAAGTCACTTCGGCGAGGTGCTGGTGGTGGCTGTCCACACTGAAGATCACGTGGACGTCGATGATGTCGTCGAGGTAGGTGGTCATCTTCTGGAGCCGCTCTCGGGCCGTGGCCCTGAGGGGTTCGGAAACGTCGACGTGGCGGCCGGTGAAGTGGACCTTCATCGCGGGCTCCTTGGTGAAATGGGCCGGGTGGCCCGGGGGGACTCCAGGATGGCGCGCTTTGGGCGGCCGTCAACGCCGCCGGCGCGGGGCCTCACCGCCTCCGGCGGCGGGAGGCCGGGGGGATCTTCAGCTCCTCCCGGTACTTGTTCACGGTCCGGCGGGCCACGTGGATTCCGTCCCGGGCCAGCAGCTGGGCGATGGACTCGTCGGAGAGGGGCTTCGCGGGCTCTTCGGCGGACACCAGCGCCTTGATCTTGTGCTTCACCACGGTGGCGCTCACGTCCACGCCGCTGTCGGAGCCCAGGGAGGCGCTGAAGAAGTAGTTCAGGTCGAAGAGGCCCTGGGACGTGTGGATGGTCTTCGCCTTCACCACCCGGCTGATGGTGCTCTCATGGAAGCCCGTGGCCTCGGCAACGTCCCGCAGGACCATGGGCCGCAGCCGCTCGATGCCGTGGTCGAGGAACTCCCGCTGGAGGTCCACGATGCTGGCCGCCACCCGGAGCACCGTGCGGTTGCGGTCCTCCACGCCACGGATGAAGTCCCGGGCGGAGCGGTAGCGGTCCCGGATGAAGTCCTTGTCCTGCTTGCCGTCGGCGGAGGCGAGGAAGCCGCGGTAGCCCGCATTCACCCGGAGCCGCGGGAGTCCGTCGTCGTTCAGGTAGACGCGCCAGGCCCCGTCGTCCCCCTTCAGCACCACCACGTCGGGCTTCACCGTCCGCTCGCCCTCGGGATCGAAGGCGCGCCCGGGGGCGGGGTGCAGGTGGCGAAGGACCCCGAGGGCCTCGGCGAGCTCCTCCTCCGTGCAGCCCAGCGCCTTGCGCAGCCTTCCGTTGTCCCGCTGCCCGAGCAGATCGCTGTGGTCCCGGACCAGCCGCACCGCCAGGTCGTCGGGTTCGAAGCCCGCATGGCGCAACTGGAGCAGGAGGCTCTCCTGCACGGTGAAGCAGCCGATGCCCGAAGGGTCGAACTCCTGGAGCAGCTCGACGAGGGGGGCCAGCTCCTCCCGGGTCAGGCCCAGTTCCGCCGCCAGGGCCTCGAGGGAGGCCTCCTCCTGGCCGTCGGGGTCGAGGCGCAGGAAGCCCTTGGGGTCCACCAGGTCGATGAGGCGCTCCAGGAGGGGCGCCCGGGGGTCCTCGGGATCCATGGACTGGTAGAGCTGGGCGAGCAGGTGCTCCTGGAGGGTCTCGCTGCTGGAAAGGCGGTCCTCCCAGCTGCCTTTTTCCTCGTCGGGCAGGTTCGAGGTCCGGGGGATGTCCTGGTCCCAGGAGTTCTCGGCCCCCATCTCCGTCTCCTGGACCTGGGAGACGCCCTCCTCGGTGAAGTGCTCCAGGTCCGCGGCGGGATCCATCTCGCCGGCAGCGTCGAGGATGGGTCCGAGATCCACCGACTCGAGGCCCTCCGGAACCTCGCCGGCCTCGACCCCCTCGAAGGGGAGGTCGCCGCTCACTTCCGAGTCGCGGCCCTCCTCCAGGGCCTCCAGGGTGGGCACCTCGTCCCCCTCCTCGGCAATCTCGAGGAGCGGGTTCTCCTCCAGCTCCCGCTCGATGGTCTGCCCCAGCTCCAGCAGGTTCATCTGCCAGAGCTTGAGCTTGAGCTGCATCGCCGGCGTGAGCGCCAGGGTCTGGGTCTGCGCCAGCCGCTGCGAAAGGTTCGGTCCTAGGGCCATGGTCCCCCGCGTCAGTCCAGCCGGAACCGATCGCCCAAGTAAACCCTTCGGATATCAGGGTCTTGCGCGATTTCCGAGGGGGAGCCGTGCTTCATGATCATGCCATCGGCCAAGATATAGGCCCGGTCAGAGATCTGCAAGGTCTCGCGGACGTTGTGGTCCGTGATGAGGATGCCGATCCCGCGGGCCTTGAGGTGGTCCACGAGGGTCTGGATCTCCCCCACGGACTTGGGGTCCACGCCGGCGAAGGGCTCGTCGAGGAGGAGGATCTTGGGGTCAGTGACCAGGGCCCGGGCCAGTTCGCAGCGCCGCCGCTCCCCGCCGGAAAGGCTGAGGCCCGGGGTGTTCCGGACCTTTTCCAGGTGGAATTCCGCCAGGAGGCCTTCGCACCGGGCCACCTGCTCACCCCTCGGGATCGGCTGCAGTTCGGCCAGGGCCATCAGGTTCTCCCACACCGTGAGGGTCCGGAACACCGAGGCCTCCTGGGGCAGGTATCCGATGCCCAGGCGGGCCCGGCGGTGCATGGGCAGCGCGGTGATGTCGGCGCCGGCCCAATGGATGCTCCCCCGGTCGGGCGCCTCCACGCCCACGACCATGTAGAAGGTGGTCGTCTTGCCGGCGCCATTGGGGCCGAGGAGCCCCACCACTTCGCCCGGGCTGATCTCGAGGCTGACGCCCCGCACGACCGGACGGCCCGAGAAGGCCTTCTGGAGATCTCGGGTCTCGAGCTTCAGGTCGGGTGCCATGGATCCATCCAGCCTATCGCACCCCGCCGGCCCCCCCCGGAGCCGCACGGCGCCGCTCACTTCCCGCCGTCCTGGGACAGCCCCCGCACACGCCCCTGCCAACGGGCCTGCTGGGTGGCCTGGTCCACCTCCAGCGCCTCGCCCCGGCCCTCGCCCATTCGTCCGCGCAGGGTGACCGAGCCCGTCGCCAGGATGCGGCGCAGCACCCGCCCCGGGGCCAGTTCGAAGGTGAGGGCGTCCGCCGCCACCTGCCAACCGAGCCCATCGCATTCCACCCGGCCCCGCAGCAGGATGCGGTCGCCACGGCTCTCCCCGCGGTCGGCCCGGAGGCTCAGGTCCCCCTCCGAGGCCCGGAGCTGGCCCGAAAGGCCCTCGGGGAAGGCCAGGACCTCCCCGGTCTTCACCACCTTCAGTCCGCTCAGCCGCTCCCGGAGCCGGGTCCACACGGCGGGCTGGCCCGAGAGGATCCATGATTCCCCCTCCCAGAGCAGGCGCTGGCCGCGGAGGGTGCCACCGTTCAGCAGGCTGGCCTGGACGGGGCCCTCGAAGGTCCAGTTCCGCGCCCCGCCCTTTCCCCTGCCCGCCGTGAAGGTGCCCTCCGCGGAGCGGCCGTACACCGGCGCGTCCACTTCCCAGGTCCGCCGCTCCCTGGCCATGCGGATCCGGGGGGAGTTCAGCACGCGGGAACCCCAGGTCAGCACGGCCTGTCCCTCGGCCCAGGCCTCCCCCCGGGGCAGGTCGGAGGGCAGGTCGTCCCCCTCTGCGTCCCGCATCATAATTCTTGGACTTTCAAGTTTTGCGATGATTCCCTGAAGTGGCTGCTCCCAGGTGGCCTGACCCTCAAGCCGAAGGCCAGCGGGGGTCCAACGGGCACTCCGGGCCCGCAGGGATTCCTCGCCCTCGGGCCCCAGTCGCGCCGCCACCAGATCCCGGAGTTCCAACAAGCCTGGGGCCAGACCCTGGTCGGGCCGGGGAGCCCGTCCCCCGGAGGCCGTCCCCGACCACCCGTCCCTCCGCCGAAAGGCGAGGGGCGCGGGCCACTGGATCCATCCCGCGGAGAGCCTGCAGAGGCGGGCCTCCACCGTGCCCTCCGCCAGGCTGGCCTTCACCCCCTCGAGCAGCCCGTCCTGGAAGCCTGCATTCGACTCCACCCTCGCCGCTTCCAGGCCCAGGATGTCCCCGGCCTGGAGTGGACGCCATCGCACCGGCCCGCCGGCGGTGAGGGTTCCCGAAGCGTCCCGCCGCCACCCTGCGGGTACGGACCAGACGCCCTTCCCCGCCTGATCCGTCCACTCGAGGGGACCCAGTCCCTCCCAGGCCCCGGCCGCCCAGCGGAGGGCGGGCCCCTCCGCCGGCACGGCGCCATGGCCCAGGGCCTCGCCCCCCGCGCCCACGGCCTCCAGCGCCACTGGACCTTCGAGGGTCCAATTTTCCCCGGCCCGCACCGCGCGGGGCGCGACGACCCGCCAGAGGGTGCCCTCCTCCAGGCGGGCCTGGAGCCCGCCCAGGGTGACGTGGTCCTGGCTGCCTTCGATGGTGTCGTACGCGAGGGTGAGCCTGCCCCGCCCGAAGGCTTCTGTGAGGGTGCCCCGAAGCCCCTGAGGTCCGGGAGCGAAGAGGCTGCGGTCTTCGGCGGCCCGAAGGGGCCGGGGGCCCCGGCCCACGAAGAGCGCGGTGATCCCCGCCGCGCCCGCGAGGGCGCCCAGCCCGAGGATCCGCCAGGCCGCAGCCTGGTTTCCGGGCCACCGGGGGGTCACGGTCCGTCCTCGAAGGGCTCCCCCAAGGGGCCCTCCACGATCCAGCTCCGGCCCCACCTGCCGTGGTCCTGGGGCGAGGCCGCCACCCTCAGGGGCGCCCCCGCGTCAAGGGCGCAGACTTCCTCCGGCGCCGAGAACCACGTCAGCGGCTCGGGCTCGCCCTGCAGGCCGAGCTTGACATGCCCCGCGCCGAACCGCCTCGGAGAGCCTTCGAGCAGCCCCGACAACGCCACCAGGGGCGGAGGGAAGGCCTGCCCATAGGGTTCGAGGCGGTCGAGGGCGTCCGGGCCGGGGACGATCCCGGTGCGTGCGCCATCCACGCCGAGCACCGCCGGGCCCGCCGCGCCCGATTGCGCCTCGGCGCCCCGCTGCAGGGCCTGGCGCACGAAGGCAAGGCGGGAGAGTTCGAAGGTCATTCCAGCGGCGGCGCGGTGCCCGCCGCCGCTGGCGAGGAAGGGGCGGGCCAGGTCCAGCAGGGGCCCAAGATCGAAGCCCTCCGGCGCCCGCAGGGAACACTGGGCGAGTCCATCCTGCACGGTGCAGACTGCGGTGGGACGGCCACTGCTCCGCATCCGCTGGCCCGCCACGATCCCGAGCACACCCTTGTGGGCCGTGGGCTCGACCACGAGGTCGAAGGCGGCGCCGTCCGGCGGCGCGAGGGTGCCCGCCAGGTCCCGCTGGATGCCCCGCCGCTCGGCGTTCAGGGCCTCCACCCGCGCCATGAGGCGGTCGGCCTCCCCGGCCTCCCGCGCGAGAAGCAGGCGCACCGCGTCGTCGGCGCCGCCCATCCGGCCCACCGCGTTGAGCCGGGGGGCCACGCCGAAGGCGATGTCCTGGGCGCGCACCGGGCCGCCCTCGATGCGGGCGGCCCGCAGGAGGGCCGCCACCCCCGGCGCGTTCGCCCCCGCGAGGGCCTGGAGGCCGCGCCTCACCAGGGTGGCGTTCTCGCCGGAAAGGGGCACCATGTCGGCCACCGTCCCGATGGCCACGAGCTTGAGCAGGCCGTCCAGGAACGTGGCTTCAGGGCCTCGGGGGACCGGCGCCGCGTCCAGGAGCGCCTGGGCCAGCTTGAAGGCCACGCCGACGCCGGCAAGCGCGGGGTTCCCGTAGCCCCCCAGGTGGGGATGCACCACGGCGTGGGCCAAGGGCAGCTCCGGACCCAGGGCGTGGTGGTCGGTGACGATCCAGTCCAGGCCCAGTTCCCGGGAGACGTCCACCTCGTGCACGCTGCGGACCCCGCAGTCCACGGAGATCATCAGCCCCGGCCCCCGCGCCTCGCGGAGCTCCCGGATGCAGTCGAGGTGGAGGCCGTAGCCATCCGAGAAGCGGTTCGGGATGAAGTAGTCCGCCTTGGCCCCCAGGCGCTCCAGCACCCGGAGGAGGAGGGCGCACGCGGTGACGCCATCCACGTCGTAGTCGCCGTAGACGAGGATGGGCTCCCCCCGGGCGACAGCCTCGCGGATCCGCGCGACGGCCGGGCCCACGCCGGGGAGGAGGAAGGGATCGGTGGTGCGGGACCAGCCCGGGTCGAGGCGCCAAGCCAGGGCCTCGGGCGTGTCCACGCCCCGGAGCCAGGCCAGCCGCGCCGCCCGGGGGTCCAGATCCACCGCCCGGGCGAGTCGCGCCCACGGTTCCGGCCCGGGGGGAAGGGGCCGCCGCAGCCGCCAGGGCTTCATCCGCCGACGCTGCCCATGGCGGCGTACTTGCGGTAGCGGGCCTCCACCAGGTCCTCGGCGCTCAGGTCCGCCAGCTCGGAGAAGGCGGTGACCACCGCGTCCTTGAGGTTCTGGGCGGCCTCGTCCCAGTTCGCGTGGGCGCCGCCCAGGGGCTCGGGGACGATGGCGTCGATGACCCCCAGCGCCTTCAGATGGGGCGCGGTGAGCTTGAGGGCCTCCGCGGCCCTCGGCGCCATGGAGGCGTCCTTCCAGAGGATGGAGGCGCAGCCTTCCGGGGAGATCACGGAATACACGGCGTATTCCATCATCAGCACCCGGTCGGCGACCCCCAGGGCCAGGGCCCCGCCGGAACCGCCTTCGCCGATCACCACCGCCACGATGGGCACCCGGAGCTTGGCCATCTCGAGCAGGTTCCGCGCGATGGCCTCCGCCTGACCGCGCTCCTCCGCCTCGATGCCGGGGTAGGCCCCCATGGTGTCGATGAGGCAGAGCACCGGGCGCTTGAACTTCTCCGCGAACTTCATGAGGCGCAAGGCCTTGCGGTAACCCTCCGGCTTGGGCATGCCGAAGTTGCGGAGGATCTTCTGCTTCGTGTCCCGGCCCTTCTCCTGGCCGATCACCATGACGGGATTGCCGTCGATCCAGCCGAGCCCTCCGACGATGGCGGGATCGTCGCCGAAGCCGCGGTCCCCGTGGATCTCCTCGAAGCGCTCGCAGATGCGCTCGAGGTAGTCGAGGGTGTAGGGGCGCTTGGGATGGCGCGCCAGCTGGCTGCGCTGCCAGTCGCTGATGCCGGCGAAGACTTCTCCGCGGAGCTTCTCCAGCTTCCTCGAGAGCCGATCGCGCTCCTTCGCCTTGGCCGGATCCATGTCGAGGGCCCGGATCTGGGCCTCCAGCTCGAGGATGGGCTTCTCCAGCTCGGCCAGGTCCTGGGTTTCGTTGCTCATGGGTCCTCGGATGGAAGGCCCAGTGTATCGCGGAGCGGCGGGCCGGGGCCGGCCGTCCGGGACGGTGCATCCTTGTCGCGCCTGGAGGCACACACATACTGGTCCTGCCTGGAGGCTCCATGCACACCCTGCCGTTCTGCCTCGCGCTGCTCCTCGCTCCCGGTCCCGGCGGCCGCCCCCAGGAGATCACCGAAGTGGAAGGGAAGACCCTGGCCCCGGTGCCGGGCCCCTTCACGGACCGCTACCCCGATCCGGCCCGGGACCCCGGCTACCGGGGTCTCGACGCGCAGATCCGCCGGCAGTCCCGCCGCACCGCTTCCATCCCCGCGGTAGCGGTGCCCTCGGTGCCTCTGGCCGCCCGGGACCGCATCGCGGACCCCGCGGGCTGGCGGGCCTATCGCGTGGAGGTGCCCGCGAAGGCCGTCGTCCACGCGCGCCTGAGGTCCGACCACGAGGGGTGGTTCCTCGTCAGGACGGTGAACAAGTGGGGGCAGCTGACCGAGGGGATGCTGCAGAACCTGATCCCGACCGGAAACCCGGAAGCCACCTTCAAGAATCCCAAGGACGAGGCCTTCGAGGTGTTCTTTGTGGTGGACACCCGGGACCTGGGAGCCCAGGGCGAGCCCTTCACCCTCACCTTCACGCGGAAGTGACCCCGCCCCCATCGGACCGGACCCGCGGTCGGCGTCGGGATGCCTCACACTGTAGCGGCGCGCGGGCCCAGGCCCCGACCTCCCATGTCCCCAGAACCCGGCTCCGGGCTTCCGCCCTTCCCAGTCCTCGCCCTGAGCGGCGGCATCGCCGCCGGGAAGACCCACGTCGCCCGGCTCCTCGCCAGTCGGGGCTGGGCCGTCCTGGACGCCGACGACCTGGCACGGGAGGCGGTGGCCCCGGGGAGCGATGGCCTGCGGGCCGTGACTGAAGCCTTCGGGACGGCGGTGCTGGCCCCGGCCGGAGGGCTCGACCGGGAGGCCCTGGGGCGGCGGGTCTTCAGCGATGCCCAGGCCCGCGCCCGGCTGAACGCCCTCCTCCATCCCCGCATCGAGGCCCTTCGGGCAGCCCGTCTGGGTGCCCTCCCCCCGGGGACGCGGGGCGCGGTGCTGGACGCCGCCCTCTTCGTCGAGCGCGGCACAGCCCACCACTTCGACGCATTCTGGGTCGTGGAAGCCCCCGAGGCGGTCCGGCTGGCCCGTCTCCGGAACCGGAACGGCCTGGACGAGGCGGAGGCCCGCCGGCGGCTGCGGGCCCAGGCCGCCCCTCCGGAACGGCGCCTCCATGCCGATCTCGTGATCCCCAACGACGGCCGGGACCTCAGGGCCCTCATCGAAGGGGCCGAAGCGGAGCTTCTGGCAGACTGGAAGGTCCGGCGCGCCCGCCGGTGGAGATCCCCCATGGACTGCCCCTTCAGCCCCGGCCAGCTCCGGGACGTCCTCCAGGCCCTGCTCTCCCGCGGGGGGAGCTACGCCGAGGCCTTCGTGGAGAAGCGCCGCACGGCCTCCCTGGGAATGGACGACGGACGCATGGAGGACGTCCTGGCCTCCGAGACCTTCGGCGTCGGCCTGCGCCTCGTGGACGGGGAGACCACCCGATTCTCGGACCTCATCGCCCCGAGCATCCAGGAGCTCCTGGACGCCGCCCTGACCCTGGCGGCCCCGGGGAACGGCTCACCCGAGGCCGTCCCCGCCCTGGACGCCGTTGCCCATCCCACTCCGAGCCCCGTGGCGGTGGATCCGGCCGGTGTCCCCCTCGCCGACAAGGTCGCCCTCGTGCGCCGGGCGGAGGCCGAGGCGAGGTCCCGGGGCGAGGCCCTGAGACCCGGGGCGGTGCGGCAGGTGGCCATCGGCTACGGGGACTCCACCCAGACGGTGTGGGTGGCCTCCGCCGAGGTCCGGGACGGAGAATGCGTCGCCCGGCTCGCCTCCGACGCGCGGGTCCAGGGGGTGCTCCGGGCCAGCGTGACCTGTGGCGAGGGGGACGTCCTCCAGACCGGCTACCAGGCCCTCGGCGAGACCCGGGGGTTCGAGCTCTTCTCCGAGGAGGCCGTGCGCCGTACGGTCCACGAGGCTGTGCGCCTCGCCGTCCAGGCCCTGTCGGCCCGCCCCGCCCCGGCGGGGACCTTCCCCGTCGTGCTGTCCAGCAGCGCCGGGGGCACGATGATCCACGAGGCCTGCGGCCACGGCCTGGAGGCCGACCTGGCCCTGGCGGGCATGTCCGCCTTCGCGGGAAAGCTGGGGCAGAAGGTGGCCGGCGAAGGGGTGACCATCGTCGACGACGGCACCCTCCCCCACAAGCGCGGCAGCCAGGCCATGGACGACGAAGGGAACCCCACGAAGCGCGTGGTCCTCATCGAGAACGGCGTCCTCGTGGGCTACCTCCAGAGCCGCAAGACCGCCCGGCAGATGGGCGTCGAACCCACGGGGAACGGCCGCCGGGAGAGCTACCGCCACCTGCCCATCCCCCGCATGCGCAACACCTTCCTAGCTCCGGGCCCCGAGTCTCCGGAGGCCATCCTCCGGGACCTGGACCGGGGGCTCCTGGTGAAGCACATGGGGGGCGGCCAGGTGGACACCGTCACCGGGAACTTCGTCTTCGAGGTCAAGGAGGGCTACTGGGTGGAGGGGGGAACTCCCAAGTACCCCGTGAAGAACGCCACCCTCGTGGGCTGTGGGCCGGACGTGCTCCGCTCCCTCACGCGCATCGCCTCGGACCTGGAGCACTTCGACATCGGCACCTGCGGCAAGGACGGCCAGGGGGTGCCGGTGAGCGACGCCCTGCCCACCATCCTCTGCCCCGCCCTCGTGGTCGGCGGCACCGCCGAGCCGCTGCCCTCGGTGCTCTGAACCCATGGACCAGGACAGCACCCAGCATTTCCTCCCTTTGCAGCCGCCGAGCCCGTCCCGGCTGAAGCTGATCCTCGGGGACCTCACCACCCTCGACGTGGACGCCCTGGTGGTGCCCTGCAAGGGCTCCCTCCTCGAGGGCGGCCGGGTGTTCAGCCAGGTGCACGCGGTGGCGGGTCCGGAACTGATGCTCGCGGCCTTCCTGGAGGGCGACTGCGACATCGGCGAGGCCCGCATCACCCCGGGCTTCAACCTCCTCGCCCGTCATGTCATCCACGCGGTGGGACCCCTCTGGCGCGGCGGCCGCCGGTCCGAGGACAAGTTCCTCGCCGCCACCTACCGGAACTGCCTCCTCCTCGCGGAGCAGGAAGGCCTTCGCAGCCTCGCGATGCCGGCCATCAGCACCGGGTCCAAGGGCTTCCCCCTCGACCGCGCGGCCCACATCGCGGTCCGCACGATCCTCGAGTTCCTCCACGACTTCACCCTCCCGGAGCGGGTCCATCTGGTCTGCTTCGACGCCGCGGCCTTCGCCGTCCACCAGCAGGCCCTGAAGGAAGTCCGTCCCCTATGAGCACCGATCCCGCCGCCTTCCGAGCCTTCATCCCTGCGAGCCTGGAACAGGCCCTCGAGGAAGGGCTCCGCCACGCCATGGCCCTCGGGGCCGCCGGGGCCGAGGCCTTCGTCACCGTGAGCCGGAGCCGCAAGGCGAAGGTCAAGAACGGCGTGCTGGACGACCTCACCGCCAGCAAGCGCGGCGGGCTGGGCGTGAGGGTGCTGCGGGGCGACAGCGGAGGCCTCGCCTGCGGCCTCGCCACCACCACGGACCTCGCCCGGCGGGACTTCCGGGACCTCTTCGCCACGGCCTTCGAGCTGGCCGCCCTGGGCGATCGCGATCCGTGGATCCGCCAGGCGCGGCCCTCCGGCGCCGACGACCTGCCTGGCCGCTACCGCGCGGACGTGGAGTCCCTCGGCCCCGAGGCCCGCATCGAGCGCGCCCACGCCCTCGAACAGGCCGCCCGGACGGCCTCGTCGAAAGTGAGCGCCGTCCGGGAGAGCTCCTGGTCCGACGGTTCCGGCGCCTCCCTGCTGCTCACCCAGAACGGCGTGCGGGCCTTCGACCTCGCCTCCACCTGCAGCGCGGTCCTGGAGCTGGCGGTGGAGGAGGACGGGGACCGGCAGGCGGCCTGGCACTGGGACGTGGGCCGGGTGCCGGGGGACCTGGACCTCGCCGCCATCGGCCGCGCCGCCGTCCTCAAGGGGGAGCGCAAGCTGAAGCCCGCGAGCCTGCCGGCGGGCCGCTACCGCGTGGTGCTTGACCCCGAAGTCTCCGCGGACCTCCTGGGGATCGTCGCCGACATGCTCAGTGCCGAGGCCGTCCTGAAAGGACGCAGCCTCTTCAAGGGCCGCCTGGGGGAACGCATCGCCTCGCCCCTGCTCACCCTGGTGGACGACGGGCGGCTGGCGCCCGGGCCCGACGGCCGGGGCGGCCTCGCCAGCGAACCCTGGGACGCGGAGGGGCTTCCCACGCGGCGAAACGTCCTCATCGAGGACGGCGTGCTCCGGACCTACCTGCACACCCTCAAGACCGCCGCGGAGATGGGGGTCGAGCCCACCTCCTCCGCCGGACGCGGGATCGGCAGCAACCCCGCCGTCACCACCTTCAACCTGTTCCCCGCCGCAGGCTCGAGGAGCGCGGCGGACCTCCACCGCGACGCTGGCGAGGGGGTCCTGATCACCGAGATCATGGGGCTGCACACCGTGGACCCGGTGAGCGGGGACCTCAGCGTGGGCGCGAGCGGCGTCCGGATCCGGGGCGGCCAGCTCGCGGAGAGCGTGGACAAGCTCACCCTGGCGGGGAACTTCAAGGACCTCCTGGCCCGCATCGCCGCGGTGGGGAACGACCTCACCTGGTATGGCAGCAGCGCGGGTGTGAGCCTGCTCCTGGAGGACCTGGCCCTGGGCGGGAGCTGACCCGGGCCCAGCCCGGCGGCCCCACCCCGCGTCCCCTGCCCCCTGCACCCTGCACCGATCCACCAGAGACCTCCGATGATCCCCGACGCCGCCCTCGCCTACCTCGCCTCGCCCCACTTGGAGCCCGAGCTGCGCTCGGACCTGGAGGCCCTGCTGCGGGCCGTGGAAGGGGGCGAGCCCGCCGCCGCGGAGGAGCTGGCGGACCGATTCAGCGAGCCCCTGGCCTTCGGCACCGGCGGCCTGCGGGGCGTCATGGCCGCCGGCCTGAAGCGCATGAACAAGCCGAACGTGCGCCGGACCACCCTCGCCCTCGCGGAGGTGACGAAGCGCCGCGCGCCGGGGCGATCCGTGGCCCTCGTGGGCTTCGACACCCGCATCCACAGCGGGGCCTTCGCCCGGGAGGCCGCGCGGGTGCTGGCCGCCCAGGGCTTCACGGTCTTCCTGGGCAACCGCCCCCTGCCCACGCCTTTCCTCTGCTTCGCCATGCGCCGCCTGCGGTCTGCCTGCGGCGTCATCCTCACGGCCTCCCACAATCCGAAGGCCTACAACGGCTACAAGGCCTATGACGACCGGGGGGCCCAGGTCGTCGCGCCCTGGGACACCGAGATCGAGGCGGCCATGAACGCCCAGGACCTCGTTCCTGAGCCTCCCTCCCCGGACGCCGACGCCTTCATCTTCCCCATCCCGACGGACCTGGAGGAGGCCTACCTGCGGCTGGGGCTCTCCCTCCTCGCGCATCCGACGCCCTTCGAGAAGGCCCGCCTGCTCTTCACGCCCTTCCACGGCACCGGCTCGGCCTTCGTGCCCGAGCTCTTCCGCCGCGCGGATCTGCCCTTGGAGATCTGCGAAGCCCAGAGCGTGCCCGACGGCACCTTCCCCACCGCGCCGCGCCCCAACCCCGAGGAGATCGAGGCCTACGCCGCGCCCCTGGAGGACGCGAAGCGCCTGGACTGCGAGGCCATCCTCGCCAACGACCCGGACGCGGACCGCATCGGCGTCGTCGCCAAGCGGCGGGGCACCGCCTGGGAGCTGATGAGCGGCAACGACCTCGCCGCCCTCACCCTCGACTACCTCTGCCGCTTCAAGGGCCTGAAGGGGGTCTGCGTCAGCACCGTGGTCACCTCGGACTTCCTCGCCGAAGTGGCCCGCCACCATCGGCTGTCCGTGATGTGGACCCTGACGGGCTTCAAGAACATCGCCGCCTGCATGGACCGCCTCGTGGAACTCGGCGAGCCGTACGCCTTCGGGGCCGAGGAGAGCTTCGGCATGCTCCTGAGCCCCGAGTTGCGGGACAAGGACGGCGTCACCGCCGCCCTGGTGGTGGGGGAGATGATCGGCCACTACCAGGCCCTCAGCCTGGGCCCCTTCGAGGCGGTGGAGGCCCTCCAGGCCCGCATCGGCACCTTCCACAACCGCCTCGTGAACCTCGAGGACCCGCGGCCCGGAGGCGCGAAGCGCTTCGCCGAGGCCATGGCCCGCATCCGGGCTGCGGGCCTGGCGAGACTGGGCGGCGAGCGGGTGGTGAGCTGGGAGGACTTCGAGGCGGGCGAATGGCACGGGCCGGAGGACCACGTGGAGCCCATCCTCGACCGGCCCGACCGCCGCAACGTGGCCCAGCCCATCCCCCGGTCCAACGTGCTGAAGTTCCGCCTGGAGAGCGGGGCCTTCGCGGCCTTCCGGCCCAGCGGCACCGAACCCAAGCTCAAGGTCTACCTCCAGAGCCGCACGGACACCACGCTCCTGGACGCCCTTGAGGCCGAGGCCCGGGGTCTGCTGGGCCTCTAGGCGTCGTCCCTCAGGGCGTCAGGGTCTGGTTCCGGGTGGCGTAGAAGGATTCCGGTCCGGCCGCCGCAGCCTGGGTCGCGGGGACCCGTCGCACCAGGAAGGGGGCCGCCCCGGGTCGGCCCGCCGGGCCGATCCGACCGGCGGGGCCTCCCCGCCCACGGGCCAGTCCGAAGCCCTGTTCGAGGCGCTCGAGGGTGGAGGCAGGCACCTGCTGCCCCGACTGCCCCATGGACACGCTCACCCACTCCCCGGGCCGGAACAGGAAGCGCGGATCGAACCCCGGGATGGTCCCCAGGTCCGGCGGCATCCAGGTGAAGGCGCCCTTGTCGCCGAGCCATCGCCGGGAGAAGGAGACGAACCAGTAGGCCTCCTCCAGCCCGGCGCGCTGGGTGAAGGTCGCCTGGTGGGTCTCCGGCGTCGGCTGGATGGGGGCCCAGGCGAGGCCGAGCCGGAGCCGTGCGCCGCCGGCGGTGGGAACCGTGAAGGGCGGGATCGGCGTCGGGAGGACCGGCGCCAGCGGGCCCGGGGCGCCCGGGAAGGAGCCCACCACCACGCGGGTCGTGTCGGGGCCGGAAGCCTGGAATCCGTAGAGGGTGGCCTCCCCGACCAGGGCGACCTGGGGCGGGAAGGGGACGTACTCCCGCAAGGCCCCGCCGTTGGCGAGGATCACGGCCTGCCCGCCCCGGGTCTGGTACTGCACGGTTCCCTGAAGGGACTCCCCGACCCCGGGGGCCGGAGCCGCGATGGGCAGGCTCGGCGGGGCCGGGATCCCCTCGGAGCCGAAGTCCAGGTCCCGGATCGCCGGGGCCTCGGCGTCCCGGTCCCGTTCCACGATGAATCGCGAGGGCAGGTAGGTGGAGAGGTCCGGATAGGTGGCCGCCACCAGGTCTCCAGTGCCCCGGATCAGCCGAAGGTCGTAGCGGGGCGCGCCGGGATCGAAGGACCAGAGGCCGCTGTTGGTGCTGATGAGTCCGCCGTGGCCCGAGGTGTTGAGGAGCTGTCCGCCGAGGGGGAAGGTGACCGGGGGCGGGCCGGGCTGGGGATTGCACAGGAAAGCCACGTAGAGGGCCTGGGTGTCGAGGACCGTCTCGAAGAACCCGTTCACGTCCCAGGAGGTGAAGGACCCGATGCCGCAGACAGAGCCGTAGACCAGGCCGAAGCGCCCCGCCGGGTCGGTCACCGGGAGCTTGTAGACGCCCCCCTGCCCCTCCACCGAGACCCAGGGGCCGTCCCCGTCCTGGTAGGCCAGGAAGGTCAGGTTGGTCTGGTCCTGGTTCACGAAGGTCGTGACCGGGAAGACCTTCGCCGCCGGGATGTCGAGGCCGAGGTCCGCGGAGGCGCTTGCTCCGCCGGAGGTCCCCCGGAGGGTGAGGACGCGCTGGGCCGGCAGGGCCGTGTCGGAGGCCCGCAGGGTGAGGAGGGCCTGGACGCTGGCGCCGGCCGTCACCTGAACCTGGGCCGGCTGGAGGTCCGCCGCGAGGTCCCCTCCGAGGCCCTGGACCGAGAGGTCCACGGTCCCGGCAAAGCCGGGCCCGCCCTGGACCACCACCGTGGCCTCCGCCTTCCCCGCGGGGGGCAGGCGGAGGCCGCCGGGCGCCAGGCGGAGGGTGAAGGGCGCGGCCATCGGAGCCGGGCCTCCACCGCCGCAGCCGGCGAGGAGCAAGGCCGCGCAGGGAGCAAGGTGCAGGGCCGCGCTGGCGGCCAGAGGCCGGCGCATCAGCGGGCCTCGAAGGCCGCGCCCACGACGGCGGAGATGCGGCCCTTGCGCAGGAGCAGGGTGCGCAGGCGCTCCTGCTTCTCAAGGATGGCGGCCTTCCGGACTTTTGCATCGGGCAGGGCCTTCGGCCCCTCCACGGGATCGGTGAGCATGTCGAGTTCGCGGCGCACGGCGTCCAGGGCCTCCCGGATCCGGATGACGCGGATGTCCCGCTTGGTTCCCGCGCCCTTGGACTCCCGCCAGTTGTTCTCGACCCAAAGGGGCTCGTAGCGGACATCGCCCAGGAGCATCTTCACCGTGCCATCGGGCATGCGGCACTTGGAAAAGGTGGCCAGCAGCGCCGCGCCGTCCCTGTTGTCGCCGGCGGCCACGGGAAAGAGGTCGGCCCGCCACATGCGGTCCTGGTTGCTGATGAAGTTGCCGAGGGAATAGGCGACCACGCCCTTCCGGCCGCCGGCCTCCACCAGTTCCAGGGGCTGGAGCACGTGGGGATGGTGGCCGAGGACCAGGTCCGCCCCGGCCGCCACGAGGGCCTCGGCGACCTGGCGGTGCCGCTTCGTGGGCAGGTGATGGTACTCGTCGCCCCAGTGGACGCTCACGATGACCGCGTCGGCCTCGCCCCGGAGGGCCTGCACCGCGGCCTTCGCCTCCTCGAGGTCCATGGGCCGGACCCAGGGCTCGTCCGCCTTGCGGTTGAGGTCGAGGTTGAAGAGGTCGGTGTAGCCCAGCAGCCCCACCTTGACGCCGTTGGCTTCGACGATCCGCGGCGCCTCGGCGGCGGCCTTCGTCTCCCCGCTGCCGATGGAGACCAGCTTCGCCTCCTTCAGCCGGTCCACGGTCTCCTTCACGCCCTTCTTCCCCTGGTCGTAGGCGTGGTTGTTGGCGGTGCTGAGCACGGTGAGGCCGCTCGCCCTGAGGGCGGCGGGGAGCTGCTCGGGCGCGTTGAACTGGAAGGGGCGGCCGGGCTTGCCCGTGGTGGGGGCCACCGGCGTCTCGAGGTTGGCGAACGCCAGGTCCGCGCCCTTGAAGAGCGGCGCCACGTCGGCCCAGAGGGCCTCGAACCCGCCCTGGTCCTCCGCGGCCTTCTTCACGTCGGCGTGCATCATCACGTCGCCCACGGCGACGATCCGGAACTCCCCCAGGACCACCGGAAGGTGCGCGGAGATGGGTGTGCGATAAGCCTCCTTCGGCTCCTGGGCCCGGGACGGATGGCAGCCCGCGAGGACGAGGGCCAGGAGGAGGGCGCCGCCGGAGCGGAGGATCGGCGTCAGCGGTTCAGCGTCCATGCACGTTCATCTCCGGCCAGTCCTCGGGACCGTGGAACACCTCCACCGGGAGGTCCGGCAGGGCGGCCCGTACCTGGGCCGCGAGGGCATCGAGCTGGGCGGTTTTCAAAGGGCGGGCCTCGGCTTCCGGCGTCGGCCGGGCCACGGTGTAGAGCTGGATGCCCTGGAGCTGCCCGCCCATGCGGCGGATGAAGGCGAGGCGCTCGCAGTAGGCGGCGATCTCCGCCTCCGAGGGGCCGCTCCCCTTCCAGCTCAGGAAGAGGCTCTGGATGGTCACGGGCCGGAGGCGGGCGGTGGTCTCGAGGCTCTCGAGGATCTTCGCGAAGGGGATCGCCGTGCGGTTGATCGCCTGGTAGTAGGCCTCGGTGCCGGCGTCGAGCTTGGCCCAGATCTCCCCGTTGTTCGCCATGAGCACGTCCAGGCCCCGCACCACGTCCCGGGCGGTGAGGCGGCTGGTGTCGGTGATGAGCACCAGCTTCACCTCCTCGAGGCCCCGCTGCCACTTGAGGTGGGCGATGCGGTCCACGGCGTCGGCGAACTCCGGGGCCGTGGTGGGCTCGCCATCGCCGCTGAAGGCGATGTCGTTGAGGCGCCGGTGCTCGGGCCGCGCGCTGTCGAAGGGGGCGATGCGGAAGAGGGTCCCGTCCAGGGTGAGGTCCAGGAGGGCGGCCATCTCGCGCTCGAGCTGGTCGAGGTCGATGTCCTTGCGCTTCGCGGGCGTGGTCCGGTCCACCTCGCAGTAGACGCAGTCGAAGTTGCAGGCCTTGTCGGGGTTCAGGTTCACGCCCAGGCTCACGCCCTTCGACCGCCGGGAGACGACGGGATAGCAGTAGTCGAAGTCGGACCAGACGCGCCGGTGGTCCAGGTGGGCCGGGACGAGGTCGCTCATGGCCTTCGCCGCTTCGGGGGCGCGTGGGGGACCGGTGACGCCGCCACCCGGGCGTCGTGCTCCTCCTGGGCCTTCCGCAGCATGTCCTGCTTCCAGAGGATGGGCTCGGGATGGAGGCTGTTGTCCACCGCCACCATCACGAACTCGCCGCTGGTGACGTCCTTGCGGGCGTTGCTCACGGGGTTGTAGACCTTCACCTCGATCTGCACGGTCACCGAGGTGTTCCCGGCTTTCGGGATCGTCGCGTAGAACTCGATGATGTCCCCGGCCCGCACCGGGCTGTGGAAGATCAGCTCCGAGACCTTCACCGTCACGAAGACCCGGTTGTGGCTCACCAGGGCCGACGTGATCCCCGCGACCTTGTCCATGCGGGCCATCATCTCGCCGCCGAAGAGCGTTTCGTTCAGGCCGATGTTCTGGTCCAGCACCATTTCCCGGGAGATGAGCATGCGAGGTCCTCGGCTCCAGTCTAGCGGCCGGCCTCGCGGACGCTGCGGATCAAGTCCACGCCATGGTCCGCAAAGCGTCCCGGAGCCGCCAGAGCGTCTGCTTCGGGGCGGCGCGCCGCGGACCACGCGGCCTGCCTGAGCATCAAGGCGAGCTCCAGGCTCCGGGCTAGGGTGAAGGCGAAGCGCCGGGCGCCCGCCTCCTCCGCCTGGGACCACCAGCCGCCGGCCCGGCCGAGGGCCGACCGGACCCTCCCGGCCATCGGGGCCATGGCATCGGGGAGGCCGGCCAGCAGGCCTTCCACGTGGGCCTGGAAGAGGCCGAAGCCCGCCGCGTGAAGGGCCTTCATCGCCTCGAGGCTGAGCACGTCCGTCGTGCCCTCCCAGATGCTGAAGACCTGGGCGTCCCGCAGCAGCACGGGCAGGCCCGTGTCCTCCACGTAGCCGGCGCCACCGAAGCCCTCGATCAGCTCCGAGACCCCCGCCACGGCCTGCTTCCCCGTGCAGAGCTTGGCCAGGGGGGTGAGCACCCGCAGCAGGGCGGGATCGAAGGCCCCGGCCTCCTCCAGGCCCAGGCAGGCGGCGGCGTGGAAGGCCAGCTGGAAGGCAGCCTGGGCCTCGGCCTCCACGCCCGCGAGAGTGTCGCGGAAGAGGGGCTTCTCCGCCAGGGGCGCCCCGAAGGCCATGCGCTTGAGGGCGTAGTCCCCCAGCAGCGCGAGCCCCCGGCGCAGGGTGGAGGCCGCGCAGACCGCGTTCCAGGTCCGCGTCACCGTGAGCATGGAGGCCATGGCCTTCACGCCGTCGGCGAGCTCGCCCACCGGTTCCCCGACCATGCCGTCCAGGTCCAGCTCCGCGGTGGGCAGCTTGCGGGTGCCCAGCTTGTCCTTGAGGCGGTTCACGGTGAAGCCGTTCAGGTTCCCCTCCGCGTCCCGGGTCTCTACGTAGAACATGGCCAGGCCCTTGCCGCCTTCGGGGTTGCCCTCCGGGCGCGCCAGCGTCAGCGCCATCGGCGAGGCCGCGGCGCTGGTGAACCACTTCCGCCCGAAGAGGCGCCAGCGTCCGTCCTCCCCGCGCCGGGCCACGGTGGAGGAGAGCCCTACGTCGCTGCCCCCGGCGCTTTCGGTCATCCACTGGCCGCTGGTCCAGAAGGCGGCCGGGTCCCGGCTGGTGAGGTGCGGCAGGGCCCGCTCCGCTAGGGCCCGGTTTCCGCTCCGCGCCAGGGTCCGCGCCGCCCCGTCGGTCATGGCCAGGGGGCAGCTGTAGACGTCGCTGGAGGGGTGGAACAGGTGGAGGAGCGCCGCCTGGTGGATGCGCGAGAAGGCTCCGTGGGGCTTCTCGTAGGGCAGGGCCACGAGCCCCTGTTCCGCCGCGATCCGCTCCGCGCGCTTCCAGAGGTCCGTCACCTCGATGCGGTCCACCCGCCGGCCCCAAGGGTCATAGGGGATGTGCCGGGGCTCGTTCAGCCGGTCGGCGAGGGAGAGGGCGTGGAGGTCCAGGGCCGTGCGGCCCATGGCCTCCAGGGAAGGCCTCACCGCGCCCAGGACCTCCGGGGGCAGGCTGGCCGCCAGGTGTTCCTGGAGCGGCGCGTCGCCCGCCCAGGGATCGGGAAGGTCAGGAGCGGGCTGGAGGAAGGGGTCCATGGCGCCTCCCATGCGGATTCCACGGTAAGGCCGCCCTCCAGGACGGGAAAGGGCCGCTTCCGCGGCCCTTTCTGCCCCCGGAGGCGGACCCGGCTCAGGCCTTGACGCCCAGCCGCTCCGCCAGGGCCCGGCCCATGTCGGCGGGGCTCTTCACCACGGTGATGCCGGCGGCCTCGAGGGCGGCCATCTTCTCGCTCGCCGTGCCCTTCCCGCCGCTGATGATGGCGCCGGCGTGGCCCATGCGGCGGCCGGGAGGGGCGGTCTGCCCGGCGATGAAGGCCACCACGGGCTTCGTCATGTTGGCCTTCACCCAGGCCGCGGCCTCCTCCTCGGCGCTTCCGCCGATCTCGCCGATCATGATCACGGCGTGGGTGTCGGGGTCCTCGTTGAAGAGCTTCAGGGCGTCGATGTGGCTGGTGCCGTTCACCGGATCACCGCCGATGCCGATGCAGGTGCTCTGGCCGATACCCAGCGCCGTGAGCTGGCCCACGGCCTCGTAGGTCAGGGTGCCGCTGCGGGAGACCACGCCAACGTTCCCCGCCTTGTGGATGCGCCCGGGCATGATGCCGATCTTGGCGCTGCCCGGCGAGATGATGCCCGGGCAGTTGGGGCCGATGAGGCGGCTCTTGGGATGGTCGGGGAGGACGCGCTTCACCTTCACCATGTCGAGGACGGGGATTCCCTCTGTGATGCAGACGATGAGCTCGATGCCCGCGTCGAGGGCCTCGAGGATGGCGTCGGCCGCGCCCACCGGGGGCACGAAGATCATGGTGGCGTTGGCGCCGGTCTTCGCGACGGCGTCCTTCACGGTATTGAAGACCGGGAAGCCCTCGATCTCCGTGCCGCCCTTGCCGGGGGTGACGCCGCCGACGACGTTCGTGCCGTAGTCGCGGCAGCCCTTGGCGTGGAAGAGGCCTTCGCGGCCGGTGATGCCCTGGACGATGAGCTTGGTGTGGTTGCCGACGAGAACGGCCATGGGTGCTCCTGTCTTTCGGATCTGGGTCGGAAGGGGGACTACTTCGCGGCGGCGACGACCTTCTCGGCCGCGTCCTTGAGGTCGTTGGCGACGATGAGGTTGTAGCCGCTCTCGGCGAGGATCTTCTTGCCCTCCTCGACGTTGGTGCCCTCGAGCCGCACGACCACCGGCACCGAGATGCCGATCTCCTTCGCGGCCTTCACGATGCCGCCCGCCACGATGTCGCAGCGCATGATGCCGCCGAAGATGTTCACCAGCACGGCCTTCACGGCCTTGTCCTGGAGGATGATGCGGAAGGCGTTCTTCACAGCGTCCTCGCTGGCGCCGCCGCCGACGTCGAGGAAGTTGGCCGGGGATCCTCCGTGGTACTTGATGATGTCCATGGTGCCCATGGCGAGGCCGGCGCCGTTCACCATGCAGCCGATGGTGCCGTCCAGCTTGATGAAGTTCAGGTTGAACTTGCTGGCCTCGATCTCCTCGGCGGCCTCCTCGTTGAGGTCGCGCATGGCGAGGATCTCGGGGTGGCGGAAGAGGGCGTTGTCGTCGAAGCCGATTTTGGCGTCCAGGGCGATGACGTCCCCCTGCTTGGTGACCACCAGCGGGTTCACTTCCACCATGGAGCAGTCCTTCTCGGTGAAGAGCCGGAACATGTTCAGGAGGAAGGTGACGCCCTTCTTGAAGGTGTCGCCCTCGAGGCCGAGGCCGAAGGCGATCTGGCGGGCCTGGAAGCCCGTGAGGCCCAGGGCCGGATCCACGGTGACCTTCAGGATCTTCTCGGGGGTCTTGGCGGCCACCTCCTCGATCTCCACGCCGCCCTCGGTGGAGGCCATGAGGGTGATGCGGCTGGTGGCGCGGTCCACAAGGAAGGCCAGGTACAGCTCGCGGGCGATGTCCACCGGGTCGCTGATGAAGACCGTGTGCACCTTGCGGCCCTCGGCGCCGGTCTGCTTGGTGACGAGGTTCATGCCCAGCATCTGCTTGAAGAGCTCCGCCGCCTTGTCCGGGTCCGAGGCGAACTTCACGCCGCCGCCCTTGCCCCGCCCACCGGCGTGGATCTGGGCCTTCACCACCGACTGGCCCCCGAACTCCTTGGTGATGGAGCGGGCCTCCTCGGCGTCCTGGGCGACGCGCCCGTTGGGGGTGGCGACCTTGTATTGCCGCAGCAGTTCCTTGGCCTGGTACTCGTGGATGTTCATCCGGGCTCCCGATAAGCAGAACCCCCAGTTTATCCGGCCTCGCGGCCCCGGTCCCGCACGAAAAGCCCCTCCCAGCGCGCGCTTGAAGGGGTTCGTGACCCGGTCCACAATGGCCCACCCGCCCCGACCATCGCCCCCGAGGACGCCGCCATGGCCCAGTTCGACCGCCTGCTCGCCCACATCGTGCCCCGGAACGCGCGGGCCCTGAGGGTGGAGCCCGGACAGCCCCCCCACCTGGAGATGAAGTCGGGCCAGAGCGCACCGCTGCTCCCGGAGCCGCTGCCCGCGGTGCTCATCGAGAACCTGGCCCAGGAGATCCTGCCCCCCGCCAACCGCGACGCCTGGACCCGCTCCGGCGAGACCAGCTTCGACTACGCCGCGGGCGGCCAGGCCTTCATCATCCGCCTCGTCCGCCAGCAGGCCGGCATCCGCATCTACGCCGAGTTGATCGAGAGCATCCGTTCCGGGGCCTTTCCGATCCTCCACACCCCTCCCTCCGGGGTCCAGGCGCCCCGCGCCGTGGAAGCCCCGGCGATCACCATCGAGCCGAACTCGGTGGCGGACCTGACCGTGGAGCTCGACGAGGAGCCGCGCCCGACCGCGGCGCCGCGGAGCCCCGTGCCCGCCCCGGCGCCGGTCCTCTCCCCGTCCGGACGCCGCATCGGCCCCGGACTGCATCCCCTGGCCACCCGGCTCTTCGCGGCCCTCCTCCAGCACAAGGGGTCGGACATCCACCTCACCTCGGGCTACGCGCCGATGCTGAGGGTCCACGGGGAGCTGGAGACCCTTGCCGGTTTCCCTCCCATCAGCCCGGACCAGATGCTGGAGATGATGGAAGGCTTCGCGACCGCCGACGCCTGGGAGAAGTTCCAAGCCACCAACGACGCGGACTTCGCCTATCCCTTCGACCAGGGCGGCTGCCGCCTGCGGGTGAACTTCTTCATGGACCGCTTCGGCCCCGGCATCGTGGCCCGGGTCATCCCCAACGAGATCCCGGACCCCGACAAGCTCGGGCTCAGCGAACCCATCCGCCGCCTCTGCCTGCTCTCCAAGGGCCTGGTGCTGGTCACCGGGCCCACGGGCTCGGGCAAGTCCACGACGCTCGCGGCCATCATCGACCTGGCCAACCAGAAGCGGACGGACCACATCCTCACCATCGAGGACCCCATCGAGTTCGTGCACCCCCGCAAGCGGTGCCTGGTGAACCAGCGGGAGGTGAAGACCCACACCGAGTCCTTCAAGTCCGGCCTGAAGGCCGCCCTCCGCGAGGACCCCGACATCGTCCTGGTGGGCGAAATGCGCGACCTGGAGACCATCGCCATCGCCCTGGAGACCGCCATCACGGGCCACCTAGTCTTCGGCACGCTCCACACCAGCAGCGCCATCGGCACCATCGATCGCATCGTGGACCAGTTCCCCGCGGACCGGCAGCAGCAGATCCGCGTGATGCTGGCGGACTCCCTGAAGGCCGTCATCAGCCAGGCCCTGCTCAAGAAGATCGGCGGAGGCCGCGTGGCCGCCATCGAGAGCCTCTTCGTGACGCCCGCCATCGCCAACCTCATCCGCGAAGGCAAGAACTTCCAGATCACCTCCGCCATGCAGACGGGCCGCGCCTACGGCCAGTTCCTCATGAACGACGCCCTCGTGGACCTCATCAAGTCGAGGACCATCGAGCCCATGGAGGCCTACATGAAGTGCCCCGACAAGGAGAGCTTCATCCAGGCCTGCAAGCGGTCCGGCATCGACTTCGACCCCCGGGCCGGACAGACCGGGGAAGCCTAGGTGGAGGCCCCGGGCTGCGCGGTCGTCACCGGGGCCGCCTCCGGTCTCGGATTCGCCCTGGCCCGGGCCCTCGGGGCGCGGGGTCACGGGCTGGTGCTGCTCGACCGGGACGCCGAGGCGCTCCAGGAGGCCATGGCCCGCCTGGAGGACCTGGGCGTCCGGATCCTGGAGGTCCCCGCGGACGTGGCCACGCCGGGCGGCTGGCAGCAGGCCTGCAGCGCCTTCCAGAGCCTGGGGGGGCCCCTGGCCTGGCTGGTGAACGCCGCCGGCGTCGCGGTCGCGGGAAGCGTGGTGGACGTCCCCGCCGAGGACTGGCGGCGCGCCGTGGAGGTCAACCTGCTGGGGCCGGTCTGGGGCTGCCAGGCTTTCCTTCCCGCCCTGCTCCGGCAGACCTCCGGGCGCATCCTCAACATCGCCTCCCGCACCGCCTTCTCCTGCCCGCCCCTGATGGGCCCCTACACCGCCTCCAAGGCGGGCCTTGTGGCCTTCACCGAGACCCTGGCCTCGGAGCTGGAGGGCACGGGGATCACCGCCACGGTGGCCTGCCCCGGCTATTTCCGGAGCGGCCTGGCGGGCCGCATGCGGGCCCATCCCCCCAGCCTCGGGGACCTCGCGGCGAGGGTCATGGCCGAGTCCGGGCGGAGCGCCGAGGAGGTCGCCGCCGTCCTCCTGCGGCACGCCGACGCCGGTGACCTCTACGCCATTCCCCGGGGCCAGGACCGGGCCCTCTGGCGGTTCAAGCGCCTGGCGCCGAGGACCTGCCTCGGCACGGTGCGGCGGAAGTACTTCGAGGCCCTGGCCGGGCTGGATGAGGCGGAACCGGAGGCCTAGATGTAAGTGCCAATCAGGTTGTTCACCCGAGATCTGGGAAGCTGAAAGCGCCAACAGTCAGCGTTCTCGGAGTCTCGGGTGAACCTCCACAGTCGAGCAAAGTCCTGCCCTGCCAGTCGAGC
>JBDIBF010000041.1:0-25912 GCA_039812765.1 Holophagaceae bacterium
CTGGACGCCTCGAACTGGTCGTTCACGATCCGGGCGCAGCAGCTGATCGGCGGCGTGCCGACGCCGGGGCAGTTCAACACGAACACCCTGGTGATCAAGGTGCAGCCGAACGACCGTCCGTGGGTGGGCGCGCTGGACATCATCCAGGCCGCGGCCCTCGCGCACGGCGTGTACGTGGGCGGCGGCAGCCTGGTGGCCGGCGTGGGCCGTCCCTCCATCCAGGAGCCGGTGGCCTCCGACACGTCGACGCCGGGCACGGCCTCGTCCTGGATCTGGCAGATGCAGGATCCGAGCGCGCTGCCGCTGTCCTTCTCGGCGAACGACTACTCGATCTACGACCCGAACACGAGCGGCATCGACGGCCACCAGGACGCGATCCAGGTGAACTTCGGCACCCGCCCCCTGACTTCCGACGTGGCGGGCCTGTACTACCTGGTGTCCGGCAACATCGACACCAACCCGACCTTCCCGAGCCAGGACCCGACGACGAACTTCCCGGCCTTCGCGGCCTCCCAGAGCCAGCCGAACGGGTTCTACAACCCGTGGATCGGCGGCAGCCTGGGCAACTTCGTGGTGACCTGGGCGCCGGTGCGCATCCAGTACACCCTGAGCCGCTACATCGGCCTGGGCTCCTACGGCTTCGGCATCGTGGGCGAGGACCAGTACGGCCGCGCCAACTCCGCCCAGCGCAACATCTTCCCGGTCTTCGGCACGGTGAAGTTCTTCAACAGCCGCGTCGTCCACAAGGCCGACTCCACCACCGGCGAGATCGACGCCCAGCCCCGCGGCCGCTTCACGTCCTCGGGCAACAACGCCAGCACCTCGCTCTCGGACGAGAGCTACTGGTTCAGCTACCTGCCGGTGGGCATCAGCAACGCCGGCGGTTCCGAGGAGTGGATCGACGCCGCCAGCACCGTGACCTACGGGTCCGACCTCTTCGGCCGCTCCAACGGTGACGGCGCCTACGCCTCCGGCCGCAACGGCCTGGCGGGGGTCCCCGGCGCGGGCAACTACTACCTCGCCAGCGCCGGCGCTTGGCACACCCTGGACGGCGAAGACGGCGGTTCTTTCGTGATCGACGGCTACCCGGCCAACCCGCTGAACACCACCCTGGATCCGGCCTCCCACGCCGCCGCCAAGCCCAGCACCGGCGGCAGCTACAGCGGTCCGGCCTACGTGCAGTTCAAGGGCGGCGCGCCCGACGGCCTCGGCACGGCCCCCGTGCAGACCACCGTGCAGCCCAGCGGCGCCTATTCGGACAACGAGGCGGACGCCCGCATCGTGCCTTCGAACAGCCCCTACCAGTTCGCCCTCAACAACGCGGACTACTTCACGTCCTCCCTCGGCGTCAGCCATGGCAACGACGGCCTGACGCCTGGCCAGCCCCGCTACATGAACCCCTTCGCCCAGGGCGATGACGATGGTTCGGGCCAGTTCCCCTGGGGCAACCTGATCCCCCGCTACTTCGCGGGCAAGGTCCAGAGCGAGATCAACTACGACCAGACCGTCGCCGGCCGTTCCTTCTACTTCTCGCCGGCCACCGAGGGCGCCATCGACCTGGGCGACATCCTCTCCGGCGGCACCGGCATCGGCTTCGTGGGCGGCTCCAGCCAGCTCGACGTGGACGGCCCCCGGCTGCGCATGTCCTACACCTGGCCGACCATCGTCACGAACACCGCCGCCGGCTACCCGGCCGCCAGCTCCGCGAACCTCTTCAACGAGACGGACGTGATGGAGGTGGCGACGCCGAACATCAGCGGCAACGCCCGCTTCTTCTTCACGGGCAACTACCCGGCCGGCTTCGCCTTCACCGCCTCGCCCAACCCGATCGCCCTGGCCATCCAGGAGAACGGTGACGGCGTCTACGGCGCCGGTGGCAACCCGAACTTCTTCGGCAAGTTCGGCCTGATGGCGGCGGCCGCGAGCACCCTGACCAGCCGCGGCGTGCAGACCTCCACGGCGCCCCACCAGCCGATCCACGCGGTGACGGACTCCATCTGGATCCCGAACAACGCGAACCTGCACTTCAACTTCCCCAACGCCTACTCCACCCCCGCGGGCGGCGGCAACAACACCGAGATCCCCTTCATCGGCATCAAGGGCTACCTCGACTCCGCCATGACCCTGGCCCTCAACGACCGCAACCTGACGAACTTCGCCAATGACGCGAACCTGCAGGCCACGCCGGGCAACCACAGCTACCTGAGCCTCGGCACGAACCCCGGCAACCAGAGCCTGAGCGTCTGGAACCAGGACATGCCGGCCAACCCGGCGCGTCTCGACACCAACGCCGGCGACCGCGTCTTCTTCCTCTGGATGAAGAAGGACGTCACCCCGACCACGGACCTGAACGCCTACGCCTGCTGGGGCGGCTCCATGCTGAGCGCCGGCTCGACGGTGAACGCCACCGGCGGCCGCACCACGGCCCCCGGCTTCACCATGAGCTCCTCGGGCCTGACCATCACCAACGCGCAGATCTCCTTCGCCGAGATGGGCGGCCAGCTGGGCGCCAAGAACCAGCCGCTGAACAGCAACACCTCCATCGGCACCTGGCGCCGCACGGAGTTCGACCTGATCCGCAACATCATGGGCGCTCCCGCCCAGTTCGGCCTGGCCTCCCGCGTCAAGCTGGTGGATCCCTCGGTCGCCGTCACCACCTTCAACACGCCTGAGCCCCAGGTCGTCACCGCGACCACCTCTCCGAATGGCGGGTTCGACTCGACCAGCATCAACACCGAGGACGCCATCACGCAGAACAGCGTCGTCGTCTACGGCCTGAAGGACCGCGGCACGAAGACCACGCAGAACGGCGCCACCTACTCGAACCGCCTCGGCGAGGCGGGCCTCGAGGCCGGGGCTCCCGTGATCGCCCAGTGGTGGAACACCGGCAACGGCACCGACGTCGCCAACAGCAGCTTCCCCAACGTGATGAAGGCCTACAGCACCACGTGGCTGCCCTCCGAGTACGTCGAGCTGGTGCACGTGAACCACAACTTCGTGTCCAAGGTCGAGGCGCCCCAGAGCGTCAACACCGGCGCGGCGCAGGACTCGGTGGCCAAGGTCATCCTGCAGCTCGGCGTGATCGCCCCCAAGGGCCACAGCCTGCTGACCGGCGACCTGAAGCCCGTCGTCACCCCGGTCCGCCAGCTCAACATCAACGACTTCCAGACCAACCTGGCCGACGGCTCCGTCGAGGTCGGCACCCGCCTCGACATCTTCAACGGCAACGCCCGGAACACCGCCACCGGCCAGCCGGCCGCCACCGCGCCGTTCTACAAGATCTTCAACGGCCGCGGCACCGCCGCCAACGACCACACCCTGGACGGCTACAGCAACATGCAGCTGACCTTCCAGCCGGCCGTCAACGACCTGCGCCACCCCAGCGGCTACATCGTGACCGTCTACGAGGTGGTCTACGGAGCCACGGGCTACGCGGCCACGGCGACCTTCACCGGCAACGGCACCCTGGTGCGCCCCATCGCCGAGTACCGCATGGGCCACCTGGGCGGCATCGGCGCCTACCAGACGCTGAACCTGCCCCCGATGTACACCTTCGCCCTGAACCACGGCACGAACTACGCGCCGGGCACCACCGCCTTCTACGCCATCAAGGTGCGGAACGTCTGGATGGAAGGCACCGAGGGCAACGCCGGCCACAGCTTCGACATGGGCAAGGAGCCCTTCGCGACCCGCTTCCCCATGGCCTACGCCGACGTCCTGTCCGGCACCTTCGTGGTGCAGTACTAGTCCAAGATCCCCGGATCGAAGGAAGGGCCCCGAAAGGGGCCCTTCCTTTTTCGTCCTGCCCCGGGAAGAAGGGCGGACGGAACCCCGCCGACGGACGGTACACTGGAGGGTCGCGCCCGCCCCGGGCGCCCGGAGTACGCATGCCCAGGACAGCCCGAACGCTCGGACGCGGCCACGGCCTCTGGCTTCCGCCCCTGGCGCTCCTGCTGGCCTGCGGCGGCGGGGGCGGTTCGGCGCCCCCGGATCCCGGGGGCAAGAACACCGCGCCCACCAACGTGGTGATCACGGGGCCGCTGACCCCCAAGGAGCAGCATCCGAGCACCTACGCGCTCGCCGCGACGGACGCGGAAGGGGACCTTTTCACGTTCACCTCCTCGACCCCCGGGGCGGTGGTCCAGGGGCTGAGCCTCGTCTATACGGCCCAGGCGCCGGGGGCGCAGACCCTCAGCGCGGTGGCCACGGACACCCATGGGAACGCGTCCGTCCCGGGCACGCTCGCCGTCACCGTGGTGGCCAACGGCGCGCCGGTCTTCATCAGCGCCCCGGCGGTCCAGTTCACCAACCCCGCGACCAATGTGCCGCCTTCCTACACCTATACACCGAGCGCCACCGAACCGGACGGGGACGAGGTGATCTTCAGCCTCCTCGCCGGCAGCGTGCAGCAGGCCGTGGACCTGCCCGGCGCCCCCGGGGCCTTCGCGGCGCAGCCCGACACCAGCATCGCGACCCTCAACGGAGGGACGCCGAACACCACGTTCCAGATCCCGTCCACGGTGCCGGTGGGCGCCTCCGGGAAGCGGGTGCGGTTCACCGTGAGGGCGGAGGACCGGGTCGGCACGCGCCTGCTCGGGGCGAAATCCGACCTCGTGGTGACCGTCACGGTCTTCGCGCGCAACGAGGCGCCGGTCATCGGCACGCCGGTGGTGCCGGCCTTCACCCAGTACCACTCCTTCAGCGGCGTCCAGCTCCCAGCCAGCGACCCGAACGGGGACGTCCTCACCTGGAGCCTTGTGCAGGTGAGCCCGGCGGCTCCCGGGCTCGCCCTCAGCGCCGACGGCAAGCTGTCCTGGACCTCGGTGCCCGACACGACGGCGCGCACGCTCACCGTGAAGGTGGACGACCTCCGGGGCGGGACCGACACGAAGGCCTTCACCATCCAGGCCCTCCCCGACACCCTTCCGGCCATCAGCTCCGCGGCGTACGGAGAGACGGTGGGCGGCGTGCAGTTCCACTACCCGGAGAACCTGAAGTCGAAGATCTTCGTGCGCACGCGCTTCCACTGGAGCGATCCTCTCGCCACGGACGGCGAGTTCATGGCGGGCGGACCCCCGTCGGCCCTCTTCGGCTGGCGGGCCGGCATCCTGGCCACCGACGCCGAGGGAGACGGCGTGCGTTTCGCGGTGAAGCCGGGCTCGGTCACCCGCTTCGGCGCCCCCTTCGCCGATACCGCCGCTCCGAGCTACCCCTCCATCGACGCGGTGTCCGGTGAGATCACCTGGAAGCCCAACCGTCTGCGGGGCACCGTCCCGGCGGATCCCGGGGACGCCCAGGTGAATCCGGCGGCCTTCGGGAACTGGTCCTTCACCCTCCAGGCCCAGGAGCTGGACCGGGGCGTGCCCATTCCCGGCCAGGCCGGGGAGGCCACCTACACCGTAAAGGTCCTGCCCAACGACCCGCCCCTGGTCGGCGCGCTGCGCAGCTTCGTTCCCGGCGAGGCCCTCGTGGCGGGCGTCTCCCTGGGAGGCGGCACCACGGGCACGAACTTCGGCCGGCCGGCCCTCCAGCAGCCCCTCGCCTCCGAGGACGCGACCCCCGGCGCGCCGGCCCTGTGGTCCTGGCAGGTCGGCGGGCCGGGCATCCCGGACGCGGCCGCGGAGGACTACAAGATCGCCGATCCCAACAGCCTCGCCACCGACGGGCACCAGGACGCCCTCAAGGTGGACCTGGGGAGCCGTGTCCTCACGTCCTCCGGGATCGTGTCGGGCGGCCTCCTGGGCCTGCAGCCCGGGCTCCACTTCCCCGCGGGGGACACCACCGGGAACCTGCCTGCCTGGGACACGGGCACCGGCCTCATCAACGGCTTCTACAACCCCTGGCTCCTCGGCACGGGCCCGGGCGGCTCCTTCAACGTGAAGTGGGCCCCGGTGCGCCTCCAGGCGGTGCTCGCGCGCTACCTGGGCGGCGCGGTGTACGGCTTCCCCGTGGTGGCGGAGGACCAGTACGGTTACGCCACGAACCGCACCGTCGGCATCCACCCCCTCTTCGGCTCCCTGCGCATCTTCAACCACCGGATCCTCCTGCGCGCCGACACGGCCGCGGACCTGGCCGCGCCCCTGGGCGCCTTCCTCGCGGGCGGGAACACCGCCAGCGGCGGGAACCGCTACGTCTTCTCCTACCTGCCCGTGGGGGTGAGCGGCGCGCCGAACCACGAGGAGTTCCTTCAGGGCGGGGCGCGCACCTTCGGCGTGGACTTCTTCGGCCGCCCGGACGGCGTCGGCGCCCCGGCCAGCGGCATGGCCTTCTCCTTCGGCCTCCCGGCGGCCACCGCCGGGGCATGGCTCACCAGCGACGGCGCGGTGGTGGGCGCGACCGGGCTCTATCCCGGCCACGTGCTGAACGCGGCCCTGAACCTGCCGGCTTCCGCGGCGGGCAGTCCGGCCACCGCCCAGGGCGCGTCCGCGACCTACACCCAGCTCCGGGGCGGCGCTCCCGCGGGCCTGGCGACGGATCCGGTGGTGCAGACGGTGAACGTCTCGGGTCCCTACGCGGACGGCGAGGCGAGGCTCAAGGCCATCCCCACCTCTTCGCCCTACCTCTTCAGCGTCCGAAACGCGGTGCGGCCCTTCGCCGGCGACGGGCTCGCCACCTCGCGCTACCTGCAGGGCCTGGACACCAGCCGCCGCTGGTACTACGGCCGGGTGCAGAGCGACGTGAACTTCCTGCAGACGGGCGCGGGCCGGCCGGTCCTGCTCTCCCGGACGCCGGCCGCCACCCAGGACGTGAACATCCTCCAGACCCCGCTGAACACCTACGCGCGCTTCCGGGTGACCTTCGGCTGGCCCCTCACGGTCTCCGCCACGGCGCCGGGCTATCCCGCGGCCGGGTCCAGCAATCTCTTCAAGGAGGGGGACATCCTGCAGATGGCGCTGCCGAACCTCTCCGGGAACGCGCGCGCCTTCTTCTCCGGCAACACCCCCGGCGTCACCAACCCCGGGAACGTCACCTCCCCCGACAACTATTTCGGCAAGCTCGGCTTCACCGTGCGCCCCACCGCCTTCAGCGGCGCCGGCGCCACCATCACCGCCGCACCCCACCAGCCGATCCACGCCGTGTCCGATGCGCTGTGGCTGCCCAACAACGCCGACGGCAGCACCTACCCGAACGCCTACACCACCCCCGCCGGGGGCGGCGTCTTCTCCGACGTCCCCTTCGCGGGGATCCGCGGCTGGCTCGCGCCGGCGGCCTCCGCCGGCCTCGCGACCCTGTTGCGCGGGACGGAGGCGAACCTGGGCAACACCCAGCAGGCCTTCGCACGCCTGGCGGTGGCGGGCAGCGCCTCAAACCTCTCGATCACCGGCGACCCCGTGGACGGCAACGCCAACCCGCCGCTGCTGGACAGCACCACGCAGAAGGACCGCATCTTCTTCCTCTGGATGAAGCCCAACGAGTCCCCGGCCATGGCCAACGCCTACGGGACCTTCGCGGGCTCCGTCCTGCAGCAGGGGGCGGCCCTGTCCGTGCTCGGGGGCGCCACCACCGTCACCCAGTCCTACGACATGGGCGCCGGCCTCGCGAACCCGCTGGCGGTGGTCTCCTTCGCCGCCCTGGGACAGACCAACAACGGCCCCAACCAGACCCTCAATTCCGCGCCTTCCCTCCTGGCCTGGAACCGTTCCCAGTTCGAGGCGCTGCGCCTGCTCATGGGCGCGCCCGCGGTGCCCGGCTCGGCCGCACGGGTGCGGGTGGCGGATCCGGCCACCGACGAGAGCCAGGGGGCCGGCGCCACCACCGCGCTGCGCTTCGACGGCGGGCAGCCCACGTTCGACGGGATGACCGCCAACAGCCTCGTGGTCTACGGCCTGAAGGACCGCCGGGCCTCCGGAGGACGGCTCGGGGAGGCCGGGATCGAGCCGGGTTCACCGGTGCTCGCCCAGTGGTGGAACACCGGCTCCTCCGACGTGGCCCTGGCGGGCTTCCCCGGCGTGATCCAGGCCTACGCCTCCGGCTGGCTGCCCGCGGACTTCACCGAGGTGGTGCACGTGAACCACAACTTCGTGGGGAAGGTGCAGTACCCGGGCACCGGCCCCACGGACCTCGTGGCGAAGGTGGCCCTGTCGGCGGGCCTCGTGGCGCCCAAGGGGCACGCGCTGCTCACCGACGCTGGCGGCGTGCGCCCGGCGGTGACCCCGGTGCGCAACCTGATGATCCAGGACCTCAAGGCCAACACGGCCGGGGGCTCCGTCCTGCCCGGCACGCGCCTCGACATCTTCAACGGCACCGCGGCGGACCTCGCCACGGGGGCGCCGGCCCTGGGGCTGGCCTCCTACAAGCTCCTGGACGGCAACGCCACCGGGAACGCCGACCTCCGCCTCTACGCCGACTCCAATGTCCAGCTGCTCTTCCAGCCCTCGGCGTCGGACCTCCGCCATCCGTCGGGCTACGTGGTGTCCCTCTACCAGGTGGGATCCAGCGGAGCCGGGACCCAGACCACCACCCTCACCCTGCTGCGGGAGATCCGCATGGGCCACGAGGGCGGCCGAGGGGCCCAGCAGACCCTGAACCTGCCGAGCTTCCGCGCCATCCTGCCGGGCAACCTCGGCCAGAACCAGGCCTTCGCGCTCAAGATCCGCACCGTGTGGATCGAGGGCGACGACGGCGCCGCCGGCCACAGCCTGGACCTCGGGAAGCAGCCCTATGCCCAGGGAATCCCCCACGCCTACGCGGACCTGCTGTCCGGCGTGTTCATCGTCGCCTACTGACCTCACCCCCAGGGAACGCCATGACCAAGACCTCCAGGAAGAAGACCGCCAACCCCTACGTGCAGGGGATCATCAACGCCGCCTACAACCAGCAGAAGCTCGGGAACCGCGCCCAGGCCGAGGTGCTGTACCACCAGGTGCTCAGGGAGGAGCCGGGCAACCCCTTCGCCCTCTATGGCCTGGGGTCGCTGGCGCTGCACGCCGGGGAGATGCCCAAGGCCGTGGAACTGCTCCAGGGCGCCATCCTGAACGGCTACCGCGAGGCCACCGCCTACAGCCACCTCGGCATCGCGCTGCAGACCTCGGGCCGCCTGGACGAGGCCCTGGAGACCTACGCCGCCGGCCTCAGGAAGTTCCCCAAGGACCCCTCCTGGGTGAACAACACCGCCGTCGTGCTCGCCCAGAAGGGCGACCTCGAGGGCGCCCTCCGCGAGGCCCGGCTGGTCATCAAGAACTTCCCCAAGGACCTCCGCGCCTACCTCAACGCCGGGCAGTTCCTCACGGAGCTCGCCCGCTACGAGGAGGCCGAGGCCATGTTCCGCAAGGTCCTCGAACTGGAGCCGGAGCACATCCAGGCCCGCGCGGCGCTGGTGAGCGTGGAGCGCATGAGGGTGGAGGCCGCGAAAAAGTAGGCCTCAGGCGCCGCGGGGAGCCTTCCGCCCCTCCCGCACCAGCTGGCCGCAGGCCCCGGCCACATCCTGGCCGCGGCTGCGGCGGACGCTGACGGGGAGGTGGGCGGCGGCGAGGATGCGGCAGAGCTCGGAGACCCGGGCCTCGTCGGGGGGCTCGAAGCCGCTGCCTTCGTGGGGGTTGAAGGGGATCAGGTTCACCTTGCTGGGAAAGCGCCGGGCGAAGGCGGCCAGGCGCCGGCCGTCCTCGAGGCTGTCGGTGACGCCCTTCAGGAGCACGTACTCGAGGGTGATGCGCTCCCCCTTCTCGAGGGGGAAGGCCTGCAGGGCGTCGGCCAGCGCCGCGAGGTTCCACACCCGGTTCACGGGCATGATGCGCGAGCGGTAGGCGTCGGTGGTGCCGTTGAGGCTCAGGGCCAGGCGGGGCCGCTTCCGGAACGAGGCGAGGCGCTGGATGCCCGGCACCAGCCCGGAGGTGCTCACCGTGATGCGCCGGGGGGAGAGGGCGAGGCCCAGGGGATCCGTGAGGATGGCGAAGGCCTCCATCACGTGCTCGAGGTTGTGGAGGGGCTCGCCCATGCCCATGAAGACCAGGTTCACCCGCGTGCCGTGGGGCACGCGGTGGCGGGCCAGCATGGCCACCACCTGGCCCACGATCTCGGCGGCCCCCAGGTTGCGGACGATGCCCATGAGGCCCGTGGCGCAGAAGGTGCAGCCCATGGCGCAGCCCACCTGGCTGGAGAGGCAGAGCGTGGTGCGGCCGGCGTAGGGCATGAAGACGCCCTCCACCTGCTTCCCGTCGGCGAGGCGGAAGGCGTGCTTGGTGGAGCCGTCGGCGCTGGGCAGCGACTCGGTGACCGTCGGCCAGGCCAGCTCCACCTCGGCGGCGAGACGCTGCCGGAGGGCCTTGGGCAGGACGCTGAAGGCCTCCCAGGAGGGGTGGCGGCCGCGGTAGAGGCCCTCGAAGAGCTGGGCCGCCCGGTAGGCGGGTTCACCCAGGTCCGCCACCAGCCGGGCCAGCTCCGCGCGGGAGAGCCCGGCGGCATTGGGCCGCGCCGGAGCGGCGCGCTCCGGCGCGGGCTGGTCCCAGGCGGCGGGGATCATTCCACCAAGATCCGGAACGTCTTGAGCAGGGCCAGGTCCTCCGGGGACCAGAGGGCCTCGGCGGCCGGAGCCTCGCCGGGCGCCGGCGTGGCCTCGAGGGAGAGGCTCAGCTCGAAGCCCGCCCGCTGGACCGCCAGGACGAGGTCCCGGCACCGCGGGTCCCCCAGCAGGGCGGCCACCAGCGCCTCCCCCAATTCGTCCACCGTCCGGCGCAGCTCCTCCGGAATGTCCATGGCCGACCCCCGGGCCATTCTACCCCGCGCCCCGCCCGTCGCGGGGGAGGCTCGCGAAGACGGCCCTGAGCGCGTGCCGCAGGGCCTCCCGGTTGAACCGCGCGGCCACGTGGGCGGCCCCGGCGGCCTGGAGCCGGGTCCAGAGCGCCTCGTCGTCGTGGAGGCGCAGCACCGCCTCCACGAAGCCCGCGTCGTCCTCCGCCTCCAGGGCCGTCTCCCCGGCCAGGAGGCCCAGCCCTTCGAAGCCCCGGCGCGTGCCCACCACCGGCGTGCCGTGGGCCAGGCTGTCCAGCACCTTGATCTTGATGCCCGCGCCCAGGCGCACGGGCAGGGCCTGCACCCGGTGCCGCGCCACCGCCTCGGCGAAGTCGGAAACCCAGCCATGGAGGCGCACCCGGTCCTCCAGGGCCTCCGGCACCTCGATCCTCGGGCGGACCATGGCCAGGCCGTAGAGATGGAGCTCCAGGTCGGGCCGCCGGTGGAGCAGCGCGGGCATCAGCTCGACGAGGCGCCGGGCCGCGTCCACGTTGCCCTCGTGGTCGCCGCCGAAGAAGCACAGGCCGCGGCGCGCGGCGAAGGGCACGGCCAGGGCCTCCGGGCGGAGGTCCACCGCCATGGAGGCCACGAAGGCCCGGGCCCGCTCGCCGCCGGCGAAGCGCAGGGCCTGGCCCCGGTCCAGGCCGCTCACGTAGAGCACGGCGTCCGCCTCCCGGACGAGGGCGTTGAAGCGCTTCTGGAGGGCGGCGCGGGGCACCGCCTCCAGGAGCGGGGCCTGGGACTTGTAGAGGTAGTCGTTGGCGTCGAAGACCGTGGCGAAGGGCCGGGTCCAGAGGCGGCGCAGGGTGGCCTGCAGGTGCACCGCGGCGCCCAGGGAGGCGCTGTTCCAGAGGTGGCCGAGCCAGAGCACCTCCGGCGGGGGCAGGCGGTGCAGGACGTCGAACACGCAGCCTTCGAAGGTGTAGGCCCCCTCCGCCTCCAGCTCCTTCAGCCCCGGAGGCGGCTCCTGGAGGGGCGCGAGGCAGGCATGGCGCACCCGGTGGCCGTCCGCCAGCAGCTCCCGGAGCACCGCCCGGAAGCGCTGCTCGCTTCCGCCCTTGCGGGGGTCCACCGGCAGGTCGGTGACCATGAGGAGGTCCCGGGGGCGGGGCGGGGGCTGCGGCTCCGGTCGCGGCTCTGGCTCCCGGACGGCCTCGATCTCCGCCGGCGTGGGCCCGAGGCCCACCAGCGGCAGCGGGCAGCGCCAGCGGGCGGCCCGCACGTCGGCGGCGCCGGGGAAGTGGCCCGCGAGCAGGGCGCGCAGCTCCGGCGGCTGCTCCAGGTGCAGGGCCTTGGCGGCATCGTCCCACTCGCCGGTCTTGGCGAGGGCGGGCGGCTCCTCCCCCAGGGCGAGGTAGTGGAAGGCGTACTGGGAGCGGAAGTGGAGGGTGGGCGCCCCGTTGAAGGCCACCCGGACGCCGCTCTCCACCAGGGCGTTCCAGATCAGCCGGCTCCCCACCGGGGTGAAGGGGCGCGGCATGAGGGACCACAGGGGCTGGAAGCGGAAGGCGGCCCGGGTGAAGAGGTGGCAGCCCGTGTCCACGGTGACGGCCTCGTGGGTGGGGTCCACCTCGATGGGCATGGGGCTGTCGTCCTGCCAGCGGCAGAAGGTGCGCCGGCTGCTCACCACTTCGGCCCCCGTGCGGCGCTGGTGCCGCACCAGGGCTTCCAGGTGCCGTGGATGGAGCCAGTTGTCGGCGTCCAGGTAGGCGATGGCGTCGAAGCCCTGGCGGATGGCGGAGAGCGCCCCGACGGTGCGGGGCGTGTGGCCATTGTCCCGGGAGGCCGCCGGCAGCACGATGTGCTGCGCCCGCCAGCCCTCCACGAAGGGCGCGGGCCGCCCGTCCGCCACGAGGATGTGGGTGGCCGGGTAGGTCTGGGCGAGCACGCTCTCGTGGCCCTTGCGCAGCATCGCCTCCGGCTCGGCATGGTAGGGGGTGACCACGGCGACCCGCAGATCCCTGGGAAGGGGCGCTTGGCTCTCCCGCACCGCCATCTCGAAGAAGTCCTCGAACTGCCGCACCACGCCCTTGTCCTCGAAGAGGCGGCCCCGGCGGGCCTCGATCTCCGCCACCGCCCGGGCCCGGAACTCCCGGTCCCGGCCCAGGCGCAGGACGAGGTCCACGTACTCCCCCGCCGAGGCGGCCACCAGGTCCATGAAGCCCATGCGCGCGTACATGCCCCGGGTGTGCCGGCCGCGCTGGAAGGCCTGCGGCCACGTCACCACCGGCGCCCCCATGGCGAACGCCTGGAGGGAGGAGTTCATGCCGTTGAAATGGGGCGTGTCGAGGACCGCGTCCGCGAGGCGCAGCAGGCCGTTGAAACGGTCCTCGTCGAGGCGGCCGAGGAAGACCACGCGGTCCAGAAGGTCGGGGAAGCGACGGCGGAAGCGCGCGAGGAGGGCGTCCCGCCAGGGGGTGATGTCGCTGCGCAGCAGCACGAGGCGCCCTCCGGGGTCCCCCCGGAGGATGCCCTCGAGCACCGGGTCGAACTCGGGGTGGAACTTGAAGAGGGTCTGCGGGCAGACGTAGAGGCGGCCCTCCTCCGGCAGCCCGAGGTCGGCCCGGGTGACCGGGCCCGGGTCCCGGGGCGGGTAGTAGTAGGCCAGCGTGCCCGCGTCCCGGAGGAGGTGCAGGCGCTCGCTGTAGTGGGCCTGGGCGCCTTCAGGCTCGAAGAGGTCGCTGCTCACCCACCAGTCCACGTTGGGGATGCCGGTGGTGTCGGGGTGCCCGAAGCTGACGCACTGCACCGGGGCGAGCCGGGCGAAGGCCAGGAGCCAGGAGAGGGTCTCCATGCCCAGGTCCTGGTAGAACAGGACGTCGAGGCGCTGCTCCGCGATCAGGCGCCGCGCGTCCAGCAGGTTGTAGGGCAGGCGCACGAAGCGGTCGGCGGCCTCCTCGATGGCGCGGCTGGTCTCGTCGTCGTTGGGCAGGATGCTGAGGACGATGCGCTCGAAGCGGGCGGGGTCCGTCTCCCGGATGAGGCCGAGGCTGGTCTTGCCGATGCTGTGGTTCTTGAAGTGGCGGCTGAGGAAGCCCACCCGCAGCCGCCTCGTCCCGTCCCAATCCGAGGGCTCGAGGCAGTGGGGCGCCATCCAGGTCAGGGCCGGATGGGCGCGCTCCAGCACCTGCGCCAGCTTCGCGTGGAGGTCCCGGTCGCACAGGCCGCGGTAGGCCGTGAAGAAGGTGGGCAGCAGGAAGTCCTGGAGCGGGTCGGTGCTCACCAGTCCTTCCTCGGTCAGCAGATCGAGGTAGGCCTCATGGGCCGCCCGCTCCCCTGGGATGTCCTCCATGTCCGGCAGGATGGGGGGGATGGCCAAGGCCAGGGCGAGGCGTGCCGCGACGCTGCCGCCCCCCCCGAAGGCCTGCAGGAGGGCGCCGTGGGCCTCGGGGATGCGCCCCTGGGTGGCCAGCAGCAAGCCGAGGTTGAGGCTGGCGTCCTGGAGGCCCTGATCCAGGGCCAGCGCTTCCCGCAGGCGGACCTCCGCCGCCTCGTCCTGGAAGTCGGCCCGGCGGGCGGACCCGATGGCGGAGAGCATGCGGGCGCGGAGGTCGTCCTTCAGGCCCGGGATCCCGAGGCCCGCCTCCAGGGCCGCCACCGCCTCCGCCTCCCGGCCCAGGGCCAAGAGGGTGAGGCCCAGGCCTTCCCTGACTTCGGGGGAATCGGGGGCCGAGGCGGCCAGGACCTCGTAGAGGGCCAGGGCGCCCTGGGCGTCGCCGGTCTGACGGAGGGCCTGGGCCTCGCCGATGCGCGCCTCCAGGAGGCCGGGATCCGCGGCGGCGGCGCGCCGGAAGAGGGCCAGGGCCTGGGGCGCGTTGTCCGACTTCAGCACCGCCACGGCGACGTTGTAGGCGAGCAGCGGATGGTCCCCCAGGCGGTCCAGAAGGCCTTCCCAGGTCTCCAGGGCCGCGCCCAGGTCGCCGGCGTCCAGGTCCAGGAGGCCCAGGTTCACTTCAGCCTCGGTGAAGCCGGGGTCCAGTTCGAGGGCCCGCCGGAAGGCTCGCCGGGCCTCCGCCGCGCGCCCCTGGGCCCGGTGCGCCAGGCCCAGGGCGTTGGGGACTTCGGGCAGGGTGGCGAGCCGCTCCTGGACAGCCTGGAGGTGGGTGAGGGCCTCCTCCAGGCGCCCGGCCAGGCGGCAGGCCTCGCCCAGGTTGAACTCGGCCTCGGGGTAGTCCGGCCGCAGTTCCAGCGCTCGGGCGAAGGCTGAGGCGGCGTCCCCGGGCTGCCTCGCCGCCAGCAGCGCGGTGCCGAGGTTGTAGGCCGCCTGGGGGTCCGCCGGGCGGGCGGCACAGGCCCTGCGCAGCCACGCGGCCGCCTCCCGGGCGTCCCCGAGTCCCAGCCGCGCGAGGCCGAGCAGGTGCATCGCCTCCCCGTCCTCCGGGCTCCGGGCGAGGGCCTGCCGGTAGCAGGCTTCCGCGAGATCCACGCGGCCGTCCCGATGGTGCTCGAGGCCGCGGGCGAGCAGGGAGGGGAGGGATTCAGCCAAGGGGCACCGGGACGGGGGGGGTCATCCGATGCCGAACCAGGTGCGGATCTGCTTCTGCCAGACCTCCCGCAGCAGGTGCTTGCGCCCGGCCTCCTGGGCCGCGTGGGCGTCGGGATGGCGGCTCTCCATGATGTCCACGAGGCGATCCACGATCTCGGGCTCGCGCTTGAGGCTGGCCTCGAAGCCCTGCTTGGGCAGCTCCATCAGCTCGCAGGCGGTCTGGGCCACCACGGTGGCGTTGCGCGGGGCTCCGGTGAGCATGGAGGCCTCGCCGAACCATTGCCCCGGGCCCAGGGTGGCGATGACATCCCAGAAGAGGCCGGTGTAGGGCTGCTGGCCCTCGCGCACCTTCACCACCTGGAGCTGGCCGCTCACCACCGCGAAGATCGACTGCCCGGCGTCCCCTTCGCGGATGATGCCCTCGCCGGGGGCGACCTTGCGCAGGATCATGTGGGGTCGCAGGTCCTCGGCCCAGTGGGCGGGGAGATTCAGCCGCGACACCAGATCCGCCATCTGGTCCGGGGACGGCTGGGGCACCGGGGGATGGGGCGTGGTCGGACCCATGGGGCCGAGCAGACTGAAGCCCTCCCGGGGCAGGAGGGTAGCCATGAGGCGGTTGACCTGGTAGAGCGCCGCGCGGCTGTGGCGCCATCCCAGGGTCCAGAAGCGCGCCTCCAGCACGGCCCCGCCCAGCTCCATCCCGGCCACCACGATCTCCGGGGGATGGTGGGGATAGTGCGGGATGCCGGCCAGGGCCTGGGTGAGCTTCGCGATGGCGAGGTGGAGCTCGGGATGGGGCTCCACCACCACCTTCGTGGTGCGCCGGTGGAGGCCCGAGGGCACGTAGAGGTTGGTCACCACCGCCTGGGCGATGACGCGGTTGGGAAAGATGTCCGTGTCGCCGTTCTCGGTGCGGAGCTGGACCGTGCGCCAGGTCATGGACTCCACCTGGCCGATCAAGGTGTCGCGCCCCGCGCCGCCGCGGAGGTTGCCGGTGACCTCGATCCAGTCCCCCTCCTGGAAAGTGGGATCGAGGTGCAGCGAAATGCCGGAGAAGAGGTTCCCCAGAGTCTCCTGGAGGCTGAGACCCACCACGGCGGCCGCGATGGCGCCGGTGCCCAGGAGCTGGCCGATGCTCACCCCGATCGCTTCCCGCAGCACGCCGCCGATGGCGAGGATGTAGAGCACCACCACGATGAGGTCCCGGGCGAAGCCCGGCGTCGCGGTCTTGCCCAGGCTGAGGAGCGGGTCCAGGAGCAGGAAGCTGAAGGCCCGGATGCCGAGGTACGCGATGGCGGCCCAGAGCAGCAGGCTGGCGGCGCGGGTCAGGGCCGGCGGGGCCCCGCTCTTCATGTGCAGGAAGAAGTAGGCCAGGGCCGCGGCCAGCAGGGCCAGGAGCACCCAGGCCGCCAGCCGCCGCGTGGGGCTCACCCTCTCCCGCAGGTCCCGGAACATGCAGGAAGCGTATCAGGCCCAGGCGGCGCGCAGCGCGGCGGCGGCCCTGGCCGGATCCGGAGCGTCCCAGAGGGCGCGGATCACGGCGATCCCCGCGAGGCGCGGGTGCCGCAGGGCCGCGGCGTTGGAGGCCTCCACGCCGCCGAGGGCCAGCAGCCGCGGCATCGGGGTCCCGAGGCCGTCGAGGAAGGCGTGCAGGCGCTCCACGCCCCAGGGCGGGCCCTTGCCGGGGCTCGGGAAGACCGGCGAGACCAGGAGCTGGGCCGCGTTCCGGCGCGACTCGGCCTGGTCCGGCCCGTGGAGGGGGCGGGAGATGCGCGCGAGGGCCGGGGGCACCGGCGGATGATGCTCGGGGAGGTGGAGCCCTGCCCCGGCCGCCAGGGCCACGTCCAGCCGCCCGCGCACCCAGAGCTCCACGTCCGGCGCGCGCTCGCGGCACCAGTGGGCGGCCGCGAGCAGGCCCCGGGCTTCCATCGCCGGTTCACGGATTAGGAAGCCGTCCACGCCGGCGCCCAGCACACGGGCCCACGCCTCGGGGTCGAAGCCGCGCCCGGGGGTGATGGCGAGGAGGTGCATGCTCCGATTGTCGCGGATTCAGGGGTCGAGGAGCCCCTCCGCGCGGCCCCAGGCCCGCAGCTTCGCGCGCAGCCCTTCCCTCACCTCGCGGAAGCGCGCGCGAGCCTCCTCCCGGTCCAGGCCGGGAAGGGCCGGATCCGGGAAGGGCCAGTGGAGCCGCTCCGCATTGTGCAGGAACACCGGGCAGACCTCCTCCGCGCAGAGGGTGATGACCGTGTCCACGGTGGCGGGGTCGATGGACGCCACGGCCTTGGACTGCAGCCCCGAGGCGTCAATCCCCAGCTCGCCGAGCGCCTCGAGGGCGTAGGGATTCACCGACGACGGCCGCGAGCCCGCGCTTTGCACCCGTGCCCGCTCCCCGAAGAGGACCCGGGCGAGGGCCTCGGCCATCTGGGAGCGGGCGCTGTTGGCGACGCAGAGGAAGAGGAGGCCGCGCGTCACGAGGCCTCCCCGGCGGGAGCCGCGCCCGGCCAGCGCTGGCGGAAGGCGAGGGCCACGTTCACGAGGCCGATGAGCACCGGCACTTCCACCAGGGGACCGATGACCGCGGCGAAGGCGGCGCCGTGGTGGATGCCGAAGGTGGCCACCGCCACGGCGATGGCCAGCTCGAAGTTGTTCGAGGCGGCGGTGAAGCTGAGGGTCGCGCTGCGGGGGTAGTCCGCGCCGGCCATTCTCGAGAGCCAGAAGCTCAGCAGGAACATCACCGCGAAGTAGACCAGGAGGGGCGCCGCGATGCGCAGGGCGTCGAGGGGGAGCTGCACGATCGCGTCCCCCTTGAGGCTGAACATCACCACGATGGTGAAGAGGAGGGCGACGAGGGTGATGGGGCTGATCCTCGGCACGAAGACCCGGTGGTACCAGTCGAGCCCCTTCAGCCGGCCGAGGCCGAAGCGCAACAGGAAACCCACGAGGAAGGGGATGCCCAGGTAGATGAACACGGACGTGGCGATCTGCCGGATCGTGATGTCCACCACCGCGCCCTGGAGGCCCAGGCGGGCCGGGAGCACCGTCACGAAGACCCAGGCGTAGACGCTGAAGAAGAGCACCTGGAAGAGGGAGTTGAAGGCCACCAGGCCGGCGCAGTATTCCGTGTCCCCCTTCGCCAGGTCGTTCCACACGATCACCATGGCGATGCAGCGGGCCAGACCGATGAGGATCAGGCCGGTCATGTACTCGGGCCGGTCGCGCAGGAAGAGCACCGCCAGGCCGAACATGAGCAGGGGCCCGATCACCCAGTTCTGCAGCAGGGAGAGCCCGAGCACCTTGGGATTCCGGAACACGAGGTGCAGCTCCTCGTACTTCACCTTGGCCAGGGGCGGCACCATCATCAGGATGAGTCCCGCCGCCAGGGGCACCGAGGTGGTCCCCACGTTCCAGGCGTTCAGGATCCGGTTGAACCCCGGGGCCGCCCAGCCCAGCAGGACGCCCAGCCCCATGGCCAGGAAGATCCACAGGGTGAGGAAGCGGTCCAGGAGGGCGAGGCGGGAGGGCTTCATGCGGGCTTTCGGGCCTGGAAGAGGGCGCTGGTGACGAAGTCCGCAGGTCCGAGTCCCGGAGGCAGGTGGGCGAGGATCCGCGCGTGCAGGGGATCGGAGGGCTCCAGCAGGGCCGCCATGGCCTCGCCATGAAGCTCGACGTCCAGGATCTCCAGCCCGGAGGCGGCCACCATGGCCTGGGTGTCCTCCAGCAGGGAGGCCCCGGCCACGCAGCCCACCAGGGCCTGGACGTCGGCCTTCACGGGCTCGGGCAGGGGCCGGAGGAGGGCGAGGTCCGAGATGGACACGCGCCCGCCGGGCCTCAGCACCCGCGCGATCTCCGTCCATACCTCGGGCTGGTGCGGGCTGAGGTTCAGGACGCAATTGGAGATCACCACGTCCACCGAGGCGTCCGGCAGCGGGAGGGCCTCGATCTGGGCGAGGTGGAAGGTGACGTTGTCGAGGCCCGTGCGGCGGCGGAAGGCGGCGGCGTTCCGTCGGGCGAGGGCGACCATCTCGTGGGTCATGTCCACGCCGTGGACGTGGCCGCGCTCGCCCACCTTCGCCGCGGCGATGAAGACGTCGAAGCCGCCGCCGCTGCCGAGGTCGAGGACCACCTCGCCCGGCTTCAGCTCCGCGAGGGCGGTGGGATTGCCGCAGGAGAGGCCGAGGTTCGAGCCTTCGGGGATGGCGGCGAGCTGTTCGGCGGAGTAGCCCAGGGCCTCGGCGAGGGCCTCCGTCTGGGCGCCGCCGCCGCAGCAGCTCGAGGCCGGGCCGCAGCAGGAGGAAGCTGCTCCGGCGGCGATGCGGCCGTAGGCCTGTTTCACGGATTCATGGATGGCGGTCATGGTGGTCTCCCAGGGGTCGAGGGGTTCAGGAGCATCCGCAGGCGCCGGTGCTCGCGGCCGAGGTCCCGCAGGCCACCGGAGTCTCGCAGGCGGCCGGGACGTTCTCGGTCACAGTCCGGCCCGGGGCGCAGCAGGCGCCGGGGCCATCCTCCTTCCGCAGGCGGTCCGCGTCCCCGAGCACGGTGAAGACCTCCCACTGGTTGCCATCGGGGTCCGTGATCCAGACCTTGTCCTGGAGGGCGTAGCAGCAGGAGGTCCGCGCTTCCTTCAGGGTGGCGAGGCCGGCGGCCTCGAAGGCGTCGGCGGCCGCCTGGACGTCCCCCGTGGAGGCCACCTGGATCCCGAAGTGGTCCGCATTCACGCCCGTGGGCGCGCTCTGCTGCATGGTGAGGTTGAGCGCCGGCGAGGCCAGGTCGAACTTGGCGTAGCCGGGCCGGCGCTTGGCGGGCTCGACGCCGAAGGCCCTGGCATAGAAGGCCACCGAGGCCTCGAGGTCGGAGACATTGAGGGAGACGTGGGGTTTCAGGACACCCTGCATGGGCACCTCCAAAGATTCGATGATTGTCGAAATAAGATTCCAAAAAAATTCAGCAGCAGTTCCCGCCGCCGCAGCAGTCCTCCCAGAGGTAGTCCGTGAGGGCGCGCAGGGCCTTGAAGTCGGCGCGGTAGAGGACGAAGGTGCCCTGCCGTTCCGTCTGGACGAGGCCGGCCCCGCTGAGGGTGGCGAGGTGGTGGCTGAGGGTGGAGGCGGGGATGCCGAGCCGGGCCTGCAGGTCCCCGGCGGGCGTGCCTTCCTTCGGCCCCTTCACCACTTCCCGGAGGACGCCCAGGCGCACGGGATGGCCCAGGGCGGCGAGCTTCGCGGCGCTGTCCTCGAGCCTTCGGGCCATGGGATCCTCCAGGCCATCATTCTAGAATTCTCGAAACAGCCCGCAAGGCTAAATTTCGAAAATTTTCGAATCAGTGCCCGAGCACCGAGGCCAGCACCTTCGGATCCACCTTGGGGAGCGCCAGCACGGCGGCGTTCTCCGCGACGTGCCCAGGACGGCCCATCCCCGCCAGGGCCGTGGTCACGCCGGGGCAGGAGCGGGTGAACTGGAGGGCCGCCTGGGCCGGCGTGGCGGCGCCCAGGGCCGCCATGAAGCCCGGCGGGATCTGGCGCAGGATGCGGGCCTGCATGAGGCTGGCGCTGGTCTGGACCTCCAGACCAGCGGCCAGGGCGGCGTCGAGGGCCGTGAGCTCCTCGCCGCCGAAGCGCTGGGTGGACGTGGCGAAGGCCTCGGGCAGGGCCAGGTTGAGGGGGAGCTGGATCCAGCGGAAGTGGTGGTCCCTTCCGCCCGCCATTCGGGCGAGGGCCAGCAGGCCTTCCATGCTGAGATGGTCGGCCGCCTCGGGCGGCACGCGGAAGCCGTTCCAGGTGGCGCAGCCGTAGGCGCGCGCCAGGCCCTTCGCCACGAGGCCCTCGCAGGCCTCGAAGGCGCGGAGCATCGCGTCCTCGAAGCGCCGCGGCCCGAGGTGGGGCCGCTGGTGTTCGGGGTTGTGGAGATGGAATAGGTCCACCGACGCGACGCCGAGGGCCTCCAGGCTGTGCCGGAGCTGGTGCTCGAGATAGGCCGGCGTCATGGCGTGGCAGCCGTCCACCACGTCGTCGGGGGAGAGGATGCCGGGCTTCAGGAGGACGCGCTCGAACCACGCGCGGGGGGATTCCTCCGCGCGTCCGTCGGCCATGGGCAGGTAGCCCGCCTTGGTGCTGACGAAGAAACTGTCGCGGGAAAGCCCGGCGAAGGCCGCCCCGAGGGCGAACTCGCTGCGCCCGCCGCGGTAGTTGGCGGCGCTGTCGAAAACGTTGCCGCCCGCGGCGTGGAAGGCGAGGGCGCTCTCCGCGTAGGCCGCGTCGGCCCCGGCCGTGGGTTGGCCGAGGTAGGTGCCGAGGCCGAGGCTGCTGAGGGCGTCCGGATCGAGGGGCATGCGCGCTCCTAGCCCAGGCAGGTGCTGCACCGCGCGCCGGCCTGGAGGCGGGCGACGACCTCGGGGACCTGGGACAGGTCGGGCAGCTCCACGAGCTCGGCCTCGGGGTCGTGGCCGGGCCTGGACCGGCCGCGCCGGTTGATCCACAGCGCCGTCCAGCCCGCGGCCAGCGCCCCCTCCACGTCGTCGGTCCAGTTGTCCCCGGCCAGGGCCAGCTCCCCGGGGAAGAGGCCCAGCTTCTTCTGCATGGCCTCGAAGGCACCGGCCTCGGGCTTGAGGAAGCCCAGCTCGGCGCTGAGGCCCTTCACTCGGAACCGCTCCGCCAGGCCCAGGGCCTCGAGGAAGTCCAGCTCGAAGCTCTGGGTGTTGGAGAGCAGGGCGATGCGGCCCAGTTCGCGGGTGCGCTCCAGGGCCTCCAGGGCCTCGGGGTAGAGCAGGGCTTCGCCCTCGGCGAGGCTGAAGGTCCTGATGAAGGCCTCCTCCTGGGCCTCGTCCAGGCCCAGGCGGTCCCGCCACGCCGCGGCGAAGGCCCGGGCGGAGGCATAGGGCCGGGTCATGCCGTCCCGCTGGAGGGCCTCGAAGTGGACCCGCTGGTCCGGGGTGAGGAAGGCCTCCACCTTCTGGAAGGGATTGCCTCCCGGACTGTGGACCAGGGTGTTCCAGAGGTCGAAGACGACGGCGCGAAGCACGCTACTCGCCCGCCTTCTTCGAGGCGCGCAGAGGCACCTTCACCGGGATGCCCAGCACGTCCAGCTCGGCCTCGCCGTCCAGCCGGAAGGTGCCGCCCTGCTTTTTCTGGATGACGCGCATCAGGGGCTCCCAGAGCTCCTTGATCTCGGCGTAGGAGAGGCTCAGCTCGGCGGTGGAGGTGCGCTTGGTGTGCGCGCCCAGGTCCAGGCCCTTGGGGAAGGAGAGCACCCCCAGGGGCCGGCTGGCGCCGTCCTGGTCCAGGTGGAGCTTGCCGCCGAGGGCCCGGGAGACGAGGCCCACCGAAGCGCTGTTCTCGATGCCGAGGTCCAGGCCGATGCGGATGCGCGAGCGCTCCAGGGGGAAGGCCAGGTCCACCTTCGGCGTGACGCGCTCCAGGCTGAACTTCAGGTTCCGCGCGGCCTCGCGGTAGATCGCCACCGGGTCCAGGGCCTTGCAGCCCGAGAGCAACAGCAGGCCGGCGACGGGAAGGAGCCTGAGGGCGGCGCGCATCACTTCCCCTCGTAGATGACGCAGTTGTCCGTGGTCTCGAAGACCTCGACGCGGCAGAGGCCCGGCAGGTCCGGCTTGAGCTGGTTCCAGATCCAGACGCTGATGTTCTCCGCCGTGCTGAGGGGGATGAGGTCGTTGAGGAATCGGTGGTCCAGCTTCGCGATCACCTTCTCGTTCACCACCTTCGAGAGGTCGTCGAAGTCGATGATCATGCCGGTCTCGGCGTTGACCTCGCCCTCGATGTTCACGAAGAGCTTGTAGCTGTGGCCGTGGAGGTTCCGGCACTTGCCCGGGTGGTTGTAGATGAAGTGGGCGGATTCGAACCAGTACTCTTTGCGCAGGATCATGGGGGGCCTTTCGAAGCCGGGTGGCGCGCCCAGCTGGACTCGAACCAGCGACCTGCGGCTTAGAAGGCCGCTGCTCTATCCACCTGAGCTATGGGCGCCCAGACCTGATTGTAGAACGGGAGGCCGCGCCGCCCGGATCGCAAGTGTCAGGCATGGGCGGGACGCCCAGGAGCACCGTGGACTCCGGGGTCAACGGCTCCCGCTTGCCGTCGGCGGTGCCGCGCCAGACCCTGCCCTTCTCCCAGATCCAGGCCTCCCCGGGGCGGCCCTCCTTGAGGCCGGCGTCGATGGCGTAGACCTTTCCGCCGTGCAGGGGTGTCAACCGGTCCAGGGTGGTGTGGCCGATGACCACGGCCTTGACTCCGAAGGCCTTCCGCACGGCGTCCACATCGGATTCGGTGGCGTCGGGCTTGGCATAGCCTGGCACGAAACCGCGATACCAGAGCGGCCCCTCTTCGCTCTGGAGGAAGGCTCCCAGCCCCTGAAGCTGGCGGGGGCCCCAGCCCAGAGAGGCCCGGAGGGCGCGATTGGCCTTGGCCTGATCGAGACCCAGGGCCACGAAGGCCGGGCTCGGCCCGCCGTGAACGAAGAGAAAGGGTCCGAGCTTCAACAGCGCGGGCTTGCTGCGCAGCCAGCGGCCCAGCTCGCTATCAGCCCCGTAGAGCTCCGGGTAGGCCGGGAGGCCTTGGGGTGCGCGGGCGTACTTCGGGTGCAGGTAGCGCAGGTCGCCGCCCATCACCATGGCCTCGTGATTGCCGAGCACCATGTGCACGGCCCCCCCGGCGGCCTTCGCACCCTCCTCGAGGGCCCGCAGGAACCACAGGGTCTCGGTGACCTGGGGGCCGCGGTCCATCACGTCCCCGGCGATCACCAGGTGCCCCTTTCCGAAGGTCCAACGCAGCTCGGCGTCCACCACCTTCTGGGCCTGGAGCAGGGCTAGGACGGCGCCGAAGCGGCCATGGATGTCCGAGACCGCGAGGATCTTTCCTGGATCCGGAACGCTGTCCGCTGCGGGCGCGTAGGGCTTCCCCACCAGGCGCAGGCTACGGGCGGCCAAGCCGGGCAGATCGAGAGTGAAGGGCGCCTTGGCCCGGCGCTCGCCGAGCTGATCCTTCTCTCGGACCTCGAAGATGCGCGCGGTGTTCCCATCCCAGAGCACGTGGGGCCCGTCCTGGCGTTCCTGCGCCGATAGAGAAGCTGCGACAAGGAGGATCGGGAGGAGGAAGGTACGAAGCAGGCCGCGCATCCCTCGAGTCTGCCCCAGGGCCGCCCTCAGAGCATCCGCTTCTGGGCCTTGGGGTGCTGGAGGACGATCTCCTTCACGCGTCGGATCCACTCTGCCCTCCGGCCGGGCACCAGGCGCTCGTGGGGGATGGAACGCTCCGCCAGCAGCCGGTCCACCAGCTCGTCCACGGCCTTCGCGAAAAACGCGTCGGTGTCCCGCACGCCGTCCTCGGCAAGCTCGCCGCCGAAGGGCACCTTGAAGAGCAGGTCGTAGCCCTTCATCCAATGGTGCATGAAGCGCTCCAGGGGGAGCTGGCGACCGAAGGCCAGCATCAGGTAGGCGTAGTTGTCCAGCACGCTGCGGTCGCAGACCACCACGTCGGCGGCGCTGGCCGCCCGGATCTCCTCGGCCATCTGGGTCGCGAAAATCCAGGTCTGGGCCTCCAGGCTGGTCTTCTGGTTGATCGGCAGGGGCGAGAGGCGCGCGACCTCCTTCACCAGGTCCACATGCACGCCGTCCCGCTTCAGCGCCGCCGCCAGCTCGAAGCAGAGGGTCGTCTTGCCCACGCCGTGGGTGCCGATGAAGGCGATCTTCATGGGATACGCTCGGGACAGGGCACGGCGGCTCCGGGGAACGGCTGCCAGTATCCGGCCGGCAGGGCCGGACCGGCAGTGCGTCCGGTCACGGGGCGGAACTGGTCGGGGTGGTCAGATTCGAACTGACGACCCTCTGCTCCCAAAGCAGATGCGCTACCAGGCTGCGCCACACCCCGACGAAGGACCAGTGTAACCCGGCGCGGGAGGGCCCCGCCCCGAACCGGGAAGGGCCCGTGTCGCGGGCCCTTCCCGAAGACCCTGGATCGCCTATTTGCCGGCCAGCTTGGGGGCCATGAAGTTCAGCCCCTGCTTCTGCAGTTCGCTGATGTTGCCGGCGGTAGCCACCAGCACGCCCACCTCCAGCTCCTCGCGGCCCATGCGCTTGGCGGTCGGGGGCGGCACGGCGGCGATGGCGGCGCTCTTCTTGTTCTTGGCCCAGGTCATGGCCACGTCGAAAGCGATCTTCTTGTCCTTGCTGTTGAGCTCGCCGGCGGCGTTCGTGATGAGGCCGTCGGCGCCGTAGGTGAGGCGCAGGCCGCCGGGGCCCTCGAAGCCCTTGCTGCTGTTGCTGATGACCACCTGCTGGAGCCGGCCCTTGTCGGTGTAGTCGAACTCCATGCGGGTGTGCACGCCCTGCGAAGCGTTCGAGAACTCCATCACGTGGGGCAGCTTGGTGGACTTGTCGAAGGCGACGTCCAGCTTGCCGCGCTTCCAGAAGCCGAGGGTCTCGGCGATGGACTGCTCGCGCTTCTTCGGGTCGTAGGCGGAGGTCGGGGCGTAGAAGGTGACCGTCTGGAGGGTCTTGCCGGCGCGCACCTCCTCCTTGCCCAGGGATGCCTTGAAGGTGGAGCCGTCCACGTAGACGGCCTTCACGTCGTTGAGCAGGCTGCGGAACCAGCCCATGTAGGTGAGGGGCGCGTCGCTGGGGCCCAGGTCCACGCGGGTGGTGTAGGCGTTCTGCTCCTTGCTGTAGATGAAGCCCTTGTTGCCGATGCGCATGGCCGTGAG
>JBDIBF010000042.1:0-25822 GCA_039812765.1 Holophagaceae bacterium
GCCGGAAGCCGTGGGCCGGAGCCTCGCCGTGCATGGGCCAGGCGCGCTGGCCGTTCACCCACCACGCGCTCGGGCAGGCCGCCGCCGCGGCGGGGGCGTTCAGGTCCAGGGGCGCCCCGCAGCGGCCGTCGAAGAGGGCCTCCGCGCGCAGGGGCGCGCCTGCCACCGCGAGCTGGGCCAGGGCCAGGAGCAGGCCGACGAGGCCCTCCTCGCCGCTGCGCTCGAAGGCCACGGCGGCGTGGGACCGGTCCCCGAGGATGCGTCCCACAAGGCCGGTCAGCACACGGCCCGGCCCGGCCTCCACGAAGATGCGCGCCCCGGCGGCGTACATGGCCTCGACCTCCTCCACGAAGCGGACGGGCTCGGCGATGTGGGCCGCGAGCAGCTCCCGGATGGCCGCGGGGTCCGCCGGATAGGGGGCGGCGGTGGTGTTCGCGAAGACGGTGCGGCGGGGGGCCCGCACCGCCACGCCCGCGAGGTCCGAGCCGAAGGCGGCGCAGGCGGGGCGGACCGCCGGGCTGTGGAAGGCGCAGGCCACAGGGATGGCGCGGGTGGCCAGGCCCGCGGCGTGGAGCCGGGCCGTGGCGGAGGCCACGGCGGCGGCCGGACCGGAGATCACCGACTGGTCCGGGGCGTTGGCGTTGGCCACCACGACCCCGTCGAGGCCCTCCAGATGGGGCGCGATGGCCGTCGCCGGGCCCGCCACCGCGGCCATGGTCCCGGGATCCCCGTTCCCGAAGGCCTCCAGGATGCGCCGTCCCCGCTGCTCGGAGAGGGCGGGCAGGTCAGCTTCCGGCAGGGCTCCGGCCACCGCCAGGGCCACCAGCTCGCCATAGCTGTGCCCGCCCAGCATGTCGGGCTCGACCCCCAGGTCCGCGAGCAGGCGCGCCATCGCGAGACCCGCCAGGCCCAGGGCGGGCTGGGCGGCCCGGGTGTCCGTGAGGGCCCGGCTCTGGGCCTCCCGGCCTCCCGGGCCCCAGGACGTGGGCGGGAACATGAGGGCCGCCCACCGGGGGCCGAGGTCGAGGAAGCGCTGCAGGCGGGGGAAGGCCAGGAACAGGTCCCGCAGCATGCCGACCTTCTGGGAGCCCTGGCCGGGGAAGAGGAAGGCCACCTTCGGGGCCTCCTCGAGGCCGCCCTGGGCGACGAAGACCCCGCCGGGATGGGGGCGCAGGGCGCGGGCCTCCTCGAGCTTGCGCCGGAGGTCGTCCCGGTCCCGCGCCACCACCGCGAGGCGCACGGGTCCGCTTCCGCCGCAGGCGGCCCGGGCCAGGTCCCGGAGGGCCGCGCCGGGGGCGGCCTCCATGGCCGCGGCGAGACGGTCCACGCCGGCCTGGGCCTCCGCGAGGTCCCGGCCCCGGAAGAGGAAGAGTTCCGCCGGCCACTGGCGCAGGCCCGAGGACGGCGGCTCCGTCCCGGGGGCGGTGAGCACCACATGGAAGTTCGTCCCGCCGAATCCGAAGGCGCTGACCCCCGCCGTCCTCGCCCCGGGACCGGCGATCCAGGGCCGCGCGGCGGTGCTGAGCGTGAAGGGGCTCTCGGCGGTCCAGCCGGGATTGGGGCGGGAGATGTTCAGCGTGGGCGGCAGCACCCGGTGGTGAAGGCTGAGGGCCGCCTTGACAAGGCCCGCGAGCCCCGCAGTGCACTTGGTGTGGCCGATCTGGGACTTCACGGACCCGAGGGCGATGGCGGCGGAGGGGGCCCCGGCGCCGCCGAAGAAGGCGTTCAGGGTCTCGAGCTCCGTGCGGTCGCCCACCACCGTCCCGGTGCCGTGGGCCTCCACGAGGCCCACGTCGGCGGGATCGACGCCCGCGTCCTCGTAGGCGCGGGCGAGGGCGCGGGCCTGCCCCTCGGCGCGGGGCGCGGTGAGCCCCAGGCTCTTCCCGTCGCTGCCCCCGCCGACGCCGCGGATCACCGCGTAGACGCGGTCCCCGTCCCGCTCCGCGTCCTCCAGCCGCTTCAGCACCACCGCGGCCACCCCCTCGCCCAGGGCGATGCCGTCCGCGGTGGCGTCGAAGGTGCGGCACTGCCCGGTGGGGCTGAGGGCGTGGACGCTGGCGAAGGCCAGGAAGTCCACGATGCTGTTGTGCAGGTCGGCCCCCCCGCAGAGCACCATGGCGCTGCTGCCGGAGCGCAGCTCCTTGCAGGCGAGGTCCACGGCCGCCAGGGAGGAGGCGCAGGCGGCGTCCACGGTGTAGTTGACGCCCCCCAGGTCGAGGCGGTTGGCCACGCGGCCCGCGATCACGTTGGCGAGGATGCCGGGGAAAGAGTCCTCGGTCATGCGCGGGAGGGCGCGGTCCAGGGCCTCCGGGAGGTCGCCGGCGTACTGCCGCCAGAGGGCCCGGAAGCCGTAGGCGCCCGCGAGGTCCGTCCCCGCCTCGGCGCCGAAGATCACGGAGGTGTGCTCCCGGTCGAAGTCCCGCTCCAGGTAGCCCGCGTCGGCCAGCGCCCGCCGGCTGGCCTCCAGGGCCAGGAGCTGCACCGGCTCGATGGCCGCCAGGGAGAGGGGCGGGATGCCGTAGGCCAGGGGATCGAAGGGCACGGGGTCGAGGAAGCCGCCCCACTTGGAGGGGGTCATCTCCCCGTTCATGGAGGCGGGATCGTGGAACACGGCGGGGTCCCAGCGCTCGGCGGGCACCTCCCGGATGCTGTTCGCGCCCTGCACGATGTTCGACCAGTAGGTATCCAGGTCCGGGGCGCCGGGGAGGATGGCGGACATGCCGATGATGGCGATCGCGCCGGAGCCGGCCGGGGCCGGCGCCTCGGGGACGGCCAGGGCCCGGAGCACCTCCAGGGATCCCTCGACCACGTCCCGGTGGAGGTCCGCGAGGGCCTGGGGACGGCGCCGGAGGGCCGCCACCTGCCCCAGCATCACCATGCCCTCCCGGCGCTGGGTGTCGGCGTCCACGGGCACCACCGCGTCGCCCTCGCGCCGGAGCCCCTTGGACGCCAGGCGGAGGCGGCCGAGGTTCAGTTCCTCCAGGCGCAGCCAGACCTCCTGGGCGGGCAGCCCGGCCTCCCGCAGCCGGCGCCGCTCGGCCTGGAAAGCCCGCACGTAGTCCGTCTCCGCGCACCGCGTCGCGTGGCCGGGCCCCGTCTCGAGCAGCACCGTGCGCTCGCAGGCCAGGGCGGCCTCCTGGAAGCCGGGCACGATGGCGCCCGAGGCCACGGCCTCGGGCGTGAACAGGTAGGCGGTGCCCATGAGGACGCCGACCTTGGCGCCGCGCGCCGCCAGCGGGGCGGCGAGGGCCGAGACCATCGCCGCGGAGCGGGCGTCGTGGATGCCGCCGGCGAAAACCACGCTGAGCTCGGAGGGCGCGGGATGGCGCAGCAGGCGCGCCACCTGGGCCTCCCAAAGCGCCAGGCTGCTGCGCGGGCCGACGTGGCCGCCGCACTCCAGGCCCTCGAACACGAAGCGCCGGGCGCCCTGCTTGAGGAAGATGTCGAGGAGCCCCGGGCTCGGCACGTGGAGGAAGGTGGCGATGCCCGCCTCCTCGAGGGGCCGGGCCTGGGCGGGGCGTCCCCCGGCGATGATGGCCGCGGGGGGGCGCGCCTCCAGGACCGCCGCGAGCTGGGCCTCCCGCAGCTCCGCGGGCACGAAGCCGAGGATGCCGACCCCCCAGGGCCGGCCGGCCAGGCGCCGGGAGGTCTCTGCCAGTAGGGCGGCCGCCTCCTCCCCGCGGAGGAGCGCCAGGGCGAGGAAGGGCAGCGCGCCGGCGCCGGCCACCGCCTCGGCGAAGGCGGCCCGGTCGCTCACCCGGGTCATCGGCCCCTGGAGCACGGGGAACTCAAGGCCGAGGTCCGCGGCGAGCCCGGCGCCCCGGGCCAGCACCGGGTGGCGGCGGGCGGTCTCGAGGTGGCGGCGCAGGGAGGCCGCGAGGCCCCGGAGGATGCCCCCGACGGTGCGGAAGCGGTCGGCCAGGGGCCGCGCGAAGGCCGCGTCCTGCCCGGCAGGCAGCAGGTCCCGCGGCCCCAGGCGCGGCGCTACCGGCTCGGCGGCCAGGGCCTCGAGGTCCAGCCCGGGCCGGACGTGGATCCGGTAGCCGCCCTCCACCACGGCGGTCTCGCTGCCGTCCATGGCGCCCACGAGGGCCCGGAGCCCGGGGTCCAGCCCCGATTCCCGCGCCAGGGCGAGCTGCGTGTCGAGCACCACGCCCCGGGCCCCTCCCGCGAGGCAGGCCGCCGCGGTGTGGAGTCCCACGCCGCCCTGGGCCCAGACGGGCAGGTCCGTGGCCCCCGCCAAGGCCTGGAGGAGCACGAAGGTCGTGAGTTCCCCCACCCTGCCCCCGGCTTCGCAGCCCTTGGCGATGAGGCCCGAGGCCCCGGCGGCCTCGGCGGCCCGGGCCTCGGCAGGGTCGGTGACCTGGACGAGGACGCGGCGGCCCCGCCAGGGTCCCGGGTCGTCGCCGGCCTCCAGGACGACGGTGCCGACACTGTCGGGGAGGTCCGCCGGCGCCAGCCCGGCGCCCAGGGGCAGCCGCACGCCGAGGCTGCCCGCCGGCAGGGGGGCCAGGATCCGGAGGGCGCTCCGCGCCGCGGCCGGGTCCCGCCCCGCGTCCAGCACGCCCAGGGCGCCGGCCCGGTGGGCCGCCAGAACGAGCCCGGGGTCGGGGTGCTCGAAAGGGCTGAGGGCGATGATCAGGTCCTGCCGCATGGTCAACTCCGGGTTGGCCTGACGGGACTCCCAGGGGCGGGAGCGCCGGTGGCCGGACCGGGCCGGTCGGGGTGGGCGGGCTCGGTCCAGTCCAGGATGGCCTGAACCAGGCCCCGCGCGTCACCCGGATCGATCCGGACGTCCGCGCCGAGGCCCTCCGGCGGCTCCCCGGCCCCCTGCCAGGCCACCCGCACCGCCGGGCCCAGGCGGGCCCGGGCCTCCGCCGCCAGGAGGGCGGCCGCGGCGGAGCGGGCCGGGAGGAGCACCACCAGGCCCGCGGAGACCAGCAGGGACGCGTCGGCGGCCGCGCGGACAGGGTCCGGCCCTGTGGGGGGGACGTGCACCGCCCTGCCCCGGTCCTCAAGGGCGCCCGCCACCTCCGCGGCGGCGGGCCCGTCGGGATCCTCCGGGTCTCCCGCGAGCAGCACCGCCGTCGGGCGCTGCCCGAACCGGGAGGCGGCGCCCTTCCCCGGGGCGGCGTCGGGCAGCCCCTCCAGCACGATGCCGCCGCCGGCGATCTCCAGGTCGTCCACCAGCACGAAGCGGCTGGTGCCAGGGGCCAGCTGGTCCAGGTCGAAGGCCAGGGGTCTCGCGAGGGCGAGCACGCACTCGCCCACCTCGTGGCGCCCGAGCTCCTCGGCGCCCTCGCGGGGTTCCAGGGTGTCCGCGTCGAGGGCGTGGCGCAGGTGTTCGAGGCGGGCGCGGACCCGGGCGGTCCCCAGTTTCAGGACGTAGTCCCGGCCCCGGTGGAGGGGCCGCTTGCCCAGCCAGAAGAGGCTGGCCCGCAGGCGCGAGGCGGTGGCGGGGGCGGGCTGGCCGGCCAGGGCGGCAACCTCCCCGCGCCCGACGTAGATCTGGGGCTCGAGGGTGAAGCCCCCGGCCCCGCCGGCCTCCAGGCGCGCCATGGCCGCGTCCGGGAAGGCCTCCAGGTTCCGGATGCGGGCGCGCTTGCCACTGGGGTGGAAGACCACCTCGTCGCCGGCCCGGGCCGTGCCCGACTCCACGGTGCCCGCGACGATGCGCCGGTCGTCGCCCCCGGCGGTGAAGCGGTAGACGTCCTGCACGGGCATCCGGAAGGGCAGCTCCTCCGCCGGGCGCGCCTCGGCGAAGGCGTCGAGCGCCTCCAGCACCGTGGGGCCCGCGTACCAGGGCATGAGGCCCGTGCGGCGGACCAGGTGCTCGCCCTCGCGGCCGGCCACGGGGATGCAGCAGGTGGGCTGGAGGCCCAGGCGGCCCAGGTGCTCCAGCAGGGCCGCGGCCACGGCGCGGTGGGCCTCCTCGCGGTAGCCCAGGAGGTCCATCTTGTTCACCACCACCGCCACCTGGCGGATGCCCAGCATGGACAGGAGGGTGGCGTGGCGCCGGGTGTTCTCGCGCACCCCCTCCGCCGCGTCCACCACCAGGAGGGCGGCGTCGGCGCGGGAGGCCCCGGTCACCATGTTCCGGATGAACTCCACGTGCCCCGGCGTGTCGTAGACCGCGTAGTGCCGCTTCGCCGACCGGAAGAAGACCCGGGCCACGTCGATGGTGATGCCCTGGGCGCGCTCGTCCCGCAGGGCGTCCAGGAGGAAGGCGTATTCGAAGGGCCGGGCGTTGCGCTCGCAGTAGGCGCGGATCTGCTCCAGCTTCCCCTCGGGCAGGGCGCCGGTGTCCGCCAGCAGCCGCCCGAGGACGGTGCTCTTGCCGTGGTCCACGTGGCCGGTGACGGCGATCCGCATCACATGTACCCGTCGCGGCGCAGGGACTCCAGGCCCCCGGCGTCGTCCTTGTCCTGGGCCCGGCCGGAGCGCTCCGCGATGCCCGCCAGCTTCCCGGTGCTCAGCTCGGCGATGATCTCGGCCACGGTCTTCGCGGTGGAGTCGATGGGCGCCGTGCAGGGCGCGCAGCCCAGGGAGCGGTAGCGGGTGCCGGCGCCCTGGTCGTAGTACAGGGAGACGGTCGGGATCCCCTCCCGGGCGATGTACTCCCAGACGTTCAGCTCGGTCCAGTCGAGGAGCGGGTGCACGCGGACGTGGGTGCCCGGGGCGAAGTCGGTCTTGTACTGGTTCCAGAACTCCGGCGGCTGGTCCCCCACGTCCCAGTCGTTGTCCCGGCCCCGGGGGCTGAAGACGCGCTCCTTCGAGCGGCTGCCCTCCTCGTCGGCGCGGATGCCCGCGATGACCGCCTGGAAGGGCTCGCCCCCGTCCCCCTTCGCCAGGGTGCGGCGCATGGCCTCGGTCTTCAGGAGGCGGCAGCAGGCGATGCGGTCCACCGCGCCGTCGGGAAAAGTCCGTCCGTCGGCGAGGGCCTCCTCGTTCCTCCCGACGATGAGGCGCAGGCCCCACTCCCGGACCAGCCGGTCCCGGTACGCGATCATCTCGGGGATCTTGAAGGACGTGTCCACGTGGATCAGGGGGAAGGGCACGTGCCCGAAGAAGGCCTTGCGGGCCAGCCAGAGCAGCACGGTGGAGTCCTTGCCGATGGACCAGAGCATCCCCAGCCGGGGGAAGGCCGCGTAGGCCTCCCGGAGGATGTGGATGCTCCGGCTCTCGAGCGTGTCCAGGTGGCGCATCAAGGCAGTCTACCCCCGCCTCACGGGGCCTTCCGGAGGCGGTCGAGGATGGCGCGCACGGAGGCCTCGACGCTCAGGGCCGAGGTGTCCAGGCGCAGCTCCGGCTCCAGGGGCGCCTCGTAGGGGGCGCTGATGCCGGTGAAGTCCCTGATCTCGCCGGACCGCGCCCGGCGGTAGAGGCCCTTGGGGTCCCGCGCCTCGCAGACCTCCAGCGGTGTCGAGACGTGGATCTCGAGGAAGTTGGCGCAGAGCCCCCGGGCGAAGTCCCGGGCGGACCGGCTGGGGGAGATGAGGGAGACCACCACGAAGAGGCCGTTGCGCTCCAGGCGGCTGGCCAGGTAGCCCACCCGCCGCACGTGCGCCTCCCGCTCCTCCGGCGTGAAGCCCGTGCTCGGGAAGATCTGCCGGATGGTGTCGCCGTCGAGGTGGTCCACCCGGAGGCGCCGCCGCTCCAGCTCGGCCACGAGGGCCTCGGCCACGGTGGACTTCCCCGCCCCCGACAGGCCCGTGAGCCAGATGACCGCCGGCCGCACCGCGCGCTTCCCGAAGGGGATGCGGTCCCAGGCCCGCTCGTGGACGTAGTACACGGCGACCTTCACCGCGAAGTCGAGGCCGCCCGCGGCGAGGGCCAGGTCCAGGCGCTTGAGGAACAGGAAGGCGATGGCCGCCGTCACCAGGCTCCCCGCCACCCGCCAGCTGAGGGCCTTCAGCACCGAGCGCGCATGGGTCTCCTGGTACATCCGACCAGGGTACCGAGGGAGTGCGAAGAACCGGCGGCCGAATCGCGGCGGCCCCTAGCGGCGCAGCAGCCGCGCGGCCAGGGCTTCCGCTTGGACGCGGATCTCCGGCACGGCGGTGGTCTCCCAGACCTGCCCCTTCCTCGCCGGCCCCAGGGTGAACAGGCCCGGGACCAGGCCGTCCCGGCCCAGGACCTGGCCGTCGGCGGCGGTGGCGAGGCCCAGGTGGTGGGCATCCGTGGTGGCGAGCCCCGCGTCCAGAAGGCTGCGGACCAGGGAGCTGTCGAGGCGCCGGTAGTCCGATTCCGAGCCCATGCAGTTCACCATCGCGTCCACAAGCAGGGTTTCCGTCCCTGCAGCGCCCCGGGGCTGGAAGTCCACCTCGAGCCCCGCCTCCGTCGCGCGGCAGGCGCTCAGCCGCCCCGCCCGCCCCACCAGGCGCCCCGCCGACCGCAGGGCCTCGAGGCGGGCTGCGACCTCCTCCGGCATCCGGTGGCGGTGTGCATCCCAGTACGGGCGCAGGTGGCGGAGGAACCGCCGCTGCTCCTCCACACCGAGATCCCGCCAGATCGCGGGCGTGGAAGCCCGGAGCGCATCCACCGCCGCGCGCCACCCTCCCGGCCCCGTGGAGGACGCCCGGATCCAGCGCAGCCAGCCCCGCGCGGTGCGGGGAGGCGAGGCGGGAGGCTGGAGGTCCGGGCCGGGCGGCGCCGGGCGGTGCGCCTGGGGCTGGAGGCCCCGGCGGGACAGGGTCCAGATCCGGCCCCGGTAGCCAAGGTCCTCGAGTCCTATGACCCAGTCGGCCATGGTCAGCCCGCTGCCCAGGAGCAGGCAGATCCTCGTGCGCGCCACACGTTCCAGGGCCCCGGGTGCCCAGGGGTTCCCGTGATACGAATCCGACGCGAGGAAGCCGAGGTCCGGGAGGGCCGGATCGCCCGGCGGGAAGTTGCCCAGGGCGAGGGCGACCTCCTCCGCCTCCACCTCCCCGCCCCCGGCGAGGACCACGCTCCACGCCGGGCCCGACCGCTCCAGGCGCACGGCCTCGGCTTCATGGCGGACCAGCCGGATTCCAGGCCGGGCCGAGCCCTCGGCCTCGGCCAGCACGTCGCGGAGGTAGGCGCCGAAGGCCATCCGGGGAAGGAAGGCCCCGGGCACCGGCGGCGGGACCGGGGTACGTGCGGGTTCCGCCGCGGGGCGGGACCGCGCCCACTCCAGGAAGCCCGTCGGCTCGCCTGGGTAGGCGCCCATCCGCTCGGCGGGCACATTGAGCAGGTGGCCCCGGATGCGGGTCCCGTAGGCCACCCCGAGCCCGAATCCCCCGGGGTTCCGCTCGACCAGGGCCACCTCCACCGGCACCCGCGCCTAGCGCAGCAGCTGGGCGGCCAGGAGGGTGCCGCTGCAGCCGGCGCCGACGATGGCGATCCTCCGCGTGCTGTCCGGCATGGCCCCGGCCTCCTTTCGGCCCTCCATTCTCGCCGCCCGGCCCCCCTCCGGCTCCAGGCGAAGAAGCCACCCTCGTCTCCCGAGGCCTCCAGGGGTAGTCTGGAGTTTTCATCCTCGGAGGCACCATGCCCACTCCCCGGCGCCGATACGGCCTCGCCGCGCTCCTCGCGGCGGCGGTCCCGTTGGCGGCCCAGTCCGTCAACGTCGTCGAGAAGACCCTCTCCAACGGCCTGCGCCTGCTCATGGTGGAGCGCCACGACCAGCCCACCATCGCGGCGGGGTGGATCACCCGCTTCGGCAGCGCCAACGAGCGCCCCGGCGTCACCGGCGTGGCCCACCTCTTCGAGCACATGATGTTCAAAGGGACTTCCGTCATCGGCACCAAGAACCCCGCCCGGGACAAGGAGCTGAACGATCTCCAGGACAGGCTCCGCGAGGAGATCCGCAAGGAGGAGTCGGTGCTGCGCCACAAGCAGCTCCGGGGCGAGATCGAGGACATGAACGATCCGAAGGTCCGCAGCCCGCGCCACCAGAAGCTGGTGGAGGACTTCGAGAAGCTGGTGAAGGAGCAGCAGGACCTGCTGGTGAAGGACGAATTCAGCAAGATCTACACGGAGAACGGGGCCACGGGCCTCAACGCCTTCACCAACTCCGACGTCACCTGCTACATCAACACCATCCCGGGCAACAAGCTCGAGCTGTGGGCCTGGATGGAGAGCGCCCGGCTCATGGACCCGGTGTTCCGCGAGTTCTACAAGGAGCGGGACGTGGTCTACGAGGAGCGCCGCCTGCGCACGGAGAGCACCCCCACGGGCCGCTTCCAGGAGCAGATCAACGCCATGGTCTGGCAGGCCAGCCCCTACAACTGGCAGACCATCGGCTGGCCCAGCGACGTGGCCAACATCACCCGCGCCCAGGCCTTCGAGTTCTTCGGCACCTACTACGCGCCGAACAACCTCACCGCGGTGCTGGTGGGGGACTTCGACCCGAAGGACGCCGAGGCCCTCTGCGAGCGCTACTTCGGCCGGCTGAAGGCGAATCCGGCGGGCGTGCCCGAGATGGTCACCCTCGAGCCGCCCCAGCTCGCGGAGCAGCGGGTGAACGCCGAGGCGGAGACCACCCCGAGCCTGAACATCACCTACAAGACCGTGGCGGACGGCCACAAGGACGACGCGGCCCTCGAGATCCTCTCGGACCTCCTCGGCGGCCGCACCGGGCGCCTCACCAAGGAGCTGGTGAACAAGCAGAAGGCGGCCACCAGCGCCTTCGCCTCCTCGGGCACCCGGAAGTACGGCGGGACCTTCGTGCTGGGCGCCACCCTCGCCCCCGAGAAGAAGCACGACGAGGTGGAGCAGGCCCTGTACCGGGAGCTCGAGAAACTGCAGAAGGAGCCCGTGCCCGCCGCGGAGCTGCGCAAGGTGAAAAACCAGGCCCAGGCCGACAGCTACCGCCGCCTGGAGAGCGACCTGTTCCTCATGATCCAGCTCGCGGTGGCCGACGCCACCACCGGCTACCAGGACTTCCTCGAGAGCCCGAAGAAGCTGGAGGCCGTCACCGCCGAGGACATCCAGCGCGTGGCGAAGAGATACTTCACGAAGGAGAACCGCACGGTGGCCTCCTACAGCCGCAAGGGCGGACCCGCGGCCCCCGAGGACCCGGAGATCGCCGCCCTGCCCGAGCAGGTGCGGCCCATGATCAAGGGGCAGCTCGACCGCCTCGCCAAGGAGACGGACGCCGAGAAGCTGAAGAAGGCCCTGGAGCAGATGCGGGGTCAGGCGGAACAGGCTCCCGCCCAGTTCAAGCCCGCCATCGAACTCCTCATGAAGCGCGTCGAAGCCCGCCTGAAGCAGCTGGAGGCCAAGTGATGAACCGCGGAATCCCGACCCTCGCCGCCGCCCTGGTCCTGGGCCTCGCCAGCGCGTCCCCCGCCGCGGCCCAGGCCATCCCGGACCGCCCCGAGAAGCTGGCCTTCAAGCCCATCCGCTACGAGATGGCCAAGGCCAAGGACTACCGGGTGAAGCTCAGGAACGGCATCACGGCCTACGTGGTGCCGGACCCCAACGGCCAGCCCCTGGTCAACCTGGAGGTCGGCATCCACGCCGGCCGCTGGCTGGACGAGCCCGGCAAGGAGGGCACCGCCCAGCTCCTGGGCACGCTGCTGCGCACCGGCGGCACGGCGAAAACCAAGGCCGACGACCTGGATGAGCGGCTCGACACCCTGGCCGCCCAGGTCAACGGCTTCATGGGCGACAGCCGCGGCCTCCTCGCCATGAACCTCCTGGCCAAGGACGCCCGGGAGGGCGCGGCCCTGCTCCTGGAGATGCTGGCGGAGCCGGCCTTCCAGCAGGACAAGCTGGACCTGGCCAAGAAGAACCTGCGCCAGCAGATGGAGCGCCGCAACGACGACAGCACGGGCATCGAGGCCCGGGAGCTGGACTACCTGGTGAAGGGCGAGGGCCACCCGGCCAATCGCCTGCCCACCGCCGCCAGCCTCGACGCCATCACCCGCGAGGACCTCAAGGCCCTCCACGCCCGCATCCTCAGTCCCGCCAACCTCATCGTGTCGGTGGCGGGCCGCTTCGACCGCGCGGAGATGATCAAGCTGCTCAACGAGACCGTGGGGTCCCTCAAGGCCGCACCCGCGGCGAAGGCCGCCGGCCGGCCGCCCCAGACGCCCTTCGTGGCCAAGCCGGGGCTCTACGTGGTGGACAAGGACGTCAACCAGGGCCGCGTGACCCTCAACCTCTCCATGCAGGGCCTGAGGGTCACCGACGCGGACTACCCTGCGGTGGCGGTGATGAACCACGTGCTGGGAGGCGGCGGCTTCACCTCCCGCTTCGTGAAGAAGATCCGCAGCGACGAAGGCCTGGCCTACAGCGCGGGGACCCGCGCCCAGCCCGCCCAGTTCGCCGGGGATGCCGGCCACTTCACCGCCCTCTTCCAGACCAAGACCCGCACGGTGGCCTACGGCATCCGCCTGGCCATCGCCGAACTGGAGAAGATGCGCAGGGAGGGCGTCACCGACGAGGAGCTGAAAGTCGCCAAGGGCTCCATCATCGAGGGCTTCCCCGCCCGCTTCCCCAGCAAGGCCGCCCTGGCCAGCGCCTTCGCCAACAACGACTGGACCGGCGTCCCGGATTCCTACCTGGAGACCTACCAGGCCCGGGTCCAGGCCGTGACCCGCGAGGACGTCCTGCGCGTGGCGAAGAAGTACCTCGACGTCGAGCGCCTCGCCATCCTCTGCGTCGGCAAGGCCAAGGACATGGAGGAGGGCGATGTGAAGGACCACCCCGGCACCCTCGCCGAGGTGGCGAAGCTGCCCCTGGTGAAGCTGCCCCTGCGGGATCCGCTGACCCTCAAGCCGATGAAGTGAGCGGGGAATCCCCCCATCAACGGGAAGGCGCCCTTCGGGGCGCCTTCCCGTTCCTGGCAGGACCCTACTTCCCGTCCAGCCGCTCCGGCATCTCCGCCACCGCGTAGGCCATGGCGCTGAGGATGGCGACGTTCTTCTTTAGGTCCTCGGCCTTGATCTTGTCGAAGGTGTCGGCGCGGGTGTGGTGCACGTCGAAGTAGCGGCTCGCGTCGTGGCCGACGCCGAGGCCGGGGGCGCCCAGGGCCACCAGCGGGCCCACGTCGGCGCCGCTGCCGCCGAGCTCCATCTTGGTGGCGCCCAGGTCGGCCACCAGGGGGGCGAGGGCCTGCAGCCTCGCGAGACCCGCCTTCTGGGCCTCCGAGGGCTCGGCGGGCTTCAGGTCGCGGTTGCGCCGCTGCCCGCCGCCCAGGTCCAGGCTGAAGCCCTGGATCAGCCCGTTGCCGCTGTCGGTCTCGAAGAGGGCGGCGTGGCGCGCCAGCTCGTCCCTGTGGGCCTCGGCATAGGCCCGCCCGCCGGCGAGGCCGTGCTCCTCGTTGGTGAAGAGGACCACCCGGAGGGTGCGGCGGTGCGCCAGCCCCGAGCGCTTGATCTGGGCCGCGGCGTGCAGGGCGATCATGCAGCCCACGCCGTCGTCCTGGGCACCCTGGCCCACGTCCCAGGAGTCCAGGTGGCCGCCCAGGACCACCAGCTCCTCGGGCCTGCCGGTGCCCGGCAGCTCCCCGACGACGTTGGCCGACATCGCCTCCCCGGTCCACGCGGAGTCCAGCTCCAGGTGCGCCCGCGGCGTCTGGCCCGCGGCCTGGAGGCGGTGGAGCTGGGTGGCGTTCTCGATGGTGATGGCCGCCGCCGGGATCTTCGGGGCCTTCTCGTCGTAGTTCATGGCCCCCGTGTGGGGCGTGTCCAGGCTCACCGGCGTCACGCTGCGCACCAGGACGGCCACGGCCCCGAGCCTGGCCGCCTCGCTGGCGCCGCGTCCCCGGTAGGCCACGGTCTGGCCGTAGCTGGTGAAGGGCACGTCGTAGCAGACGATCCGGCCTTTCACCTTGGCCTCGCCCAGGGCCTTCAGCTCGTCGAAGCTGCCCACCACCACCACGTCCGCCGTGATCCCGCCTTTGGGCGTGGACACGGTGCCGCCGAGGCCCAGCACCGAGAGCGTCTGCCGGGCCGGGGCCTCGATCCAGCCCCGCTCCTCGCCCCGCTGCCAGACCTGGATCTTCACGGGCTCCGCCCGGACGTCCACGAAGCCCTCGCGCTTCATCACCGCCTGGGCCCACGCGACGGCGTCCTCGAGCTGCCTCGACCCCGCCGGCCGCGCGCCGATGCGGTCGCAGAGGAATTCCAGGTCCCGGTAGGCCGCGTCGGAGGCCAGCGCGTCCGCCTTGAGCCGGGACACCTTGCCGGCGTCGACGGCCTGGGCGGCGAGGGCGAGGGGAAGCAGGGCGGCGGCGAGGATGCGCTTCATGAAGCCTCCGGGAGGAAGCCATCAGCTTACGAGGATCATGGTCCCCCGCGAAGGCGCCTTGACGCTCCGTGAAGGTTCAGGGACCCGGCTTCACCTTCGCCGCCTCGGCCTTCAGGTGCGCCTCGATCAGGTCCTTGACCTTGGCCATCAGCGGGTTGGGGATGGGCACCGTGAGGTTGTACTGGGCGATGCGCCAGGCCCTGCCTTCCTTCACCAGGACGCCCGTCCCCCTCGCGGGGCCCAGGTTCGGGGTGTCGAGCACCTCGTCGAACCACACGGTGCGGCCGTCGGGGCTGAAGGACAGGTGCCGCGCGACCGCCCGGAAGGACCAGGCCCGGCCCCGCTTGAAGAAGGGGGCGGCCCAGGCCCGGAACTCCGCCTTGGTCCAGCGCTCGCCGGCGTCCGTCCCGAGGAAGACCGCGGCGTCTGCCATGTGGCCGAAGTAGCGGGCCTCGTCGGCCTGGGCCGCGGCCAGGTGCCAGTCGTCGAGGACCTGCTCGGCCTCGTGGCGCTTCACCGCCGGGGGCGGGACCTGGAGGACGGCGGCCGCGGCCAGTGTCAGGAAGGGCATGGGACCTCCTCAGGGGGCGGCGGCGAGGCGCACGCGCACTTTCATCCTGCCCAGTCCGTCCACCGCGAGCACCTCCCAGGCCAGGGCGCCGTCGCTGCCCTCGGGGTTCTCCCCAGGCCCCAGGTTAAACGCCGCGTCGTCCAGCTCGTGGCGTCCGCAGGGCAGCCGTGGCTTCGTGGCGGGCCGCGGCGTGCCGGGATGGGCGTCGATCACGTGCACGGGGCCGAGGGGTTCGCCGTCGGTGAGGAGGGATGGATCCACCCGCGCCACCACCAGCCCCTCGTAGCCGGGGCCCCAGCGCCCGCCCACCCGGCCGGCGTCGAAGCCCCAGGGCCTCCGGACCGAGAGTTCCCAGAAGGTCCCGGCGCGCCGGGGGTCCGGGGCGCGGAGGGCCTGGGGGTCCCGGCCCGGGGCCCGCGCCAGGGGATCCAGCCAGCCCTCCCAGCTCCGGCCGCCCAGCTCGCGGACGGGGACGGTGTCGGCGAAGCGGCCCCGGTACCAGAGGTCCGCCCGCACCCACGGCCCGGGCTGGCTGGGGCTCGAGCCGATGCCGTCCATCCAGCCTTCCGCCGAAGGCTCCGGCGCCTCCCAGCCCCGGTACTGCCCGGCGTCCATGAGGTCCCAGATGCCCGCGGTCATGGGGTGGTCGCAGTCGAGGTACAGGTCGTCGGCCCGGTGCTCGCCCATGGCGTGGAAGGCCTCGTGCACCAGGAGCCCGATGGGCGACTCCGCCGTGGCGATCACCACGGGCCAGGCGACGCCCGGGCGGCCCGGGACGGGGAGCATGAAGCAGAGGGGCGTGAGGTGGGCGGGCAGGCTGGTCACCGCCCGGGCTGGTCCCGGCAGGAAGATCCAGAGGTGGTCGGGCTTCCCGTCGGGCCGGGGCGCTCCGGTGGCGTTGTCCACCTGGTCCAGGTCCCCCAGCGGCTTCCGTCCCAGCTGCTCCACCACGAAGCGGGCGAGCCGGTTCCGGTCCGCGTCCCTGGGCCGGGCCAGGACGAGGGGAAGGACGAGGTGCTGGAAGGCCCCCTCCTCCAGGCCCAGGGCGCCCTTCGAGACTTCCGCCACGTAGTTGGCCGCGCTGCTGGTGTTGGGCTCGCGGCTGAAGAGCCGCGCCCGCAGCCGGGCGTCGTCCACCGCGCCGCGTGCGCCCCGCGGCTCCAGGCGCACCACCAGCACCCGCTCGACCCTGTGGTCCGGCCGGGGGCGCAGCACCAGGCCGCCCTGGAAGGCCGCCAGGGGCGCGAGGTCCCTCGTCCAGCCCTCCTTCTCCACCGCCAGCACCGCGTCGCCGGGCCGGAGCTCGAGGGTGAAGCGGCCGTGGGCGTCGGTGACCGCGACCGGGGTGGCCGGGGCCAGGCCCGGAGGGCAGTGGAGGCGGTCCGGGAACACGCGGCAGCCCGGGACGCCCCGGCGGCCATCGGTGACGCGGCCCTCGAAGGCGAAGCGCCGCGCGGGCGGCGCGAGGGCCGGCCGCGGGGGAGCCGGGGCCGGCAGCGGCCGCGCGAGGAGCAGCCCCATGCAAATGCGGAGAAGACGCGACATCAGTCCAACGATACAATGGCGGGTTCGGAGCCGACGTTGACCGATCCCAAGCTCATCCGGAATTTCTCCATCGTGGCCCACATCGACCACGGCAAGTCCACCTTGGCCGACCGCCTGCTGGAGCTCACCAAGACCGTGGCCCAGCGGGACCTCCACGCCCAGATGCTGGACGACATGGACCTGGAGCGGGAACGGGGCATCACCATCAAGGCCCACGCCGTGACCTGCCTCTACAAGGCCAAGGACGGCGAGACCTACACCCTGAACCTGATCGACACCCCGGGCCACGTGGACTTCACCTACGAGGTGAGCCGCAGCCTCGCCGCCTGCGAGGGGGCCATCCTGGTGGTGGACGCCACCCAGGGCGTGGAGGCCCAGACCCTGGCCAACACCTACCTGGCCCTGGAGAATGGCCTCGAGGTCTTCCCGGTCCTCAACAAGACCGACCTCCCCTCCGCCGACCCCGAGAAGGTGCTGCACCAGATCGACACGGTGATCGGGCTGGTGGACACGGCCCACAGCGTGAACGTGTCGGCCAAGACCGGTGAGAACTGCGAGGCGGTGCTGGAGCGCATCGTGGAATGCATCCCGGCCCCGCAGGGCGACGCGGCGGCCCCGCTGCAGGCGCTGATCTTCGACTGCTACTACGACCCCTACCGGGGCATCGTCAGCCTCATCCGCGTGGTGAACGGCACGGTGAAGCAGGGGGACCAGATCCGCTTCATGAGCAACGGCACCGAGTACCGGGTGGACGAGATCGGCGTCTTCGACCCCAAGATGAGCAAGCGCGCCGACCTCTCCGTGGGCGAGGTGGGCTACCTGGTCGCCAGCATCAAGCAGCTCTCGGACGTGAAGGTGGGCGACACCATCACCCACGCCCTGACCCACGCCACCAAGCCCGCCACGGAGATGCTGAAGGGCTTCAAGGAGATCCAGCCCGTGGTCTTCGCGGGCATCTTCCCCACCTCCAGCGACGACTTCGAGGACCTGCGCAACGCCATGGAGAAGCTGCGCCTCAACGACAGCAGCTTCACCTACGAGCCGGAGACCTCCACGGCGCTGGGCTTCGGCTTCCGCTGCGGCTTCCTGGGCCTGCTCCACATGGAGATCGTGCAGGAGCGCCTGGAGCGAGAGTTCGACCTGGACCTCATCACCACGGCGCCTTCCGTGCGCTACCACGTCTTCCTCACGGACGGTGAGGAGGTCATCGTGGACAACCCCTCCAAGCTGCCGGCCCTGAACAAGATCGCCCGCATCGAGGAGCCCATCATCGAGGCGACGATCCTGACGCGCACGGACTTCGTGGGGGGCCTGCTGAAGCTCTGCGAGGAGCGCCGCGGCATCCAGCAGAAGCTGGAGTACGTGAGCACGGACCGCGTGATGCTGGTCTACGAGCTGCCGCTGAACGAGGTGGTGCTGGACTTCTACGACAAGCTGAAGTCGATTTCCAAGGGCTACGCCAGCTTCGACTACCACATGAAGCACTACGTGGAGTCGGACCTAGTGAAGATGGACATCCTCGTGAACGCCGAGCCCGTGGACGCACTGTCCATCCTGGTGCACCGCTCCAAGAGCACGACGCTCGGCCATGCGCTCTGCGGGAAGATGAAGGAGGTCATCCCCCAGCAGATGTTCGACGTGGCCATCCAGGCCGCCATCGGCGCCAAGATCATCGCCCGCACCAACGTGAAGGCCCGGCGCAAGGACGTGCTGGCCAAGTGCTACGGCGGCGACATCAGCCGGAAGAAGAAGCTGCTGAACAAGCAGAAGGAAGGCAAGAAGCGCATGAAGGCCATCGGGAGCGTGGAGATCCCCCAGGAGGCCTTCCTGGCCATCCTGAAGGTGGACAACTGAGATGAAGCTGGAGGCGCTGCGCCAGCCCTCGGTCCAGCTCCAGGAGGAGACGCCCAAACGCGTCTCCAGCCCCACCGGCATCGTGTTCACGGGCCCCCAGAAGGCGGGCCTGCTGCTGCTGGTGCTCGGGATGCTGTACTACCGGCTCTGGCGGCGCAAGCGCGCCCACGACCAGGTCTGCAGCCACTGCGGGCAGAGGAACCCCAGCCATCGGGTGAACTGCGAGAAGTGCTCGGCGCCGCTGTTCAAGGCCTGAGCCCGGGACATCCCACCACATCAAGCCTCAAGCAATGCCGTTGACCTTGCCGTTGACCTTCCAGAGGCACCGCGTTCAAGCACGGCCGCCTTTGGGCCGTGCTTGAACGCGGTGCGGCCAAGCGATAGCGCGGCAGGACCATGACGAGTGCCCTGGCCGGGAGCGATCCACGGGAAACAACCCGCAACCCCCGCACGACCTGTCGCCTGCCGGGATGGACCGCGACACCGCGCACCGCCCTCGAGGGCCGTCCCCTTTTCTTCGGGGAGGCGGCCTCCATCCGTCCGGCTCCGCCCGTCGGCCTTATCCGCACCCCGGTCCGCCGCGATCCGGAAGGCGCGGATCGCGGCGGACCGGGGTGCATTGGGGAAGGTCAACACCGTATGGCATCCCATTCCCCCACAACGCAGACGCGCGCCTTGCGGCGCGCGTCTCCACGAGTCCAGCCTCAGGCTCAGAACTCGATGTTCATGCCCTCTTCCTCGGCCAGGTCGTTGTCCACGCCCAGCACGGCGCAGGACGCCCCGTACATCTGCAGCACGGCGGCCTTCTGGTTGCTCAGGTGGGTCAGGAGGTCCTTCACCCGCTGGACTTCGGAGGCGATGGTGTTGTTGATCTGCTCGACCTCGGCGCGGCACCGGGAACGGGTCTGTTCGTAGAAGGCTTGCTGGTCCTTGCTGAGTTCCATGGCGGACTCCAATGGGTTGAGGGGGTGGCCGGGGGGTGGGTGACCAGCATACAAGCTTCGCTTTGGGCCGCAACGGGGTCCCAGGTCACTTTTTACGGGCCCGGGAATTTACCGGCGGCGGTCCGTTCGGCTAGCCCTTGGACTGGGAAACCGCCAGGGCGATGAGGCCGATCACCACGACGATGAGCAGGAGGATGGCCGGGACGATCCACTTCGGCCGGCTGCTCACCCCGCTGAGGGTGATCTCGGGGAGGGGCACCTGGGGCCCTTTCGGCTGGGCCGCCGGCGTCGGCGGCGGCAGGGGCTTGGCGGTGGTGGCCACGTCCTCCGCGGGGGGTGGGGGCGGGAGCGCGGGGGTGGAGGCCTTCACCACGGTGTGGAACTTGGCCGCCAGGACCTCTTCCACCTCCTCCTTGGTGCCGCGCATCAGGGCCTGCACGTATTCGGCCACCTCGTGCTCCGTGGGCTCGCCGCCGTGCTTCTTCATCCAGTCCTTCAGGTCCCGCTCCACGAGCCGGGCCGACGAATAGCGGGTCTCCACGCTCTTGGTGAGGGCCTTGTTGACGATGTCCACCATCTCCCGGCTGATGCTCGGGTTCAGGGCCTTCACGTCCATGACCCGGCCCATGCGCACCTTTTCCAGGACCCCCAGCTCCGAGTCCGCCTGGAAGCAGCGCTCCCCGGTGAGCAGTTCGAAGAGCACCAGGCCCAGGGAGTAGATGTCCGAGCGGCTGTCCAGGGCCTGGCCCATGGCCTGCTCGGGGCTCATGTAGAGCAGCTTGCCCTTCAGGGCGCCGGCCATGGTCTGGCTGTTCTTGGTGGCGGCTTTGGCGATGCCGAAGTCCACCAGCTTCACCGCCCCGTCGTAGCTGATGAGGATGTTCTGGGGGCTGATGTCCCGGTGGACGAGCTTCAGCTCCTTGTCGTTCATGCCCCGCTTCCGGTGCGCGTAGTCCAGCGCCCCGGCCACCCGCGCCGCCACGAAGGCCGCCACGGGCTCCGGGAAGGGGATGCCGTACTCCCGGACCTTGCGCAGCAGGGAGCGGAGGTCGCGCCCGTCCACGAACTCCATGGCGATGTAGTAGCTGCCGGACGCCTTCCCCAGGTCGAAGATCTGCACGATGTTCGGGTGGGTGAGTTGGGCCGCCAGCTTCGCCTCGTCGATGAACATCGTGACGAACTCGTCGTTGTCCGAGAGGTGCGGCAGGATGCGCTTGATGGCGACGATCTTCTGGAAGTTGTGCACGCCCCGCTGCTTCGCCTTGAAGAGCTCGGCCATGCCGCCCACGGCCACCTTCTCCAGCAGGTAGTAGTTGCCGTACTCCTCCAGCACGCCGTGGAGGCTGTCCTGGTGGTCCGGGAAGGCGCGGGAGCCCACGGGGGTGGACACCGGCAGGGCCGTGGCGGGGGTCGCCGCGGGGGCCTGGGGCTGGGGCGCGTTTACCGGCGCGAACCTGCCCGAGCCGATGTCGAAGGGGTCGTGGATGCCGGAGATGCCGCTGAGGGTGAACTCCTTGGGCTCCTTGGGCTCCTCCGGGGGCGCCGGGACGGGTGCCGAAGCAGGTCCCGGGGCGGGCTTCGAGGCCGCGGGACGGGCGGCGCCGGCCCTCGCCGGGACCGGGGTCTCGAAGGTGTCGGAGCCGAGTTCCTCGTCCATGGCGCCGAAGAGATCCTCGGCGGCGAGGGGGTGCCCCGGCGTGACCCGGGCATCCGGGGGTACGGAATCCCCCGGGGCCGGCCTGGGCAGGGGCGTGGAGGGCCGTGCGCCCGCCGGGGCCGCTCCGGGCTTCGGGGCCGCGGGCTTCCCAGGGGCCTTGGTGGCGGTCTTGAGGGAGTCCAGAATGGCGCCCAGGTCGGCGGTGGATTTGGTGCCGCCCTTGGCCGGCGGGGGCGCCGCCGGTTTCGCCGCGGCGGCCTTGAGGATGTCGTCCAGCGGCCCGGTGGCCTTGAGGGCCGGCTTCGCGACGCCCGGGGCGGTGGGCCGCGCCGAGGGAGGAAGGGGCGGCGGCTGGACGCGGGCTGGGGGCGGGGCCACCGGCGGAGGGGGCGGAGGGGGCGGAGGAACGTCCTGGGGCCCGCTGGGACGCAGCGAGGGCGGCGGCGGTGGTGGGGGCGCCACCGGCGGCGGCGGGGGCAGGGGACCGGTGGCCCGGATCGGGACGGCCTTCGGAGGCGGCTCCGCGAGGGCCGGGACCTCCCCCGTGCTCAGCATGCCGATGGGGCTGGAGGGCGGAGCCTCGGTGCGCTCCAGGTCCTCCAGCAGGTCCCCGAAGATGTCCTCGGAGCTGAGCTGCCCGCCCCGCGCGCCCATGGGGCGGTAGGGGCGCAGGGCGGACGCGAAGAGGTCGCCGGACATCGAGCGCTGGAGGTAGCCGCTCACCTCGGGGCTCCGCAGGTCCTGGCCTCCGGCGGGATGCTGGAGCATGAGCACCGGGACCGCCGGATTCCTGGCCCGCACGCTCAGCACGGCGTCGAGGCTCTTCTCACCGTGGCGCTCGGGGTCCACCAGCAGGAGGTCGGGCATCACGCCGGCCTGGACGAAGGCGGGCACCTCGGCGAGCTGGCACCAGCGGATCTCCCACCCGTCCTGCTCCATGGACGATACGAGCCCCGGCGTTTTCAGGGACTCGCCATCCACGATCAGGAGCAGTGGTTTGGCCATCGGGGCTCGAAGAATCCTGCAAGTGTAGCCGTAGGCGCCGCTTGGGGACAACTTCGGGCGAGGGGGACCGCCCGCTCGCGCTGCTCGCTCTGAGGCCACGCAGTGCGTGGCCTCCCTCGTGCTCCCCACGTGCGGCCGGGGCGAAGCCCCCGCAGCACGTCTGCCCGTTGTCGCGGGTGGTCAGGTGGCCGTCTCCGTCCTTGAGCAGGCAGCTCCGCAATCGTGCCTCGCCATGGCGGGCCTTCCAGGCTATTCTGGTGGGCCGTCCTCCGGGACGAATCCACGATAGAAGGGGGGGATACCAATTGCCGCTCGTCAAGATCAAGGAAGATGAGACTTTCGAGAACGCGCTGCGCCGTTTCAAGCGCAAGTGCGAGAAGTCGGGCATCCTGAGCGAGCTCAAGAAGCGCCAGCACTACGAGAAGCCCTCCGCCAAGCGCAAGCGCAAGATGCTTGCCGCCCGCAAGAAGACCCTCAAGCGCCTCGCCCAGGAACGGCGCATCCTGGGGTGATCCCCGGACGCCGATGTCCATGCAGCCAGACCCGGAAGGCCCGAGCGATCGGGCCTTTCCTTTGCCTCCCGCCCGCCCCATGACCGCCTTCCATCCCGAGCTCGAGACCCTGGAGTTCCCGGTCCTCGCCGGCCTGGTGGCGGGCTTCGCCCGCACCGCCGGGGGACGGGCGGCCCTGGCGTCCATGCACCCCTGGGATGGCCGGGCCGGCGTCCGGCGCCTCCGGCAGGCGGAGCTGGAGGACCTGGAGGCCCGGCAGCCCGGCCTGCTGCCGGTGCGCCCCCTGGACGAGGCCCTGGATCCGCTCCTGGATCCGGCGGGCTGGCTCCTGCCCGAGCACTGGCGCTCCCTGCGGGAGGGCTTGAAGGCCCTGGCCCCGCTCCTGGAGGCCCTCGCGGCGCTGCCCTGGCCCGAGGACCGGCCCGTCCCCGCCGGCACCCACCTGGGCCTCGACCGCCTGCAGGCCACGGCTGTCGCCCTGCCGGACCCTTCTCCCATCGCCGCCCAGCTCGCGCGCACCTTCAACGCCGACGGCGAGCTGGACCCCGCGCGGGTGCCGGGCCTGGCGGAGCTGTTCCAGGCCCAGCAGCGGGCCTTCCAGGCGGTGCAGGGCAAGCTGCAGAAGATCCTCCGGGGCGCCGGCGACGCCCTCCAGGAGGCCGCCATTGTGGAGCGCAACGGACGCTTCTGCCTCCCCGTCCGCTCCGAGCGCCGGGGCCAGGTGCCGGGCCTGGTGCTGGACCGCAGCGGCAGCGGCGCCACGGTCTTCCTGGAGCCCTTCGACGCGGTGCCCCTGAACAACGACTACGTGGAGGCCGCCTCGGAGTTCGCCCTGGCGGTCTCGGCCTTCCTCCGCCGGCTGCTCGAGGAGCTGCGCGCGCGCCGGGCGGACTTCGCGGCGTGGCGGGCCTTCCTCGCCGAGGTGGACGAGGCGGCGGCGCTCCGGCGGTGGCGGAGCCTCTGCGGCGGCCTGCTGCCCGACCTCGGCGCCGAGGCCCTGGAGCTGAGGGAGGCCCGGCATCCGCTGCTGCTGGCCGGCGTGCGCGCGGCCCTGGACATGGAGCCCCTGGACCACGACGTGGTGCCCCTGGACCTGCGCCTGGATTCGGAACGGCCCTGCCTGGTGATCTCGGGGTCCAACACCGGCGGCAAGACCGTGGCCCTCAAGACCGTGGGCCTCCTCATGGCCCTGGGTCACGCGGGCCTGGCCGTCCCGGCGTCGGAAGGCACGCGCCTGCCGGGGCTGACGACGCTCCACGCCGACATCGGCGACCACCAGACGCTGCTGGGCAGCCTGTCCACGTTCAGTAGCCACATCGTGCACCTGAAGGGCATCCTCCAGGACGCCCGGAGCGGCGGCTTCGTCCTGCTGGACGAACTGGGCACCGGCACGGACCCCAAGGAGGGCGCGGCCCTGGGCACCGCGCTGCTGAAGGCCCTGGCCCGCCGCGGGTGCTGGGTGCTCTGCTCCACGCACCTGGGCGACATCAGCCAGTTCGCCCTGCGCCACCCGAGGTTCCAGAACGCCTCGGTGCAGTTCGACGAGGAGAAGCTGGCGCCCACCTACCGGCTGCTGGTGGGCCTGCCGGGCCAGAGCCGGGCGCTGACCATCGCGGCGAAGCTGGGCCTGCCGGACTTCGTGCTCAAAAGCGCCGAGCAGGCCCTGGGCCGCCGCGAGCAGGACTGGCGGGAGTTCCTGCGCCAGCTGGAGGCGGACCGCCTGGCGCTGATCCAGCAGGCGGAGGACCTGAAGAAGCGCGAGGCCGCGGTGGAGAAGGACCGGAGGATCCTCGCCCAGCGCGAAGAGCAGCTGCGCAAGGAGCAGGAGCGCCTGCATCGTGAGGGGACCGAGCGCGTGCAGCGGGTGCTGGACTTCCTGGACCACGAGGGCAAGCGGCTCGTGAAGGAGCTGAAGGCGAAGCAGAAGGACACGACCGTCCATGCGGACCGGCTGCTCACGGACACGCGGGAGAAGCTGAAGGTCATGGAGCGCATCGCCGCGGCGGAGCTGGCGGCCCAGGCGCCGAAGGGGAAGCCCGCCGACGCCGGGCTGGAACTCAAGGTGGGCGGCTTCGCCCGCCACCGCGGCTTCAACCTGGAGGGCAGGGTGACGGCGTTGAAGGGCGACAAGGTCACGCTGGAAACCCCCCAGGGCCGTCGCATCGAGGCCCGGGTGGGCGAGCTGGAGGCCATCACCGGCCGGGAGGCCGGCCCGCGCAAGGGCTCGCTGCGCCTGCGCGTGGAAGCCGCCGACATCGAGTCCGAGCTGAACCTCATCGGCCGCGCCAGCGACGACGTGGAGGTCGAGGTGCACCGCTTCGTGGAGCGCGCGATCGGCAGCGGCGCCCGCTTCGTGCGCATCGTCCACGGCCACGGCACGGGCAAGTTGAAGGCCGCCGTCCGCGAGGCCCTGAAGGGCCACCCCTCCATCGCCGCCGTCGAGGACGCCCCCCAAGCCCAGGGCGGCGCAGGGGCGACGGTGATCACGCTGAGGTAGCTCGCGAGGCGAGGCCGGGCTGTGACCAAGGTGTTACAGAACGGGGCGGCGGGACGCGCAAGCCTGGAGTCGCCGGCCTGCCCGGGAACTTCCAGGCTCAGGTGCCTGTCCCAGGATCCATCCCGCCCGTTGACGGCCGGCGCCTGCCAAGGCGCGTACCATCCCCACAGTCCACCCCGGAGCCCCCATGCGCCCCACCGCCCTCGCCCTCCTGCCCCTCTCCCTGGCCGCCCAGGAGACGCCCACCACCCTCAAGGACCAGAAGGCCCTGGCGGTGACGATCTACAACTCGAACCTGGCGTTGGTGAAGGACACGCGGGAGGTGCGGCTGCCGAAGGGGGAGGCGCGGCTGGCCTTCCAGGAGGTGTCGGCGCAGATCCGGCCGGAGACGGCGCTGCTGAAGAACTTCACGGAGCCGAAGGGCTTCTTCGTCATCGAGCAGAACTTCGATTTCGACCTGCTCTCGCCCCAGAAGCTGCTGGAGAAGTACGTGGGCGAGAAGGTCACGGTGGTGTCCATGAAGCCCAACCCCGACGGTCCGGGCTCGAAGGAGGTGCGCGAGGAGGCCACGGTGCTGGCCACCAACGGCGGGACCGTGCTGCAGTTCGCGGACCGCATCGAGACCTCGGTGCCTGGCCGGATCATCTACCCCCGCGTGCCCGCCAACCTCCGCGCCCGGCCCACCCTGGTGCTGAACCTCAACTCCGGCGCCGACAAGGCCCAGAAGCTGGAGCTGAGCTACCTCACCGCCGGGCTGGCCTGGAAGGCGGACTACGTGGCCAATCTCGCCAGCGACGAGAAGAGCCTGGACCTGAACGGCTGGGTGACGCTCACGAACACCAGCGGCGCTTCGTACCCGAATGCCACGCTGCAGCTCGTCGCCGGGGACGTGAACCGCGCGAAGGAGCGGCCCGAGATGGGCTACCGGATGATGGCCAAGAACGGGGCCATGGCGCCGGCGGCGGCCGCGGAGATGAAGGAGGAGAGCCTCTTCGAGTACCACCTCTACACCCTGGA
>JBDIBF010000043.1:0-24388 GCA_039812765.1 Holophagaceae bacterium
GCCCTCGCCCTCGCCCTCGCCCGAGCCCTCGCCCGCGCCCGCGCCCGCGCCCGCCCCGAGGCCGGAGCCCCGGCCCGAGCCGGCGCCGACGGGACCTTCCCTGGCGGACCGCCTCCACGAGCTGCTGGATGGCATCCAGAAGGCCGCGCGGCCTTCCCCCCCCGCCGGCTTCAACTTCCCCTTCGCCACGGAGCACGTGGAGGGCTTGCGCAAGGCCGGCCTCGCCTTCGCGGACCTCTCGCCCCTGGCCGGGGCCTCCGAGCATTTCGGCCTCTCCCAGGTGGACCCGGTGACCCTCCGGGACGCCCTCCGCCAGGCGCTCTTCCGGCTTCCCCCCGGCGGCCAGGGGGCGCTGCTGGTGGGCCTGCCCTCCTTCCCCATGGGTGAGCAGGGCCTCCGCCGGGCCTTCGACTACCTCGCCCCGGAGATGCTGGCCCAGACCTCCGCCGAGGCCCTCGCGCGCGAAGGCCTGAAGCTGCCCCAGCTCGCCTTCATCGTGGCCACCCTGCAGTTCTGCGTGCGGGACCGCGAGCTCAGCATGGAGGCGCTGAAGGGCCGGCTGCAGTTCGAAGGCTGGGGGATCCAGGAGCTCGAGGAACTGCAGGAGGCCATCCTCTGGGAGGCCCAGGGCACCGACACCAAGCTGCGCAGCGCCCTGGACGAGGCCCGGGACCTGCTCGACCTGGATCCCACCCAGGTCATCTCCCTCACGCGCCAGACCCTCCGCAAGGGCGACGAGGACGGCCTCGGGCGCATCCTGGACGCCCTCGACCGGGCCCTCCAGGACAAGGAGGCGCCCCGCCGCGCCCAGGCGGCACGGGTGATCGCCGACCTCGCCGAGTGCGCCGAGGACCCCGGCATCCCGCAGGCCCCGCTCCTCCGCATCACCCAGCTCGCCCAGCGCCACCTCCGGGAGGAGACCGCCCAGGAGGCCCTCCTGTGGAGCTGCCAGGCCATGGAGACGCTGCTGGGGGTCCGGCTGCGCAGCGGCGACTTTGCCGGGGCCTACCGGGAGATCCAGGGGCTCATGGACATGGGCGCCTCCCATCTCGGCGACCCGGACCTCGACTGGAAGGTGAACGCCTTCCAGGATCTCGTGATCCGCCTGGCGGGACCCATCAACATGGCGGCCCTGGTGCCCGTGCTGCACGACGCCTCGGCCGCGGAGTCCGTGCCCCAGCTCCACGGCCTCCTGGCCCTGCTCGGCCAGCCCGCCGCCCGCTACCTCGTGGTCTGCCTGGAACTCGAGGAGGACCGGGACCGCCGCATGCAGCTCCTGGCCGCGGTCAGGGCCGTGGGCCGCAAGGCCTCCCTGCCCCTCCGCGAGGCGCTCCAGTCCTCCAAGTGGTACCTGGTGCGGAACGCGGTGGAGATCATCGGCGAAGTCCAGGACGCCTCCGCCTTCGAGGACGTGGCGCGCTGCCTGGGCCACGAGGACGCCCACGTCCGCCTCTCCGCCGTCGGGGCCCTCCGGGCCCTGGACCCGGCCCGGGCGGCCCGGGCCCTCGGGGAGGCCCTCGGCGCCGCGGACCCGGCGATGCAGCTCGAGATCGTGGCCGTCCTCGGGGAGCTGGGCCAGGACCGCGTGCTGCCGGACCTGCTGGCCCTCTACCGGTCGCTGAAGGGCGGAGAGACCGAGCGGCTGCGCCTGCGCATCGTCGAGGCCTTCGCCGCCCTGCGGCATCCGGACGCCATCCCGGCGCTGCAGTCGGTGTTCAGGAAGAAGGGCCTCCTCACGCGGCTGGAGCCGGTGGCCCTGCGGCTGGCCGAGGCCAAGGCCCTGGCCGCCATCGGCACCCGCGAGGCCAAGGAAGCCATGGCCCTGGTGCTGGAGATCGAGTCCGCCGAGGAGGTGCGGGCCGTCCTGCGGCAGTTCCTGGTGGCGGGGCCCTGAGCCATGGCTTCCCTCGCCGACCTCGCCGCCGCCCTGCAGAAGGCGCTGAAGTCGCAGCAGATGTATGGGGACAGCCACCCCCGCGCCGTGGATGACCTGGAGCTCCTGCACCGCGCCTTCACCGCGTGGCTGGAGGATCGCGGCACCCTCCAGATCGCCGCGGCGGAGACCCGGCTGCTGGTGGACGGCGTCCCCTTCGAAGGGGGGACGGTGCACACGGCGGCCCTGCACCGCATGCTGCGGGAGCGCGCCCTGCCGGGCTTCGTGTTCATCCAGGGGCTGCGGCCGGAGGAGCTGCGCGCCCTGCTCCAGCTCCTCCGGCTCAAGGGGGAGCGACTTGAGGAGGCCGGAGGGGCCGCGGCCTTCCTGGAGGCCCAGGGCGTGGCCCACGTGCGGCCCACCCAGGCGCGCTACCTGGAGGTCCACGAGGGCGAGGCCGCCGGGCCGGCGCTCCCGGAGCCCGCGCCATCCCCCGGGGAGCGGCGGGAACCACCTCCTTCCGTCCCGTCGGCCGTCCCCCCCGGCGCGCCTCCCAATCTCGTGGTGGTGGTGAAGGAGGCCCTGCGCAGCACCTTCGGCGAACCGCGGAACGGGGACTCCTCGGGTTCCTTCCGGATCCCCCGACCGGCCCAGGAGGAGGGAGCGGACGGCACGCCGGAGCGGGGGCCGGGGGGCGGCTCCGAGCCCGGCGGCGGGGCGGCCCCGGGCGCGGCGGGGCCGGGGTCGGTGCTGCAGATCATCCCCGCCTACCTCGGCGACCTGGGCCCCATGGGCTACAACATCGGGCTGGGGGAGGGCATGCCCACGGCGGCCCAGATGGCCGTGCTGCGCGCGGCCCTGGAATCCCTCGCCCCGGAGGCCCAGCTCGGCATGCTGGCGGGGCTGCCCACCCTGCCGGCGAAGCCCCAGGGCCTGGCCCTGGGCATCAAGGAGCTCGCGGGGGAGATCCTCGGCCTCGCCACGGTGGGCCTCCTGAAGCGGCAGGTGCCCTGGGCCCACCTCCAGGGCGTGCTCCAGTCGATCCTGCGCCCTCTCCCGGAGCGGGACGCCCTGGGCCGCGCGCTGGCGATCCACATGCGGGAGCAGGGCTTCGACGGGGACCTGGCCGAGGGCCTGCTGCGCCACGTGCGCTGGGAGGGCATGTCCCTCGAGGCCCGGGTGGTGCAGGTGCTGGAGGAGGGCCAGCTCTGGGCCATCTCCCTCGAGCAGCGCCTGGCCTTCCTCCGCGAGCTGCTGGACACGGGACGGGACGACGCCTTCCTGCGCGTGCTCGGCCTGGTGACCGACGCCCTCACCGCCGAGGACGCGGCGGTGCGCCTCGTGGCCGCGCAGACGCTGCGCGGCGTCGCGCCCTGGGCCCGGGAACCGGGCCTGCCGCCCGGCGCGGAGCGGGACCTCGCCGAGAAGCTGAAGGCCCACTTCGCCTGGGAGCCGACGGAGCCCGTCCATCTCCACACCTCCGAGACCCTGCGCCTCCTGCTGCCGCTCTGGGTGGAACGCGGGGACCTGGGCGAGACCCGGGAGTTCCTCGGCTCCCTGGAGGCCCTCTCCACCCTGCAGGGCGGCGACCAGCCCTGGCGGACTTGGGCGATGGAGCAGGCCCGGGAGCGCCTGACGGCCCCCGACCTGCTCGCGAAGGCCTATCCCCGCCTCTTCCTCCCGGACCGGGAGCGGGTGGCCACCGAGTCCCTGCCCTACTTCCAGTGGCTGGGGGAGCCGGCCATCCGCCACCTGGTGGTGGCCCTCGGCCAGGAAGGCGACCGGCACTGGCGCGGGCGCCTCCTCGAACTCCTCCGCGGCACGGGGGCCCAGGCGGTGCCGGCCCTGCTCGAGGCGCTGAGATCCCCGGCCTGGTACCTGGTCCGGAACGCCTTGAACCTGCTCGGCGAGGTGGGGGACGCGGCCTGCGCGGAGGCGGTGCAGGCCCACCTCCGGCACCCCGACGGGCGGGTGCGCCGCGCGGCGGTGCGGGCCCTCTGGAAGCTCCTGGGCCCGGGGAGCGCCCCGGCCCTCGCGGCCCTGCTGCCGGATACGGACCCGGAGACCCAGCAGGAGATCCTCTTCGGGCTGGGGCAGGCGAAGGCCACCGACGCCGCGCCGGCGGTGCTGGCCCTGGCCCTGGACGCCCGCGCCCCCGAGAAGCTGCGCCTGCGCGCCTTCGACACGCTGCCCCTCCTCGGCGCCGCCACGGCCGTGGCCCCCCTGGCGGAGCTCTTCAAGCGCCGCAAGGGCCTCTTCGGGGGCGCGGAGCCCTTCGAGGTCCGCCTCGCCGCGGCCAAGGCCCTCAAGGGCATCGGCACCCCCGAGGCGCGCTGGGCGCTCATGAAGGCCGTGGAGGCGGAGCCCAAGGGCCGCGAGCGCGCGGCCTTCGAGCAGGTGCTGGCGGGTTTCCGGCCCACCTCCTAGCCTCCGGTCCAGGATTCCGGCGGGCCCGCGGCGCGGTTCCATGGGAAGATGGACGGTTGTTCTTTGAGGTGCGCATGGCCCTTCACAAGCTCGGACCGGGAGCCCAGGCCCCCGAGATCGTCAACGCCGTGGTGGAGATCCCCACGGGCTCGCGCATCAAGTACGAGATCGACCACGAGACGGGCCTGGTGCACGTGGACCGCGTCCTCTACTCGCCCTTCCACTACCCGGCGGAGTACGGCTTCATCCCGAACACGCTGGCTCCCGACGGCGACCCCTGCGACGTGCTGATCCTCATCAACGGGACCACCTACCCCGGCGTGGTGATCCACGCCCGGCCCATCGGCCTGCTGCGCATGCACGACGACAAGGGCCAGGACGACAAGGTGCTCTGCGTCGCCCACAACGATCCCACCTACGACCACGTGGAGGCGCTGGAGGACCTGCCGCCGCACTTCATGCGTGAGGTGGAGCACTTCTTCGTGACCTACAAGGACCTGGAGGAGAAGGACGTGCACAGCGACGGCTGGGCCGGCCGGGACGAGGCCCTGGCCTTCGTCCGCCAGTGCATCGCCGCCCACCGGGACTGAGGCCGGGCGCCGTGGGCACGGTCTGCTTCGACCTGGACGGCACCCTGGTGGATCCCCTCCTGGGCGTGCGCAACTGCGTGCGCAGGGTCTGCCGGGAGATGGGCCTGGTCATGCCGCCGGAGTCGGACATCCGCGACTGGATCGGCTACGGCATGCGCGAGTCCCTGGGCCGCATCCCGGGCCTCGAGGACCCCGCGCGCCTGGAGGAGGCCCTCGACCGCTACCTCGACGCCTACCGCGAGGACGGCGTCTTCGAGCACGAGGTCTACGAGGGCGCCCACCTCATGCTCCAGCGCCTCAAGCGCCAGGGCCACCGCATCTACATCGTGAGCAGCAAGCCCGGCCTCTTCGCCCGCCGCATCGCCTACCAGTTCGACCTGAACCTCATCTTCGACGAGATCTTCGGCGCCGAGCTGAAGGGGAAGTGGCAGCCCAAGACCCAGGTCCTCGCCCGCCTCGTCGAGCAGGGCACCGTGCGCTCGGGGGACATCTTAGTCGGCGACCGCGGCGACGACATGAAGGCGGCGAAGGACCACGGGCTGAGGGCCGTCGGCGTGACGTGGGGCTATGGGTCGAAGGAGGAACTCGACGAGGCCGGCGCCGAGATCCTGCTCGATTCCATTCCGGAGCTCGACTTCTGGCTTCGGGAGGCGCTCCCGGGGGACGAGATCCATGATGCGTTCACGCGGGCGGAGTAGGGGGCACTTCCCCACTCGTTGCGGCGAGGATCCATTTTTCATGATCGACGAGTTATTACGGAAGTTTAAATCTCTTGATTACTACCGTTAGACCATTTACCTGCATGAATTCCAGAATGATATTCTCTTTCTGGGTTGAGTGGATTTTTTTATTTATATTAATTTTATTGTCAGTAAAGACCGTTTTCTCATTTGGATCTTCAAGCGCAGTCCATGATTCTCCATTATCATAACTTATTGCAATATTGATTCCAGAAGATGAAGATTCTGTTTTGATATTGATAGAATTCTCTTCTGAGTTTATTGTTGGGGTTATATTCGAGTATGTCGGTATAATGAATTGTTCTCCAAAAAAATATCCATCTAGAAATAACCGATAACCAATGAAATCAGTGTGAACTTCGACCCAAGTCATTAATACATTTGATATATTGTTATATACATTCCCTTTAACGGTACTTCCATCTTTTCGGATAAACTCGATGCGCCACGGATTTTTAACAAAGTTGGGGGCTTGGCGACTCCATTTGCAAGAGGTACCAATGATTACGGGTTCAAGCTTTTTACTTGCATCCACCCTCGCGTAAAGAATGCGAAGGGGTGAAGAAAATTTAGGGCCGAGATTAACTAGGGGCTCCTGAGCCATACAACAAATTCCAATAGTGCTTACTATCGCGATTCTTGAAAACATACGCCCTCCCCCAAATGGTGTATTACCGAATTGTGATTAATTCCATTAACTGCTGGAAATTGTAATCTGATATTCCACGTATAAACTTGAGTCTATAATCATCAGACATCAGATCACGTGTGGAACCTGAAAGGTACTTATTAAAGAAACCATCTCTTACATATCTTGAATCAAAGTTAATATACCCGATTTGGCCATATTTATACTGAGACAAGTTTGGCCAGTTTGGGTCAACACTCGCCAATCCTGGTGGGTAAGGAGCATGTAACAAGCCAAACCCGTGACCAATTTCATGCGCAGCGTTCATTGGATCCGTGCTATTTGTCAGAATGGTACCTGAAGTATCAAAATTTAATATCGCACTTACATGAGAACCTAATGTTGTTCTACCTGCTGTTATTTTTCCAGTTAAAAAGGTCTTCCCCTCAATATTGGGGACTACCAACACTATCACGTTATCTAATAACCATGCATCATTATAAATTGCGGCTATTGAGGGCTTCGACACGAAATCAGGTAATATTTGAGACCACCTTGTATAAGATTGCTCAATAGTAGTTGGGGCATTGCTCCAGAGGCTTACCAGAGAACCATACCCAGGTAACTGGTCATCCCATTCATAATTGATATTATGTGGATTAACATTAACGATAGAAACATCCCCTTCAGGGATAGAAATTGGGAACATAGCCTTCAAGGACCAGTCCAATCTCTGTTTGAGATCGTTCATCGCACTCATCATTGAATTATACGCTGCATCGTACCTGTTTGTTGAACTCAGGTATCTTACTGGGATTAGATCTACTTGAAAAGCCTTCCGATATTCAACGTTCACTGTAAATTGTTTAGTAAATACAGTTTTCCCTTGTTGGATAATTTCTATTTTAAATTGATTTTCACCGCTTTTTAAAAATGGGAAAAGAGTATTGTTTAAAATTATTTCATGACCAGGGCTAGTACTTCCAAAATTGTTGTTTTTGGGTTTAAACTCGTACTTTTCAATATTTTGCGTAATATAAGTAATTGAATTTTGTGAGATGGAAAACAAGACATCGGCTACTACTTTCTCATTGGAGTTGAAATAAATTTTTAAAATGCTTGACCTGTTAGCGAGAATTTTAATCTTTCTCCGCCATGTGAGAGGCAGCTTTTTGTCGTCTACTATATTAGAAAACTCTGTCTGTTTAGAGTCCAATTCGAAGCCAATATATCGCTCAACCCCTTGATTGATCGTAACAAACTCAACCTCCGGATTCGGTGCTGTTGCGGCTAGGCCAAGAAGTGTACTTCCAACGAGGAACGGCAGGCCCGATACCGATGACCGGAAGACCTCGGCCTTCGCATCCCACTTCATATATCTTGGAATTGCAGGCGGGTCCATTGGGGCCTGAATCTGACCTGCCATAAAAACGTCGCCAGTATTCAATAGAACCAAGCTGGGACGACTTAATCCATAATCTAAATAATCCAGAACAGAGAAAGTTCCTGATTCTGGGTCGAACAACTCGATGGAATTGGGCCAAGTATAGCGGCCATCTCCAAATTCTTGCGTGCCCCCTACAATCAAGACTTTACCCGTTGGCAGTAGGATCGCAGCATGCATGGCGCGGGCTTCGCTCAAGCTGCCGGTCAGCGTGAAAGTCCCCGTGGCCGGATCAAAGATCTCAGCTGTGGCGGTGGATGTGTACTTCGCATGCGGATCGAAGATTCCTGACACAGGGTCCCTATTTTGCGGCGTCGCATCAAAACTGACGCTCTGGTTCCCCCCGACGATGAGCACCCGTCCATCCGGGAGCTTGGTCATCGTGTGGTAGGTTCTCGGGATGGTCATCGGTCCCACGGTGTTGAGCACGCCACCACCAAAGATCTTCGCGTCGGCCTTGATGCAGGCCGAATAGGGATAAGATCCTGCGGTCTCCCCATAGGGCGTCTTGACTGCGCCGGTGCAGGGGTCCACGGAATCCGCCACGGGAGGAATGTGGCCACCGGTGATGAGAGCCCGGCCGTCGTCCAAGGTGACCGCGGTCTGCCCTGGCAGGGTCTCGAAGCAGTTGGGCGTCGGGGCCCAGGGGTCCGCCGTCATGGCGCTGTTCCAGTTGCTCAGGTCGAAAGTGCCGGTGGCGGGATCGAAGATCTCCGAGCGGCGGTAGCGCTGGACGGCCGTGATCAGGTGGCCGTTGTAGTCGCCCACCGGATAGTTGTCGCCCACCACGAGGATCTTCCCGTCGCCGAGCTTCACCGCCGTGCCCGTCGGGTGCGAACCCCGCATCTGGCCGGCGGCCGGATTGGGGTAGGTGGTGTTGGTGGGCACAGGCGGGCTCTGGAAGCTGTTGGTCCCCGGATCATAGAGGACTGCCTGCCTCCATTGATAGTCAATGCCCGAGCTGACGCCCCCTGGATAGATCGTGGGGGCCATCCCTCCCGACAGCAGGACCCGGCCATCGTCAAGCAACTGCGCGGAGTGGTAGGCCTTGCCCACCAGGGTGTTCGAAACCTCCGTGAAGGAGCCCGTCGCCGGGTCGTAGACACGGCCCGTACCGACTGCCACACCCGAGGCGTCGTAGCCGCCCACCATCAGGATCCGGCCGTCCTGGAGCGCCGTCACCGAATAGCCGCGCAGCGGGAGGTTTGCTGGAAGGTTCGCGATGGGCGTCACCGAGGAGACCACCGTGACCACCGAGGATCCATTCAGGGACGGGTCCACCGTGCTCGCCGCGACCACCCGGTAGGTCCCGGGCCGGTTCGCGGTGAACACACCATCGTTCCCTACGCTGGCGTCCGGCGTAGCGGTCTCGAGCCTCCAGGTCACCCTCTGGTCGTCCAACCCCGCCACCACGGCCGCGAAGGCCTGGTAGGTGCCGGCCGGGATCTGGGCGCGGTCCGGCGAGACCGTGACGCCCCGGTCGGTGGGCACCGGATCGCCATCCCCGCCTCCGCCCCCGCCCGAGACCACCGTGATCGTGGCCGTCGCCGTGGTCGAAGGCGCCCCCGGAAGCCCCGCGGTCACGTGGTAGGTGCCCGCCTGGCCGGGGGCTTCGTACATCCCGGCGGCTGACACCCAGCCGCCGTTGGCTTCCTGGACGCTCCAGACCGCATCCGGGATCGGAACGCCCGCGGCATCCACCGCTTCCAGGAGCATGGTCTGGTACACATTCAGGGTGGCGGCGGAGGGCAGCACCGCGATCGGAACGGGAGGGGCCGCGACCACGGAGATCGACGCATGGGCCGTCAGCCCTGCGTGCGCCCCGCGGCCTGCCAGAGTCACCGTCACGGTGCCCGGGCTGGCCGGGGCGGTCAGGAAGGCGGAAGCACCGCTGCTCTCGATGGCCAGCGCACCGCCGTCCGTGCTCCAATCCAGGCCGCTCTGGGGATCGGCGACCGTGTATTCCGACCCGAGGAACAGGCGCTGGCCGACACCCAGGGTCGCGGCGGAAGGAATGACATTCAGGAACGGCGTCGATGGCGCCTGGGCGGAGACCACCACCGTGGCGCTCAGCGAGACCTCGGGGTTCGCCGAACTGGTGGCCGTGACCGAGTAGGACCCCGGAACCAGCGGCGCGGCATAGAAGGCCGAGGCGCCCTTGGGCACCAGGAGGCCTCCCGAGCAGGACCAGAGAATGCCATTGTCCGTGCTCCCCGTGACCTGAAGGGTCGCGGTGAACGTACGGCAGGCGCCCGGTGTCAGGTTGGCGTAGGTCGGCCGCAGGCCGAGCGTCACATCCGGCGGAATCACCGTGACCACCGCGCTGGCGCTCTTCATCGGGTCATCCACCGACGTCACGGTGACCGTGCATTCACCCGCGGCCATCGGCGCCGTGAAGGCGCCGCCCTGGGTGATGCTCCCCGCCGTGGCGCTCCACACGACCCGTGTGGTGGGGGCCTGCAGCGTGTACCCGAAGGTCACGGGCTGGCCTGCGTAGACCGACGCCGCGGTGGGCGTGATGCTGATGCTCACGGGGTTGGCGACAGTCACCGTGGCGGTGGCGGACTGGGAGGGGTTCTCCACGCTGGTGGCCTGGACATGGAAGGTCCCCGAGCTGCTGGGCGCGGTGTAGAGGCCGCTGCCGTCCACCGTGCCGCCGGACGCGCCCTCCTGCACGCTCCACGTGACGTTCGGCGTGCTGAGGAAGTTCGTCACCGTGGCCGTGAAGGTCTGGGTGGCGCCCGTGTTGACTACGGCCGTGGACGGCGTGATCCCCACGGCGAGGGGCCCGTTGGCGATGCGCAACGCCACCATGGCGGAACGGGTGGGGTCCGCCACGCTGGTGGCCACCACGTGCCAGATCCCCGTCGCCGACGCCGTGAAGACGCCCGCGGAGGTGACCGTCCCTGCGGCAGCACCCTCCTGGACGACCCAGGTCACCCGCGGATCCGGCGTGTTCAGCACCCGCACCGGAATCGGGATGGGCACCCCGGTGGTCGAGGAGGCGGGGACCGGGCCGAAGGCGATCTGGATCGCCGGATGGACCTCGATCAGGCGGCTGGCCTTGCGCCCGTTGGACGCCGTGGCCGTCACGACGTAGGTCCCGGGGCTCGAGGCCAGGAAGACGCCATTCGCGTCCACCGTGCCGCCCGAAGCACTCCAGGTGAGGCCCTGGGCCTCGGTGCCGGAGGCCAGCATGGCCGTCGGGATCCCGGCGTTGGTGTGGCCCGGTGAAAGGCCGAGGCTGAGGGGGGACTGGGGTTCGAAGCGGTAGGACTCCGGGCCGGAGTTGCCCGAGCCGTCGAAGCGCCCCGCGCACAGTACCGTCCCGTCCTGGAGGGGCGTCAGGTGCAGGAAGGCGAGCCCTGGAATCACCGGGGGATTGGCGATCCCGAAGCAGGTTCCCAGGGCCAGGTCATACAGGGAGACTGCATTCTCCCGCGGGAGGCTCCCCAGAAGCACGCGGCCATCGGAGAGCGGCGCATGGGCGTAGCCGAAGCCACCGAAGCCGGTGTGAGGCAGGGGCAGCACGGTGAAGGTCAGGGTCGCGGGATCAAAGCGCTCGAATCCGTCGAAGAGCACCTGGCCATCCGGCAGGAGCAGCGGGTTCCGGGCATGGGCGGGATCCGCCAGGTTGCCCGCGGGCGACCAGGTTCCGGTGGCGGGGTCGAAGAGCTCCGCGCTGGCCAGGGGCGTCTCCACGTAGGTGGACGTCCCGGCCGCGCCGGTCCGGTTGATCCCGCCGGCCACCAGGACGCGGCCGTCCAGCAGGCGGATGGCCACATGGTCCATCCGCGTCGTGCCGAGCGGGCCCGTGACCTCGGCAGTCGGATAGTCGTGAGCCATGGATTCCGGGCTCACGAGCAGGGCGGTCCCGACGGAAAGCTGATCCCCGCTCCAGCCCGAATAGCTCAGGCCGTCCCGCAGGGAGAGGCCCCCGGCGATGAGGATCCGCCCATCGGCGAGCAGGGTGGCGGTGTGGCCCGACCTCAGCACGTAGGAGTTCGGATAGCCCGCGATGCCCCCGAGGGAGGCCTCGGTGAGCGTGCCCTGGGCGGGCTTGAAGCGTCCGTAGCTGGTGAGGTAGGCGTGCCCCTGGAAGGAGGCATCCACCCCGCCCCAGATGAAGACGTCCCCATTCGCGCACAGGGTGGCCGTGTGGTCCTTCCTGGGGTCGACCAGAGCAGGTCCCGTCTCGAAGGTCCCCGAGGCTGGAAGGAACAGCTCGGAAACCCGGCTGTTGGATGCGAAGCCCCCGATCAGCGCCACGCGCCCGTCCCTCAGAGGGGTCGAGGTCGCGCCGGCCTTGGATTGGGACATCGAAGGCAGGGGCGTGAAGGCCCCCGGCCCTGTCACATTCACCCGGACCAGCGCCGTCGTTGTCGCGCCGTAGCCGTTGCTCACCGTCAGGGTGTAGTCGGTCAGGGCGCCGGGAGCCTCCGTGACGGGAACCCCGGATTGGACCGGGCCGACGCCAGGGTCGATCCGGCCCGTTCCGTTGCTGAAGGTGGCGGTCAGTTGGGTGGATCCCCCCGGCGGGAGGATCGCCGCGGCGGCGGTGAAGGTGCTGATGGCCGGGACCTGGTCCACCTTGACCGTGACCCAGGCCCGGACCACGCCCAGATCACCCCAGGCCTCGAGCGCGTAGGTGGTCTCCTGCATGGGCGTGACCACGCGGCTGGTGGTTCCCGTCACATCGCCCAGCCAGTCGATGGTCAGCCTGGTGGCGTTGGCGGTGCTCCAGCTCAGGGTGGTGCTCTGGCCTGCGTGGACGGTGGCCGGGCTCGCGGTGAAGGCGCTGATCACCGGCGCCCCCGCCACCGTCACCGTCAGGGCGGCGGTGGCGGTCAGGTTGGTGTCCGCCTTGCTGGTGGCGACCAGGCGGTAGGTTCCAACCCCCAGGTTCGTCCCGCCGGAGGTGGCCTTGAAGGTCGCCTGGGTGCTGGTGGTGGTGAGGCTGCCCCCCTCCACCAGCCTCCAGGTGACGGGCTGGTTCGCCGTGTAGACCTGCTGGCCTCCGGGTGCGACGGTGGCCGCCGCTGGCGTGAGGGACACGAAGGCGGGTTGCAGGGTCAGGTTGGCGGTGGCGCTCTTGCCGGTGCCCGCGACGTTCGTCACGGTGCAGGTCAGGCCGAGGGGCGCGGCGGCCGTCCCGGCGTCGAAGGCCAGGCTTCGCGTGCCCTGGCCGGCGGTGATGGTGCCGTTGGAGATCGTCCAGGCGTAGGTGCAGGCAGCCTGGGCCGGGACCGACGCCGTGTAGCTGTGGCCGCCGCTGATGAGGCCGGGCGGGACCGTGAGCACTGGCGTGGCAGGGGCCGGAACCGCCGCGAGGAACAGGGTGCCCGGTGTGGAAGCCGTCCCGGCGGCGTTGGTGACGGTGCAGGTGAGGGTCACCGCGCTAAAACAGGCCGCGGCAGGATCGAAGAGGTCCGTGGTGGTCACGGCCAGGCCGACGCCATTGGGCTCGTCGTAGCCCCCGGCCACAAGCACCTGGCCGCTGGCGAGCAGGGTGGCGGACGGGATCGATTTGGCCGAGCGCAGGGAGCCCACCACCGCCGTGAAGGTCCCCGTGGCCGGGTCGAAGAGCTCCGCCGAAGCCAGGTTGCCCTCCACGCCATAGCCCCCCGCCAGCAGCACCTTGCCGTTGGCGAGCAGCGTGTCCGTGTGCTCGCCCCGCGGCGTGTTCATGGGATGGGGAAGCACCGTGAGGGTCCCGGCGGCGGGATCGAACAGTTCGGCGGTGGGCCACGGCGTGCTGGTGGCGCCCCATCCCCCCGCCAGCAGGACCTTGCCGTCGGCCAGGCGCGTGGCGCTATGCCAGTTCCGGGGCGCAGCCATGGAAGGGCCGGCGCTGAACGTTCCAGTGGCGGGATCGAAGAGTTCCACGCTGGCGAGATAGTCCGTGCCCCCGTAGCCCCCCGCCAGCAGCACCTTGCCATTCGTCAGGAGGGTGGCGGTGTGATAGGCCCGGGCGGTGGTGGTCAGGGCCCCCGGCGTGAGCGTGAATGACCCCGTGGCGGGATCATAAAGTTCCGCGGAGGCCAGGTAGTCTCCTGCCCCGTAACCTCCCGCCAACAGGACCTTGCCATTCGGCAGCAGGGTCGCCGTGTGGTACCAGCGCTCCACGGCCATGGCGCCCGACGTGGGTGAGAAGGTCCCCGCAGCCGGGTCGAAGAGTTCCGCGGCCGTGCCGCCGACAATGAGGACCTTTCCGTTCGGCAGCAGGGTCGCCGTGTGGCCGTACCTCGCCGTGGCCATGGCTTGGGCCACGGAGGAAAAAGTCTTGGTCCCGGGGTCGAAGAGTTCGGCGCTGGCGAGACCCGCGCCATTGCTGTCGATGCCTCCGGTCACCAGCACCTTCCCGTTCGGCAGCAGGGTGGCCGTGTGCCAGTACCGGCCGGCACCCAGGGATCCCACCACCACCGGCTTCGGCGTGAAGGTGATCTGGTTCGTGGTGGACCCCGCGGTGATGGATCCGGGGCTGCTGATGGTCCAGGCATAGGTGGATCCGGCCTGGGTGGCCACCGAGGCCGTGTACCCGGCCTGGCTGGCGGTCACCAGCGCCGGTCCCGTGATCACCGGCTGGGTGGGGACGGGGACGACGCTCACAGTGGCGGTCCGCGCGGTGGAGCTTCCGCCGGCGGCGGTGACCGTGAGGGTGTAGGTGGTGGTGGCGGCCGGCGTGACGGCCACCGCGCTGCCGCTGGTCACGGCACCCACGCCGTTGTCCACGCTGCCGGAGCCGCCACTGAAGGTGCCCGCCAGCGTCGTGCTCGTCCCGGCGGTGATCGGGGACTTGGCGGCCGTGAAGGCCGTGATGGTGGGCCCTGCGGCCACGGTGACGGAGGCGGTCGCCTTCTTGCTCGTGCTGGCCACGCTCGTGGCGGTCACGGTGTAGGTGCCCGCCGTGGCCGGCGCGGTGTAGAGGCCGGACGTGGTGATAGACCCGCCCCCGGCGGTGACCGACCAGGTGACGGCCGTATTGGCCGCCCCCGTCACCGTCGCCGTGAACTGCTGCGTGCCGCCCTGAACCACCGACGCCGTGGCCGGGCTGACGGAAATCGCGATGGCCGGGACCGTGATCGTCGCCGTGGCCTTCTTGGTGGTGTCGGCCTTGCTCGTGGCCGTCAGGGTGAAGGTGCCGGCCTTGATGGGGGCGGTGTAGAGGCCCGAAGTGCTCACGGTGCCGTTCCCCGTGCCCGTCACCGTCCACGTCACGCCCGTGTTCGTCGTCCCCGTCACCGTCGCGGTGAACTGCTTCGTGGCGCCCTGGTTCACGGTGGCCGTGGTGGGGCTGAGGCTGATGCCCACCGCTGCGGCGAGGGGCAGCCCCATGGCCAGCGCGCACAGACGGACACTTCGGATCAATCGCAGGATCATGGGGGCCTCTTACAGCAGTTTCACGGTGGAACAGGGTTCCGGACGGACGTTCAACGGCAGCCCCAGCCGGGCCGGGCTGCACCCGACCGGGGGGAATCCGGGCCTGAGCGGGGAGTGGCGAAGCGTGTCGGTCCGGCCGTGGCCGCAGGACCGGACCAAGTCCATGGAAAGGTCCGGACGTCCCTCCACGAGCGGACGGTCGTCGCCTCTCCACTTGACTGGCTGCGCTTCACAAAGACCCCGGGTGTTCCAGAATTTTCAGATTACACGGGGGCTGCCTGCCGCCGGGTGACCTCGATCACCGTGGCGTGAACCCGCCACCCTTCCTGGAATGAGATCGAAGTCATGCGTCGCTTCGACCTGCATCCGAGGCGCGCGGGGCCCTTAACAACTTTTAACAGTTGCGCCCATCGAGGCTCCGAGGGGCCGGATCCCACACGCTGGTTCGGTCATTTAGAACCGGAACGTGATCCCCACGCTCGTGTTGCTCAGCCCCGCGTCCACGAAGCGCTCGCTCTCGCCAAACCACCGGATCTTGTCCGTCCGCGCTTCGGTGTGGCGGACTTCCAGCCCGATGTTGCGCGACAGCCGCACGCCCAGGCCGACGGTGAGGGCGAAGGAGGTGAAGTCCTGGCTGTCCACGACGTGGTAGGGGTTGCGGGCGCTGGGTTCGCTTTTGGCGGTGAACTCCTCGGTCCAGCGGATGCCGCCGACGCCGATGAGGGCATAGGCGCCGGGCGCGCTGCGGCGGCCGTCGAAGTGGAAGAGCCAGTCGTAGCCGACGCCCACGCCCTTGGCCTCGCTCTTGTACTGGCCCTCGGTGGAGCCTTCCGGCCGGCGGAAATCCTTGCCGGGGAGGCCGAGGATGTCCACGTGGAAGCGGCCCTCGATGGCGGGGCCCATGGGCTTGTGCACGTAGAGCGAGAGGGCGCCGCCGCCGTTGAAGTTGTTGGCGGCCACTCCGGAGGGGGCGAGGTAGGAGAGCCCGAGCCCCACGGGGGAGGACTGGGCGGACAGGGGAAGGGCGAGGGCCGCCGTCACGGCGGCCGCGAGGGTTGCGGGGCGAAGCATGGTTTCTCCTTTTGCAACGGGTTGGATGGGGGAAATCCCGTTTCAACAGGTGTTGTAGCGAGGAGCCTGCCAATCAGGGCGGGGGGGACCGCCGCCCGTAGATCCCCGGATGCCCCGCCAGGATGAAGGCCAGGAAGCAGAGCACCGCCAGGGGTCCGGCGAAGCCCGCGCCGAACAGCTCGATCCCCAGGAGCAGGGAGGCCAGGGGCGTGTTGCTGGCCGCGGCGAAGAGGCCCGCCAGACCCAGCGCCGCGCCGTAGGGCGCCGGCCAGCCGAGCAACGGCGCCAAGGCCGCCCCCAGCAGGGCGCCGATGACGAAGAGGGGCGTGACCTCGCCACCTTTGAATCCGAAGCCCACCGTCACCGCGGTGAAGATCAGCTTCAACGCGAAGGCCCAGGGCCCCGGCGCGGGCCCCCCGTGGAAGACCCGCTCCAGGAAGGGCAGGCCCAGGTTCAGGTGGCCGTCCTCCCGGAACACCAGGAACAGCGCGCCCACCGCGAGGCCGCCCAGCACCGGCCGCGCCCACCACGGGAGCCGCGCCGAGGTCAGGGCGGCGAGGCCGTGGCTCAGGCGCGTGAAGGCCACCGCCACCAGCGCCACCGGGGCCGCCAGCAGCGCCGCCTTGAGGAGCAGCAGCCCATCCACCGGCAGGGCCGCCGCGCCCCAGGCCCCGTGGCGCGCGCCCAGGGCGCGGCAGGCCACGTCCCCCACGAAGCTGGCCGCCGCGCACACGAGCAGGCCCTCGGGATGGAGGCGCCCCGGCGCCGTGACCTCCAGCCCGAAGACCGCCCCGGCCACCGGTGTGCCGAACAGCGACCCGAAGCCCCCGCTGACGCCGGCCATCACCAGCAGCCGCTGGCGCGAGCGCGTCAGCCGCAGCCAGCGCCAGGGCAGCTTGCCCAGGGTGCGCGCGAGGCTCGCGCCCATCTGCACCGCCGTGCCCTCACGCCCCGCGCTGCCGCCCCCCAGGTGGGTGAGCAGCGTCCCGACGAGCACGAGAGGCGCCAGGCGCGTCCGCACCCTTCCACGGAATTCCAGCACCTCGTCCAGCACCATGGCGCTGCCGCCGTCGGACTCCCGCCCGAAGGCCCGATAGAGCCAGGCCGAGAGGAGGCCGAAGAGCGGCAGCCCCGCCAGCAGCCACGGGTTGGCCACCCGCAGCGCGATGACCCGCTCCAGGGCCCAGAGGAAGCCCGCCGAGGCGCCGCCGCAGAGCAGGCCCACCGCCGAACCCAGGCCCAGGTCCCACACCGTCCAGCCGAGGCGCTTCTTCAGTCCCTGCATGCCCACGTCCTCCCCCCACGTCCATTTGTCGGGAATTCCGTAGGCGCCATCAGCCCGGTGATCCCTTGCGGGGGGCGGTTATGCAGCGGACACCATCGCTGGCCTGCACGTCCAGCGTAGCCCAGCAGGCGCCCGCCTGTCCCGCCTCTTCAAGGCGCGGCCAGCAGCCGGTCCACGAAGCGCGAGCGGAGCTGCTTCGAGGCCAGGGCCCGCTTCAGGGGCGGCAGCCTCAGCACCGCGCCGAGGATGCCCGCCACCGCGCGGTGGCCGCGGGTGGCCTGGCCGTCCACCAGCAGTTCCGCGAGCTTGCCCCGCTCGAGGGCCATCAGCACCGCGCGGTGGGCGGTGGTGGAGGGCGGCAGCACCCGCGCCCCGCGGCGCCGCAGCCGCAGCGCCCCCTTCGCGCAGGCCCGCACGCAGACCCCGCAGCCCAGGCAGGGCTCCTCGTCCAGCTTCGCGGCCTTCGCGGCGGCGCGCCCAGGGTCGTGGGCGGACACCAGGGACAGCGCCTCCACCGGGCAGGCCGACACGCAGGTCCCGCAGCCGTTGCAGCGGCCCCCGTCCAGCTCCGGGATCCAGTCCGTGGTGTGCACCGGGTGCATGAAGCCGAAGCGCCGCGCGGCCACCAGGGCCTCGCAGCAGCAGCCGCAGCAGTTGCAGATGAAGCTCACGTCCTGGCGCACGTTCTCCCCGAACTGCACCAGCCGCCGCTCCCGCGCCTGCTCCAGGAGGTCCAGGGCCTCCGCCGCCTCCACCGCCCGGGCCGCCCCGTGGCGGGTGAGGGATTCCGCGCAGTTCCCGAAGGTCATGCAGATGTCCAGGGGCGCGTCGCAGGCCCGCCCGAGGTGGGACATCTTGTGGCGGCAGTAGCAGAGGCCCACGCCGATGGCCTTGGCTCCCTCCACCACCGCGCTGGCCCGCTCGTGGTCGAGGACCTCGAGGTCGCCGTCCCCGCCGGGCAGGCTCCCCTCGTCCACGAAGACTCTCCCGAGCTGGGTCGTGCCCGTGGCGAAGAGGTCCCGGGCGAAGTCCTCCTCCACGTTCAGGTAGGCGTAGAACAGTTCGGAGAGCGCCTTCTGGTCCACGTCCCCGCGGACCCGCATCATCGAGAACTCGAAGAAGCCCGCCATGGGCGGAGGCAGGACGTAGCGTGCCTCGGGACCGTCCAGGATGTCCAGGAGGACGGAGCGGTCCGCGAGGCCCTCCAGCACCTTCCGCGCCTCGGCCTCCGGGAGGTCCCAGATGCGGGCCGCCTTCGCGGCCGTGAAGGGGCGGCTGGGGACCTGCGCCAGCAGCCCCGCCTCCCGCTCGCTCAGCAGGAGCTTGAGGATGCGGAAGAGCAGCTCCGTGGGCGGCGCACCTTGGGGGAAGCGGTTCAGGCGCTCCGCCAGGCGGCCATAGCTGCCGGGCACGCGTCTCAAGGTCCGATGGCCCATGGCGGCCTCGGAGGATGCGGTGATGCGCTAGAACAGCCCCAGGACCTGGCCCGTCTCCAGGTCCACGTCCACGTCGAAGAAGCCCGGCCGGGTGGGCAGGCCCGGCATGGTGGCCATCTTGCCGAGGATGGGATAGACGAAGCCCGCGCCCAGGGAGGCGCGGATCTCCCGCACCGGGATGCGGAAGCCCTTGGGCTCGCCCTTCAGCGCCGGGTCGTGGCTGAGGCTGAGGTGGGTCTTGGCCATGCACACCGGCAGTCGGCCGTAGCCCAGGCGCTCGAACTCGGCGATCGTCGCCTCGGCCTCCGCGGAGTAGTCCACGCCGTCGGCGCCGTAGACCTCCCGGGCGATGGTCTCGATCTTCTCCTTGAGGCCGGCCTCCAGGGGGTAGAGGAAGCGGAATTCGGAGGGCTGCTCCGCGGCGCGGAGCACGGCCTGGGCCAGGTCCACGGCCCCTTCCCCGCCCTCGGCCCACACGCGGCAGACCACGGCGTCGAAGGCGCCGCCCTGCTCGATGGCGGCCTTCCGCACCAGCTCCAGCTCGGCCGGCGTGTCCGTGGCGAAGGCGTTCACCGCCACCACCACGGGGATGCCGAAGCCGCGGGCCACGCGGACGTGGTGCAGGAGGTTGGGCAGGCCCTTCTCCAGCAGCTCGAGGTTCTCGTTCTGGTAGACGGGGTCGAGCTTCTTGCCGGCCACCACCTTCGGGCCGCCGCCGTGCATCTTGAGGGCGCGCACCGTGGCCACCAGCACCACCGCGTCCGGCACCAGGCCGCTGGTGCGGCACTTGATGTCGAAGAACTTCTCCATGCCCATGTCGGCGCCGAAGCCCGACTCGGTGACCACCACGTCGCCCAGCTTGAGGGCGATCTGGTCCGCGAGGATGGAGCTGTTGCCGTGGGCGATGTTGGCGAAGGGGCCCGCGTGCACCAGCACCGGCGTGCCCTCCAGGGTCTGCATCAGGGTGGGCTTCAGGGCGTCGCGCATGAGCACCGTCATGGCGCCGGCCACCCCCAGGTCGTCGGCGGTGACGGGCTCGCCCGCGCGGTTGAAGGCCAGCACCATGCGGCCCAGGCGGCGGCGCATGTCCGCGAGGCCGGAGGTGAGGGCCAGGATCGCCATGATCTCGCTGGCTACGGTGATGTCGAAGCCGGAGACCCGGGCGTGGCCCGCCTCCTCCGGGCCGCGGCCCAGCTCGACGCCCCGCAGGAAGCGGTCGCTGGTGTCCACCACGCGGCGCCACATGATGCGGTCGGGGTCGATGTCGAGGCGGGCGAAGCGACGGCGCTGCTCGGGGTTCAGGGCCTCGGGGTCGTTGGCGGGCAGGCCGAGGCGGGCGAGCCGGCCCTTCATGTTCACGGCGAAGCGGCGGCGCCCCTCCTTGTCCTTCGGGCAGAGGCGGTCGAAGAGGTCTTCGTCGTTGAGCTGGGACTCGTGGAACATCCGCGCGTCCAGGGCCGCGGCGGCCAGGTTGTGGGCCGCGGTGATGGCGTGGATGTCGCCGGTGAGGTGGAGGTTGAAATCCTCCATCGGGACCACCTGGCTGTAGCCGCCGCCGGCCGCGCCGCCCTTGATGCCGAAGGTCGGGCCCTGGCTGGGCTGGCGGATGCAGGTGACCACGCGCCGGCCCAGCTGCGCGCCCAGGGCCTGGCTGAGGCCCACGGTGACCGTGGTCTTGCCCTCTCCCAGGGGGGTCGGCGTGATGGCGGTGACGTCGATGTACTTGCCCTCAGCCCGGCCCTCGAGGCGCTGCAGGACCTCCAGGCGCACCTTGGCCATGGTCGGCCCGTGGAACTCGATCTCGTCCTCCCGCAGGCCCAGGGACTCGGCGATGTGGGCGATGGGGTGGAGCTTCGCGGACTGGGCGATCTCGAGGTCCGAGGGCACGGGGTGCTTCCGGGCCAGCGTGGAGGTTCCGTTCAGGATGGAAGTGGTGGCCATGGCAGGTCCCTTGAGAAAGCGTCCAGGGACCAGACTAGGAGCCCGGAGGCCCTTGGACCGCTTGGGTTTGACCGCTGTCACAGGGGCCCGGGCCGGTCTGGGACGCAAGAGAAAACTGGCGAAATTTAGTCGAAAGCCTTACCGTGGGGCCATGGCCCGGACGTCCCCCCTCTTCGAATGCACCGCCTGCGGCGCGCGCTTCCCCAAGGCCCTGGGCAAGTGCACCGCCTGCGGCGCCTGGGACGCCATCCAGGAGGTCCGGGGCGCCCTGGCGAAGGACCTGCGCCGCCACACCAGCGGCAGCGCCTACGCCCAGAGCGGCTACGTGGGCCCGGTCTCCCTCCTGGACGTGGAGCTGAGCGACACCCAACGGGAGGCCACCGGCCTCGGCGAGCTGGACCGCGTGCTCGGCGGCGGCGTGGTGCCCGGCATGGTCGTGCTGCTGGGCGGCGAGCCCGGCATCGGCAAGAGCACGCTCCTGCTCCAGTGGGCGGCCCAGGGACAGGGGGCGGTGCTGTATGCCAGCGGCGAGGAGAGCGAGCGGCAGATCAAGCTGCGCGCCCGGCGCCTGGGCGCCGAGAGCCCGGACATCCACCTCCTCGCCGAGACCGACGTGCACCGCATCCTCGAGGCGGCGGACCGGCTGCGGCCGCGCCTGCTGCTGGTGGACTCCATCCAGACCCTCTTCGATCCCGAGTTCGAGTCCAGCGCCGGCAGCGTCAGCCAGGTGCGGGGCTGCGCCCAGCGCCTCGCCCGGTGGTCCAAGGCCACGGGCACGCCCCTGGTGCTGGTGGGCCACGTCACCAAGGACGGCAGCCTCGCGGGCCCCAAGGTTCTGGAGCACCTGGTGGACACGGTGCTGGCCTTCGAAGGGGACCGGCACCACCACCACCGGCTCCTGCGTGCGCTGAAGAACCGCTTCGGCGCGGCCTTCGAGCTGGGGGTCTTCGCGATGACCGAGCGGGGCCTGGTGGCTGCCGAAGGCAATCCCTTCTTCCTCGACGCCGAGGCGCGGCCCGGCTGCGCCGCCACGGTGGTGCTCAGCGGCACGCGGCCCATGGTGGTGGAGATCCAGGCCCTCGTCGCGTCCGCGGGTCTCGGCATCCCCCGTCGCACGGCCCTGGGCCTCGACTCCCAGCGCCTGGCCATGCTCTGCGCCGTGGCCGAGCGCCGGGGCGGCGTGCAGCTCCACGACCGGGACGTGTACGTGAACGTGGCCGGCGGCCTCGAGGTGGAGGATCCCGCCGCGGACCTCGCGGTGATCGCCGCCCTGGCCAGCAGCGCCACGGGGCGCCTCTTGGCGGAGAAGTGCCTCTTCATGGGCGAGGTGGGCCTGACCGGCGAGGTCCGCCCCGTGGCCCAGCTGCCCCTGCGGCTGCAGGAGGGCGCGCGGCTGGGATTCGCCCGGGCCGCCGTGCCGCGCCTCGGCCTCGAGGGGAAGGCCCCCCTGGAGGTGCTCGCCGAGACCAGCGTGGAGCGGCTGCGCACGCGGCCCTGGCTGGGGGGCGAGGCCGAGGGGGACTGATCGCCGGGGTCCAGCCCCGACGGTGAGGCGAGCCGGAGGGATCGACTGTGAGCCGGAGCACAGCGGTATTGAGACTCAATCTAGGTAGCCCGAGTCCTGGTCCCTCCCGTGCCCCTCCGCCCCCTTCTCATCCTTCTCCTCGTCCCGAGCCCCGCCGCCGCACAGGAGAGCCTCGAGGCGAAGCCTTGCCGGCCGCTGTTCAGCACCACCGCGGGCCTCACAGAGCCCGGTGCCGTGGAGCTGGAGGCCGGACTTCAGGGCATCGCCCACCGGGACGGCACCCGCCACGGGACCCTGCCCTTCCAGTTCAACGTGGGGCTGACCGAGTGGTTCGACCTCCGCATCGGCAGTTCCGGGCACAACCTCGTGCGGGATCCCCTCGGACAGGACCTTCAGGGCTGCGGAGACCCGCTTCTGGGAGGCCAGGTGCTCCTTGCGCGCCAGGCTTCCGCGGGCCTGGACGTCGGTGTCGCGGTCTGGCACAAGTTCGCCGTCTCGCGCCCCCGCAGCTGCATCGCCAGCGGCGGCACCGACGACACGGCCTTCCTGGTCCTGAGCCGCGCATCGGGGCGGTGGGCCTTCGACCTGAACGCCGGGGCCAACTGGCTCGGCGACCGCGCCGGCGGGCGCCTGCGCCAGGCCGCGCTGTCCTGCACGGCCACCTGCGCGTTCGCGCCGGGCTGGAACCTCTCCCTCGACACCTACGCCCTGGCCGCCACCCGGGCCAGCCGGCGCACGGTCTCGTCCATCCTCGCCCTCAGCCGGGACCTGGGTCCCGACCTCACGGTGGACGCCGCCGTGGAGGCGGGCTGGACCCGTGAGGCGCCGCGGCTGGCCCTCAACGTAGGGATGGTGTGGCGGATCGGGAGGTGGAGGTCCCGCTGACCCCCGCGATCCCGAGACCGGCTCCGTTCCCCAGCCGCGACAGCCCCGGATCCTGGGTCAGCTCCTCCATGAGGTCCCGCACGCCCATCAGCTCCTTCAGCCGCGACCCGTTCGTGCCCGAGAAGAAGAGGCCGCTTTCGACGTCGCCGTTCCATGCGTCCCCGAGGCGGTCGGCGATGCAGTAGCCGGCCTGGGCCGCGCCTTTGCCGTGGCCGCAGGGCTGCAGGCAGCGGCTCACGCAGCGCACCGGCGGCGCGGTGCCGGCCTCGATGCGGGCCTGCAGGGCCGTACGCACGCCCCGGGCGGGAAGGCCCACCGGCGACTTCATCAGCACGATGTCCTCGGCCCGGGCCCGCAGGATCTTGTCCTTGAAGGCCGGGTGGGCGTCGCACTCGAAGGTGCCGATGAAGCGCGTGCCCATCTGGACCCCCGAGGCCCCGAGGGCCAGGAAGCGCTCGATGTCGCCGTGGTCCCAGACGCCTCCGGCCACGATCACCGGGAAGTCCCCCCAGCGGTCCCGCTCCGTGAGGACCTCCGGCAGGAGGTTCTCCAGGCGGTGGGCGGGGTCGGCGCACTGCTCGACGCTCAGGCCCTGGTGGCCGCCGCTCTCGGGGCCCTCCAGCACCACCGCATCCGGCAGGCGGCCGTGCTTGCGCTGCCACTGCCGGCACAGGATCCCCAGCGCCCTTCCCGAGGAGACGATGGGCACCAGGGCCACGTCGGCGTCCCCCACCAGGGCCGGGAGGTTCAGGGGCAGTCCCGCGCCGGAGACGATGAGCTGCGCGCCCCCCTCCACCGAGGCCCGCACGGCGTCGTCGTAGCCCTCGATGGCGCAGAGGATGTTCACCCCCACCGCGCCGCGGCCCCGGGCGCGCCGGCGCGCCTCGGCGAGGATGGCCTTCAGCACCTCGGGCGGGTTCAGCGCGGCGGGACCATCGGGGCGCCCGAGGCGCTTCGGGCCGTGGGCGGAGGGATGATAGGCCGTGCCGATGGCGGAAATGAGGCCCACGCCCCCGGCGGCGGCCACGGCGCCCGCCAGCCCTTCCCAGGAGACGCCGACGCCCATGCCGCCCTGCTGGATCGGATAGGGGACGTCCAGGTTGCGGATGCGCAGGCGGGGCAGCGGCGCCGCCATCCCGCCGCCGAGGCCCGGCGAGAGGGCC
>JBDIBF010000044.1:0-24375 GCA_039812765.1 Holophagaceae bacterium
GCAGGTTCCGCCGCGGGAGCCGGGGAGGGAACGCCCCGGGCGGCGCCCAGGGCCTGGGCGGGCGGAGGCGCGTAGCCCCCCGCATCCTTGGAGGTCTTCGCCCGGTCGGCCTCCGTCGCGGGCCTCGACGCGGCTGGGGCCGTCCGGTCCTGGAATCTTGAGCCCTCCGACTCGGGGACCGGCGCCTTCGCGGCGGGCGCTTCGGCAGGCCGGGGGGCGGCCTCTTCAGCCGCAGGGGCCTTCTGCTTCATCTGCTGGAGGACGTCCGCGTCCTTCAGGCCGCTCCGGGAGCGGATGAGGAGAGCGCTGGTGACCCCCACGATGAGCAGGGTGGCCACCTGGAACTGGGGCTTGAGCAGGAAGGGCCGCAGGCGTTCCCAGATCGTGGGCTTCGGCGCGGCCTCGGCCCGCACCTGGGCCATGACGCGGGTGGCGAAACCCACGGGGGGCTCCACCTCGTCCACGCCCTTCACGGCGGCGCGCACGGCCTCGAGGTCCTTCGCGTAGGCGCGGCAGGCGGCACAGCCCTCGAGGTGGGCGTCCAGCCGGGCCCGGTCCTCCCGGGACAGCGGGCCGTCCAGGGCCTCCGAGGCCAGCTCGCGGAAGGGTCGGCAGCCATTCACGGGGCCTCCCCGCCGCGCTCCAGGCAGGCCTTCACGCCATCCCGGGCACGGAACAGGCGGGACTTCACCGTCCCCTCCCGCAGCTTCAGCATGGCCCCGATCTCCTCGTAGGAATGGTCGCGAATGTCCCGGAGCACCAGAACCTCGCGGAAGTCCGGGGGCAGAGATTCGATGCACTTCGAGACCCGGGCGCGGACAGCCTCGCGCTCCAGCAGCTCAAGGGCGCTTGGTCCGTCGCCGGCGGGCTCGGGCGGAGGGTCGTCCGCATCGGCGCCCGGGGGCGGCGCGTCGATGGAGTAGGCCTCGTGGCGGCGGCGGGAGGCCAGGTGCTCGATGCGGTTCCGGGACTGGTTGAGGGTGATGGTGGTGAGCCAGGTGGTGAACTTGGCCTCGCCCCGGAAGTTCGCGAGGCCCTTGAAGGCCGCCACGAAGGCCTCCTGGGCCACGTCGCAGGCGTCCTCGTAGCTGCCGAGCATCCGGTAGGCCACGTTGAGCATGGCCCGCTGGTGGCGGCGCACCAGCACCTCGAAGGCGTCGAGGTCCCCGGCGCGGCAGGCCGCCACCAGCACCTGGTCATCCGATTCCCCGTCCCACTCCGGCGCGCGCGTCACGCCCGACAGTGTAGCCCCGCCCGGCCACGGCTCACTTCCCGGCGGCGTAGCGAAGGCCTTTGCGGGCGGCCTGGGCACGGATCGCCTCGCCCACCTTCTGATCGAAGGAATCGCCGGAGCCCGCGGTGGCGCGCTTCCGGGCGTCCGCCTCCAGCCAGGCCTGGCGCTGCTTGGTGAGGTCGGCGATGCGGGCCTGGATGCGGGCGCGCTGGGCCTCCTTCTGCTTCACGTACTCCTGGCGCTGCTCGGGCTTCATGGCCTGCATCTCCGGGGGCAGGTCCTTGGCGGCCACCTTCTCGAGGCTCACCTTCCCGCCCTTCAGGTCGTCCAGGAGGTCGCCGCCGCCCTGGACCACGCGGCCGGTGGCGGCGTTGAAGGCCAGGCGGTCGGCCACGGCCGACGGCGCGGCGGCGGCCGCCGCCTCCGAGCGCGCCTGCTTGGCCGCCACGGCCTTCCGCTCGTCCTCGCGGCCGTAGGGCACGAGGGTCGCGCCGACGTCGGCGTTGAGCCTGGCCAGCTCGGCGTCGAAGGGCGTGGCGATGGCCTGCATGTTCCCGCTCTGGCCGATGGCGGTGAAGCAGCCGCCGCCGCGGCGGGCGATGTCCTCCCAGAAGCGCGCCGTGTCCGAGATGGCGCCGCACTGGATGGTGTTGATCACCACGTCCCGCTTCTGCGCGAGGGCGCAGGAGGCCGGGTACTTCACGTCGTCGGGGTAGTCCATGTGGGGCGGCGCGTCGCCCACGAGGAAGACCAGCTTCAGGGTTCTCGAATCCTGGCTCCAGCTCGCCCGCGTCACGGCCTCGTGGAGGGCCTGGTTCACCGACTCCGGCGCATCGCCGCCGCCGCCCGCCTGGAACTGGGTCAGCTGGGCGTAGACGGCGTCCACGTCCTCGGTGAGGTCCGTGAACTTCGTGACGTAGGCGTCCCCGCGGTCCCGGTAGCCCAGCAGCCCGATGCGCAGGCGGGGCGCGGGCCGGGCCTGGAGCATCTGGGTGGCGATGGACCAGATCTTGAGCTTGGCGCCCTCGATCAGCCCGCCCATGGAGCCGGTGGTGTCGAGGACGAACAGCACTTCGATGGCCGGCGCCTTGGTGGCGGCGACCCGGTGCGCAGCCGCGATCCGGGCGGGTCCGGCGGCCAGGACCGGCAGGCCGGCGGCGAGGACGAGGGAGAGCATGGGAGAGCGGTTCATGGGAGCCTCCTGCCAACGGGCATGCCGGTGGGACAGGAGGCGGGGCCGGAAGGTTCCCGCCGCGGAGGGTTCAGGCCAGGGCCTTCAGACCCAGCAGCGCGTCCTCCACCCGTAGGAAGACCGGCGCGCCGCTGGCGGCCAGGGCGTCGCGGTAGGCCTCGAAGTCGGGCCCCGCGTCCACGGCGAAGGCCAGGGCCTTGCCCCGGGACCGGGCCCGCTCCGTCAGCCGGGCGGCGAAGCGCCGGGTCTCGTCCAGGTCCTCGGTGCCCAGGTGGAGGGCGAAGGGCACGATGCCCACCACGACCACGGCGGCCTCGGATTCCAGGACCCGCGCCGCGCAGCGCCCGAAGACGCGCAGGGGCGCCATGGGCGTGAGGTCCAGGGGCAGGCGCGGCGCCACCAGGCCGCCGAGGCCCTCCTCGGCGAGGATGGCGGCCAGCTCGCCGGCCAGGGCCGGGTCGGCGGCGGCGGGAAGAAGGGGCGCCTCCAGGACATCCCCGGCGCCGACGCTCTCGAAGCCGGCGTTGGTCACCAGGGCGACGGGTCCCAGTTCGAGCTTCGGGAAGGCCCCCAGCCAGGCGAGGCCGGCGTCGAAGGCAGCCTGGGATGTGGTCCAGCGTGCCCCGGCGCGGCGCAGCAGCGCCTCCTCCAGGGCCGCGTCCCCGGCCAGGGCGCCGGTGTGGCTGGCGGCGGCGGCCTGGCCCTCCGCGGTGCGGCCGGCCCGCAGGATGAGCGGGCGCCGTCCGGTGGCGGCGAGGCGGGCCACGGCGTGGGCGGTGGCGGCGAGGTGGCCGGGTCCGAAGCCCTCCAGATAGGCCGCGACGGCGCCGAATTCCGGCCGCTCCGCCAGCGCCTCCAGCAGGTCGGGCAGGGCCACGTCCATCTGGTTGCCCAGGGCCTGGGCGAGGCCGAAGGGCAGCCGGGGCATGCGCGACCGCCGCGTGATGAGGAAGGCGCCGCTCTGGCTCAGGAGGGCCAGCGGTCCGCCGCCTTCGGGCATGCTCGGCAGCCGTCCGCCGGCGATGAAGGAGGAGTCGAGGCCCGCGGCGGGCACCCAGTGGCCGAGGAAGTTGGGGCCCAGCACCGCCGGCGTCCAGCAGCCCATCTCCCGCGCCTCCCGCAGGGCCTGGGCGAGCTTCGCGCCGAGGCCCTCGGCGTCCGCGCCGTCCCCCAGACCGCCGGAGACGAGGCCCACCACGGTGGCGCCGCCGCCCTGGTCCATGAGCTGCAGCAGGGCCTTGGCGGCGGCCGGGGCGGGCAGGGCGAGGAGCAGCAGGTCCACGGGATCGTGCCGCAGCGCCGAGACATCCGGGACGCAGGGCAGCCCCAGCAGCTCCTCCTGGCCGGGCTTGACGATGACGAGGCGGTCCCAGGCCCGGCCCCGCAGGTTGTCCAGGATGATGCGGCCCACGGTGCCCGCCTGGGAGGAGACTCCGGCCAGGGCCACGCGGCGCGGCGCCAGCAGCGCCTCGAGGAAGCCCGGCGGGGGCGGGAAGCGCCGGAAGGCGGCCCCCTCCGCCCGCAGGCCGACGGCGTCCAGGGGCCGCGGATCACCAGAGTCGTCCAGGGCCACGGGGTTCATCTCGAGGAGCTTCAGGCCCCGGACCTCGGCGAGGTCGGCGGCGCGCCACAGGGCGTCGAAGAAGAGGCGCAGCTGCCGGAGGGTGGTGAGGGGACGGGTGCCCCGGAGGGTGCCCAGCCAGACCCGGCCCAGGAGGTGCTGCTCGAAGGCGGCCAGCGCCTCGGCCTGGGAGGTGGCTGACAGCGGCAGCCGCAGGGGCGGCGCCAGGGCCCCCAGGGCCTCGGCCTGGAGGCCGCCGATGCCCAGCACCAGCGTCCAGCCCCCATCGCCCCGGGTGAGGGAGACGAAGGCTTCGGAGGGGAGACCTTCCGCCCGGGCGATGGGGATGCGCTGGCAGACCAGCGCGCCCACCCAGGGATGGCCCTCGCCTTCGACGCGGTCGCGCATCTGCCGGGCGGCCTGGTCCAGGGCCTTCAGGTCGAAGCCCATCATCCGCACCGCGCCCAGCTCCGACTTGTGCCAGAGGCCGTCCCCCAGGCCCTTCACCACCACGGCGTCGCCGGGGAGGAAGGGCAGCACCTCGCCGGCCCAGCCGTGGAGAGGCGGGATCAGGCCGGCGTCCTCCAGGAGGCGGTAGGCCTCGCCCTCGTGGACGAAGGCGGACGCGGGGGCGGGGTGGGGTGGGGGCGGAGGGGCCGGGAAGGCCGCCGCCGCGTCCTCGAGGCCCTCACCGGCCATGATCTCAAACGCCCACGGGAGATGCATGGCGGACGCCCTCCGCGAAGGCCCGCTCGTTGAGGGGCACGAGGGCGGGCTTGTCCTTCAGCACCGTCCGGATGGTGTCCACGAAGCGCTCGGCGGGCAGGATGCCCGTGGCCCCCTGCAGGGCGCCCAGGGCCACCACGTTCTTCACCATCGGGCGTTCGAGGCCCATGGCGATGCCGGTGAAGGGGACGCCCACGAGCTTGCGGTTCGGGGGCATGTTCCGCACCTCGGCGATCACCGTGCTGTCGTAGATGATCGTCCCCCCCTCCTTCACCGCCGGGGCGAACTTGGCGAGGCTGGGGGCGTTGAAGGCCAGCAGCACGTCCGGGTTCGGGGCCGCGGGGTCCAGCACCTCGGTCTCGGCGATGTGCACGTCGGCGTAGCTGGTGCCGCCCCGGGACTCGGGGCCGTAGCTGGGGATGTGGGTGGCGTCGAAGCCCTCGGTGATGGCGGCCCGGGCCAGGAGCAGGGCGGCGGTCTGGGCGCCGTCGCCGCCGGCGCCGGCGAGCTTCAGGCTGATGTCGCTCCCGGCGATGTGGCTGGGGAAGCCGGTGGCGAAGCGCGTGGGATTCCCCTGCCCGGCGCCCATGAGGGCGAGGATCTTCTTCGGCTCGTAGCTGGGGGCCTTGCGGTCCCACCAGGGCTCGACGGTGATGTCCTTCTTCACGCCCAGCGGGTAGATGGGCTCCATGTTCTCCTTCACCCACTTCTCGGCCTGGTCGGGGCTGAGCTTCAGGTGCGTGGGGCACTCCGCCAGCACCTCGATGAAGGTGTAGCCCCGGCCCTCCTTCTGGAGGCGGAGGGCCTTCTCGATGGCCTTCTTCGCCTTGATGCGCTGCTTGGCGTCGTAGAGGGCGACCCGCTCCACGTACACGGGGCCGTCCAGCTGGGCGATGAGCTCGGCCATCTTCAGGGGCTGGCCCATGAACGGCGTGCGGCCGTCGGGGCTGGTGCTGGTGCGCTGGCCCATGAGGGAGGTGGGGGCGAGCTGCCCGCCGGTCATGCCGTAGATGGCGTTGTTGATGAAGATGACGGTGATGGGCAGGCCCATCTGCGCCGTGGCCACGGTCTCGGCGAGGCCGATGGAGGCCAGGTCGCCGTCGCCCTGGTAGCTGATGACCACCGCCTCGGGATTGGCCAGCTTGTGGCCGAGGGCCACCGCCGGGGCGCGGCCGTGGGCGGCCTGGGTGTTGCCCACGTCGAAGTAGTAGTAGGCGAAGACCGAACAGCCCACGGGGCTCACGAGCACCGTGCGGTCCTGGATGCCCAGGGCCTCGATGGTCTCGGCCAGGTCGCGGTGCACGAGGCCGTGGCCGCAGCCGGCGCAGTAGTGGGTGGCGTGGCCCTTGAGGCCCTTGCCGTGGTCGTGGCGGTCGAAGCGGTCGTAGAAGACGCTCATGCGTGCACCTCCCCGCAGGCGGCGGGACTCAGGCTGAGGACCTTGGCGACGATCTCGGACTGCTGGGGCAGCATGCCGCCGTAGCGCCGGACGTGGTCGATGGGCGGCCGGGGGATGTCGGCCAGGTCCAGGGCCAGGCGCAGCTCGTCCTCGAGCTGGCCGGGGCTGGCCTCGACGACGACGATGCGGTGGGCCTTCGGCACCAGGGGCCGCAGGGCCTCCACCGGGAAGGGCCAGAGGGTGACGGGCCGGAAGAGTCCGGCCTTCACGCCCCGGCGGCGCAGCTCCTCCACGGCGCCCTTCGCCATGCGGGCCGGCGTGTTGCAGGCCACCAGCAGGATCTCGGCGTCCTCGCAGCGATACAGGTCCGCCCGCTGCTCGTCGCGGGTCATCGCGTCGTACTTCCCCAGCAGGTGGAGGTTGTGCTCCTCGAGGTCCGACTCGGCGAGCTGGATGGAGCTGATGAGGTTGCGCCGGTGGTCCCGGTCGCCCCACACCGCCCAGGCCGGGAGGCCCGGCCTGGTGAGGGTGGCCGGCAGGCGCACCACGCCGGTCATCTGGCCCAGGTAGCCGTCGCCGAGGAGCACCACGGGGTTGCGGTACTTGAAGCTCAGCTCGAAGGCGAGGCGCGTCAGGTCCAGCATCTCCTGGGGCGTGCTGGGCACGAAGGTGATGGCGTGGGTGTTGCCGTGGCCCAGGCCGCGGGCCGCAAGCTTCAGGTCCGCCTGCTCGGGGGCGATGTTCCCGAGACCGGGGCCGCCGCGCATGATGTTGACGAAGACGCCCGGGAGCTCGGCGCCGATCATGTAGCTGACGCCCTCGAGCATGAGGCTGAAGCCGGGGCTGCTGGTGAAGGTCATGCAGGGCAGGCCCGCGCCGCCACAGCCGTACATCATGTTCACCGCGGCCACTTCGCTCACCGCCTGGACGAAGGCGCCGTCCAGCTTGGGGAGCACCTTGGCCATGAGCTCGGCGCCCTCGGTGGAGGGCGTGATGGGGTAGCCGAAGACGTGGCGGCAGCCCGCCAGCAAGGCGCCCAGGGCGGAGGCGTAGGTGCCCTTCAGCACCAGGGGCTCGCAGACCGGCAGCGGCACCTCGCGGGAGGGCAGGTCCACGGGCACGGGCGCCGTGGTCCCGCGCGGACCGAAGAGGGCGGCGGGGTCCTCCAGCTCGAAGTCCGCGCCGTCCACGTGACGGTCGGTCTCGGGCCGCAGGCCGTAGGGCTCGGGGCAGGCCTGGATGCACAGGCCGCAGCCGTTGCACTTCTCCAGGTCGAGGATCACCGGCACGACGCCGGTGGCGGGGTTGATCTCGGTGCCCTGGGCGATGCAGTCCTTGGGGCAGGCGTCGATGCAGCGCAGGCATCCCTTGCAGTACTCCGCCTCCAGGAAGGGCTTGGGGCGGCTCGCGGCGGCATTGGCCATGGGTAAGGCTCCTCGTGTGGGTCCGGGTCCGGCAACGTCAGTGGGCGAGGCTCTCGAAGGCGTGCACCAGGGCGTGGCAGTTCTCGCAGGTGTCGCCGGGCTCGCCGCAGGGGAAGCCGTCGGGCCCGATGCCGGTGCACATGGCGTGGTGGGCCGTGATGCGCAGCAGCTCGGCGCAGGCCCGGGCCATGGGCATCCGGCGCTCCTCCGGGAACTCCCTCAGCGCGTCGATGATGTGCTGTTCATGGGGGGCGAGCATGGCATCCTCCTGCGGGATGCCTCCAACATCGCCCCGGCGCCCTGTGTGGAACGTCACGAAACCTCGTCTCAATCGCAGGCCTGGCCCACCCTGTGCGGCGGATCACAGTGGCGGGAACCTGACCGGAGATCCCATGCGCGCCCTCGCCGCGGTCTGCCTCCTGAGCGCCTTCGCCGCCGCGGGCGTCCCCTGCACGTGGTGCGCCGAGCACCACGCGAAATGCAGCGCCTGCAAGCAGACCCACAAGAACTGCAGCACGTGCCACAACCACCACAACGGCTGCAAGGACGGCTGCAATAAGTAGCCCCTCGGAGGCGGCGGACAGGAGTCCACCGCTCCGGAATCGCCCCGCCCGGTGGCCGGACCCGGGGCTCGCCGGGCAATCTGCGCGCCAGGCTGTGACCTGGGACAAGGGGCGGGCTTCCCCTCGCCAGGAGGGGTGCTAGGCTGGAGGCATCATCTAACGAGGTTCACCATGCCCGCCTCCCGGCTCCTCATCGCCTTCGCCCTGGTCGCCGCGCCCCTTCTCGCCGGAGAAGGAGGGAGCCGGCCGGGCTTCGACCCCGCCAACATGGACCGCTCGGTGAAGCCCTGCGAGGACTTCTACCAGTTCGCCAACGGGACCTGGTTGAAGGCGAACCCGGTCCCGGCCGACCGCGCGCGCTACGGGAGCTTTGAGCTGCTCGCGGACCGCAACCGCGAGGTGCTGCACGGCATCCTCGAGACCGTCTCGAAGCGCGCCGACTGGAAGAAGGGCAGCCTCGAGCAGAAGGTCGGCGACTTCTACGCCAGCGGCATGGACGAGGCCGCCATCGAGAAGCTGGGCGGGGCGCCCCTCAAGCCCTGGCTGGAGCGCATCGAGGCGATGAAGGGCGCGAAGGACCTCGCGCCCCTGATGGGCGATCTGGCCCTGGTGCGGGCGGGCGGCGGCTTCGGGTTCTTCGTCGGCCAGGACGCGAAGGAGAGCACGCGCTACATCGGGATCCTGAGCCAGGGCGGCCTGGGCCTGCCGGACCGGGACTACTACCTGAAGGAGGACCCCAAGTCCAAGGAGCTCCGGCGGAAGTACGCGCTCCACGTGGCCCGGATGCTCCAGCTCGCCGGGGAGCACGAGGCGGACGCCAAGGCCCACGCCGACGCGGTGGTTGCGGTGGAGACCCGAATGGCCAAGGCCTCCCTGACGCGGGTGGAGAACCGGGACCCGCAGAAGACCTACAACCGCATGGCCTTCGCCGACCTCGAGAAGCTGGCGCCGGGCTTCGACTGGAAGGCCTATTTCAAGGCCCTCGGGGTCCAGCCGCCGAAGGAGCTGAATGTCCGCCAGCCCTCCTACTTCCGGGAGTTCGGCGTGATGGCCGAGCAGATCACCGTGCCCGAGTGGCGCGCCTACCTGCGCTGGCACGCGGTGCGCGCGGGGGCGGGGCTGCTCTCGAAGGCCTTCGTGGACGAGGCCTTCGACTTCCAGGAGCGCGTCCTCAACGGGATCGAGAAGCCCCAGGAGCGCTGGAAGCGCATCCAGGCCGCCACGGACGGGGCCCTGGGCGAGGCCCTCGGACAGCTCTACGTGGCGAAGGCCTTCAGCCCCGCCGCCAAGGCCCGCATGCAGGCGATGGTGGAGAACATGCGCGCGGCCCTGAAGGAGCGCATCGAGGGGCTGGCCTGGATGGGGCCCGAGACCAAGGCCCAGGCCCTGAAGAAGCTGGCGGCCTTCGGCGTGAAGATCGGCTACCCCGACCACTGGAAGGACTACGGCAAGCTCGAGATCGTCCGGGGCGACCACTTCGGGAACGCCACCCGGGCGCGCTTCTTCGAGACCCGGCGCAACCTTGCGAAGCTCGGCCAGCCCATCGACCGGTCCGAATGGGGCATGACGCCGCCCACGGTGAACGCCTACTACTCCCCGACCATGAACGAGATCGTGTTCCCGGCGGGCATCCTGCAGCCGCCCTTCTTCGATCCCGAGGCCGACGATGCGGTGAACTATGGCGGCATCGGCGCGGTCATCGGCCATGAGATGAGCCACGGCTTCGACGACTCGGGCTCCCAGTACGACGCGGACGGGAACCTCAAGAACTGGTGGACGGAGGCCGACCGCAAGGCCTACCTGGAGCGCACGGCCCTCATCGTGAAGCAGTTCGACGCCTTCCAGGCCCTGCCGGACCAGACCGTGAACGGCAAGCTCACCCTGGGCGAGAACATCGGCGACCTGGGCGGCCTCAAGATCGCGTACGCCGCCTGGCAGCGCAGCCTGGGCGGCAAGCCCGCCCCGGCGGTGGACGGGTTCACCGGCGCCCAGCGCTTCTTCCTGAGCTACGCCAACATCTGGCGCAACACCATCCGGGACGAGGCGCTGCGCGTGCGGCTCAACACGGATCCCCACAGCCCAGGCAAGTACCGCGTGCTCGGTCCCCTGGCCAACCTGCCGGAATTCTACGAGGCCTGGGGCTGCGCGGACGGCGACGCGATGAAGCGGGCGGCGGAAGTGCGGCCGGCGATCTGGTAGCGCGAGGGCATCGTCTCGAACCGCATGGGCGAAGCCGCCAGGATGGAAGAGGCCGGGGTTAAAAAGGGCACCTCGATCAACGAAGGCCGGCCGTTTGGCCTTCGTTGATCGAGGTGCGGCCAAGCGAGAGCGCGGCAGGAACATGAACCATGAAGGTCCCGGTGCCGGACAGGCGCGGTGGGACGAAGGCCGGTTTGCCCCGTCATGCGCTCCGCCCCCGAGGTCATAGCCCCCATGGGAGCCGTTCTCTGGCCTGCCGCGCCATCGCTTGGCCGCATACGAGTCGAGCACGGCCAAGGGCGGGCCATGCTCGACTCGCATGCCTTTGGAAGGTCAAGGGCAAGGTCAACGTCAGGATCAGCGTCCAGCCCCGGCCAACGTCCAGCCCGGCTACCGGCCCGTCCCCAGCAGCACCCGCTCCATCCGCTCGAGCGCCTTCTCGATCGTCCCCATCGGCGGTCCGAAGCTGAACCGCACGTGCTGCCGGAACCGGCTGCCCCGGCCGTGGCGGCGCTTGCCGGGGTTGATGTCGAAGAATTCGCCGGGCACGACGATGACCTTCTCCTTCAGCAGGGCGCGGAAGAGGGCCATGCCGTCGTTGAGGCTGTCGGGCAGGGCGCTCACGTCGCCCCAGGCGTAGAAGGTGCCCTCGGGGGCGCGGTCGAAGCGCACGCCCATCCTCTCGAGGCGCGAGACCATGAAGTCCCGCTTCGCGCGGAAGGCGGCGTGGGTGGCCCGGGTCTCGGCCTCCATGGCGGCGTCCTCCAGGAGGTGGACGGCCGCGCGCTGGAGGGGGCGGGAGCCTCCGCCGTCCAGGAAGCTGCCGGCGTTGGCCACGGCCTCGATGACCTTCCGGGGCCCGACGGTCCAGGTCATCCGCCATCCCGGATAGCGCCAGTTCTTCGTGAGGCCGTCGAAGAGCACCACCTCGTCGCGCTCCACGTCCTCGAGGTAGCGCGCGGCGCTCTCCACGGGGAGCAGGCCTGGGCGGCCTGACCAGACGTAGTGGGAGTAGAACTCGTCAATGAGGAGGGAACATCCCGTATCGCGGCTCAGCTCGATCCAGCGCCGCAGCTCCTCCCCCTGGACATGGCGGCCCGTGGGATTGTTGGGGTTCGAGAAGAGCAGGGCGCCCAGCCCGCGCCCGAGGATCTCCCGGCGCAGCTCCTCCAGGGGCAGCGCGTAGGCGCGCTCGGCCTCCAGCAGGATGGGGATGGCGGTGAAGGCCTTGAAGACGTCCAGCAGCTCTTCGTAGGCGGTGTAGTCCGGCAGGAAGTGGCCCAGGTTGATCGGGCCCAGGGCCGCCGCGGCCCGGGCGAGGCCCACGCGCCCACCGCCGCTGACGCAGACGTTCTCGGCGGAGTACTGGCCCTTCATCCCGCGCCGGTAGGTCCGGTTGTAGAAGCCGGCGATGGCCTCGCGCAGCTCCATGAGGCCCGCCACCGGGGCGTACTCCTGGTCGTCCACGAGGATGGGCACCGTGTGCTCCCGCGGCGGCGCGCCGGGCAGCTCCCCGGTGTCGGGCTGGCCCTGGCCGAGGTTGCACCAGTCCGGGTCCGCGGGGTCGAAGCCAAGCTTGCGGGCCTCGCCGGTGACGAAGATGACGCCGGTGCGGGGGACGGGGCGAAAGGCGGAAGGATGGGCCTCGGGATGCATCCGCGCATGCTACCGTGGTGGCCCTGAAACCCTAAGCCCCATGCGCCTTTCAAGCCCTCTGACCCCGGCCCTCCGCGTGGGCGCGGCCCTCCTCGCAGGCCTTCCGGCGCCGGCCCAGGCCACGACTGCTCTGACCGCGGCGCGATCCGCACCGATGACGCGCCTGGACGCCCTGCGGATCCTGGCGGACGCGAAGGCCTTGGCGAGTCCGGAGTTCGAGGGGCGCCGTCCCGGGACGCCGGGGCACCACCGCGCCCAGGCCTATGTGGAGCAACGGCTCCAGGCCAGCGGGCTGCCCCCCCTGGGGAAGGCGGTCGCGCTGCACTACGGCGGGAAGGCGGTCGGCAGGAACTACGCGGTGGTGGCGAAGGGGACGCGCCACCCGGAGGCCTGCCTCCTCGTCACCGCCCACTACGACCACCTCGGCATCCTGGACGGCCGGCTCCACCCCGGCGCCGACGACAACGCCTCGGGCACGGCGGCGGTGCTGGCCCTGGCCGCCTGGTTCAAGGCCCATCCGCCGCTGCACACGATCGTCTTCGCCTGCTTCGATGACGAGGAGCGCGGGATGTTCGGGTCCCGGGCCTTCGTCGCCGCGGCGCCCTGGAAACCCATGCGCCCCCTGCTGGACCTCAACGCCGACATGCTGAGCCGCAGCGACAAGGGCGAGCTCTGGATCTCGGGGCTCCGCCGCTTCCCGGCCTTCCGGCCCGTCCTGGAACCCCTCGCGGCCACGGTGCCGGTGGTCCTCCGCTTCGGCCACGACGAGCCCCGCCGCCCCCGGCCCATGGAGGACTGGAGCGACGCCTCCGACCACGTGGCCTTCGCCGAGGCGGGCATCCCCGCCCTCTACGTCGGCGTGGAGGACCATGAGGACTACCACCGGCCGACGGACTCCTTCGAGCGGATGCAGAAGGACTTCTACCTCCGGGCCTGCGAGGCGCTGCTCAGGATGGTCGAGGCGCTGGACCGCGCGGATCCGGCGCCCCGGCCTGTAAGGTAGTTCCTACCCCGGCCTCCAGCTCAGAAGGGCGCCGGGGTCCTCCGGGTCACCTGGAGGCCGCCCGCGGCGGCCGGGAGGTCCGGGCCCGCGCCGACCTTGCAGGTGGAACCTTCGAGTTGGAAGACGAGGGCCAGCTTGGCCCGGGAAGGGACGGGCTTGCCGTCCACCAGCTTGGGCTCGAAGCGGTAGGCGCCGGCGTATTCCTCCGCTGCGGCGGCCAGCTGGGGGGGACCGCCAAGCACCACGACCTTGGAAGGCTCGCCCTTGGCGTCCACGGCGACCTCCACCACCACTTCCCCCTGGATCTTGGCGGTCGCGGCCAGGTAGGGATAGGCGGGGAGCGGGGGCAGCTTCGCCACGCCCTTGCCAGGGCCCGTCCACTCCAGGGTCGGGACCGGGGGTTCAGCCAGGGCCTCGAAGACCGGCTTGCGGTCCGCCAGCCTGGGCACCGCGGCCGGGGCCTCCTTCTGCAGGTCGATGAAGGCCTTCCGGGTCTTGGTACGGTCATTGGCGGACGCGTAGTTCATGACGAGGTTCATGCGGGCCAGCAGCAGCTTTGGGTCCGCGGCCACCGCGGCCTCGAAGGCCGCCCGCGCGTCCGCGGCCTTGCCTTGGTTGCCCAGGGCGATGCCGAGCAGGTTGTGGGCAATCGCGTCCTTGGGGTTCGCGTTCAACCGGGCCCGGGCGTGCGCCTCCAGCCCAGGCCAGTCCTTGGCGGTGAAGAAGCGCGCCGTTTCCGCGTCCTGGGCAGGCGCGGACGCGAGCAGGGCCGGCAGGGCGATCAGGTGGGTCAGCATGGGATCCTCCTCAGGGTTTCCATCCAAGGATGGGGTCGAGACTTGCCTGCGCGATGGGGTGGTAGCCCGGCCGCGCCTTGCGGTAGATGTCGATGGCCATGAGCCTGCCGTCGGCGGTCCTGGCCAGTTCCTCGTAGAGCGGGGTGATGAGCTTGCGGCGTCCGATGGTGAGGAGGTACTTCTCCAGCCGGGGGTAGGCGGACTCGTAGCGGCGCTTGACGGCCAGGAGCAGCCAGCGGTGGGCGATCTCCGCGTTCCCCCGGTCGGTGAGCTTGAAGGCCTGATCCAGTTCCGTCATGCGGTCGAGGCCGAGATCCGGGGGCAGGGCCTCCAGGAAATGCAGCCACTCCTGGGTGCTCCAGGTCCGGACGGGCAGCTCCGTGGTCTTCAGGGTCCCCGCCATCCAGGCCGAGGTCAGGCGCTCCACCTCGGCGAAGGCGCGGCTGACGGGCTTCGGGGCGTTGTCGGGCAAGCCCGGCGCCTTCAACCACTCGGCCAGGTGCACACCGTCCGCCTTCGCCGGATCGGCCTTGAAGAGGTTCGCCTCCAGGTCCGCCTCCAGATCCGCGGTGGTGCGGCCCTGGAAGGCGCCCCGGGCGAACCAGCCCTTCAGCCAGGCGTCGAAGACGGGCCGGCTGAAGGTCTGTTCGAGCAGCCTCAGTAGGAGGCTCCCCTTCTCGTAGGGGATGTCCGTGGAACCGTCGTCGGGGTCGCGGCCGGCCAGGTCGATGTGCAGCACCTGGTCCCTCGGCGGAAGCGTCTTCATCTCCGCAAGGAGCGTGTTGTAGCCCAGTACCGCTTCCATGTCCGCCCGGTCCTTGCCGTAGATCGCCTCCACGATGCGGCGCTCCACGTAGGTGGTGAAGCCCTCGTTGAGCCAGAAGTCCCGCCACGTCGCGTTGGTGACCAGGTTGCCGCTCCAGCTGTGGGCCAGCTCGTGGGCCACCAGGCTCACCAGGCTCTTGTCCCCGGCGAGGATCGTCGGCGTCGCGAAGGTGAGGCGCGGGTTCTCCATGCCGCCGAAGGGGAAGGAGGGCGGCAGCACCAGCAGGTCGTAGCGGCCCCAGGCGTAGGGGCCGTAGAGCTTCTCCGCCGCCGACACCATCTTCTCCGTGTCCGCGAGCTCCCTCGCCGCCGCCGGCAGCACCGAGGGCTCGGCGTAGACGCCGGTGCGCTTCCCGAGGGGCTTGAAGTCCAAATCCCCGATGGCCAGGGCGAGGAGGTAGGTGGGGATGGGCTTCTCCATGGTGAAGCGGTAGTCGCCGGTCCTCGGCCCGGGGGCCGGATTCGTCGCGCCCATCACCGCGCGCAGCCCCTTCGGCGTCCGGATGCGGGCGGTGAAGGTGACCTTCAGGCCTGGACCGTCCTGGCAGGGCACCCAGGAGCGGGCGTGAATGGCCTGGCTCTGGGTGAACATGAAGGGATGCTTCTTCCCGGCGGTCTGGGCCGGCGCCAGCCACTGGAGGCCCGAGGCCGCGGGCCGGGTGCGATAGGCGATGCGGATGCGGTCGTGGCCCTCCGGCGCCGTGATCTGCAGGGCGGAGCCCAGGATGGGGGTCTCGCCGTTGAGCTGATAGGCCGCCTTCGTCCAGGCCTTGCCGTCCCGGCTGGCCTCCACGCCCCGGATCTCCACGTCCCGGGTGTCGAGCATCAGGGTGGTGAGCTCCGGCTTGGCGCGTTCCAGGCTCAGGACCACCGAGCCTTCCAGGGTGCGGGCGGCGAAGTCGGCCTTCAGGTCCAGGTCCAGGTGGGTGACCCGGATCTGGGAGGGGTCGGCGGCGGAGTGGGGGTCCCGGGGCGCCTCCCACGCCCGGCGCAGGGGACCTCGGGGCATCGGCCTGACCTGGGCGCCGCCCTCGGCCGAGGTGGCGCCCAGGGCACCCCTGGGGGCCACGGGCATGGGGCGGTGGGCGGCGCCATCGGCGTCCTCCTGGGGAGTCTGGGCCCGGCCCGGGATCGTGGCTCCCGAGGTCAGGGCGAGGGCGAGGAGCGCGTTCGACAGGGGGCGGGGCATGGCTTCCTTCCGGAAAGCTCCAGTGTCGTCCAGGCGCCGGGCAAGATGAAGGGATGCTTCGCCGCGCCCTCCTCCTCCTGCTCCTCGGGGCTTTTCCCGTCCTCAGGGCCCAGTCAGTGGCCCTCACCTTCGACGACGGGCCGGACCTCGCCGGCCTTGGGGTGGCGCGGGCCCGGGCACTGAACGGCGGCATCCTGAAGGCCCTGGCGGACGCGAAGGTGAAGAGCGTCCTCTTCGCCTGCGGGAAGCGGGTGGACGACCCGGAGGGCTGGCCCCTCGTGCGGGCCTGGGGCGCGGCCGGCCACCTCGTGGCCAACCACACCTACACCCACCCCTACTTTCCATCGAAGAAGCTGGACCGGGCCGCCTTCGAGGCCGACGTCGCGAAGATGGACGCCCTCCTCCGCCCCGTGCCGGGCTTCACCCCCCTGCTGCGCTTCCCCTTCCTCAAGGAGGGCGACACGGTCGAGAAGCGGGACGGGCTGCGGGCCTGGATGAAGGCCCACGGCTACCGCAACGGCGCCGTCACCATCGATGCCAGCGACTGGTACTACGACACGCGGTTCACCGCTTGGCGCGCAGCCCATCCCGGCGCCGATCCGGCGCCCTTCCGGAAGGCCTACCTGGACCACCTCTGGGACCGGGCCCAGTACTACGAGGGGCTGGCGCGGCAGCTCAGCCTGAAGGACCTCCACCACACCCTGCTGCTCCACACCAACGAGATCAACGCCGCCTTCCTGCCGGACGTGATCGCCATGTTTCGGGCCCGGGGCTGGACGGTGGTGGACGCCCAGGCCGCCTTCGAGGATCCGAGGTTCCGCCTGCAGCCTGACGTCCTGCCGGCCGGCGAGAGCCTGGTCTGGTCCCTGGCGAAGCAGCGGGGCCTGCCGGGCCTGCGCTACCCGGCCGAGGACGACGTGTACGAGAAGCCGATCCTCGACAGGCTGGGACTCTAGCCGTCCCCGAGGGCGGACACGAGGTCCGCGTGCACGGCGGGCCCCGCCGCCACGATTTTGCCGCTGGCGAACCAGCCTTCGCCGCCCTCCCAGTCGCTGACCCGCCCGCCGGCCTCGGCCACCAGCAGCACGCCGGCGGCCAGGTCCCAGGGCTTGAGGCCCAGTTCGAAGTAGCCGTCGAAGATGCCCGCGGCGGTGTGGGCCAGGTCCAGGGCGGCGGAGCCGGCCCGGCGCAGGCCCTTGGCGCGGCGATGCACGCGCTCGAAGGCGGCGAGGAAGCGGGGGAAGCGGTCGCCGAGCTGGTAGGCGAAGCCCACCGCGAGGAAGGCGCCGTCCACGCCGGCGTGGTTGGACGCCTTCACGGGCCGCCCGTTCCAGGTCGCGCCGAGGCCGCGCACCGCCAGGAACTCATCCTGGCGCAGCGGATCGAGCACGCAGCCCAGCACCGGGCCGTCCCCGTCCCACAGCGCGATGGAGACGCACCAGTGGGGGAAGCCCTGGATGAAGTTCAGGGTCCCGTCGAGGGGGTCCACGATCCATCGCCGATCGGCGTCGCCGCTGGCGCCGCCCTCCTCGCCCAGGATCCCGTACTGGGGGAAGGCGAAGCCCAGCACCTCGCGGATGGCGGCCTCGGCCTCGCGGTCGGCGATGCTCACGAGGTCGTGCTTCGACTTCTCCGCGATGGAACCCGGCTCCAGGTGGCGGAAGTGCTTCAGCAGCACCGTTCCGGCGGCATGGGCGGCTTCGAGGCAGGCGTCCTTCTGGGCGTCGAACATGCCCTCAGCAAAGCACGGATCGTCCTTCAGCGCGCCGCGGGAGCCTTCCCAGTGGCCGCCGACCGGGCCCCCGCCTTCTTCGCGGCCGTCTTCCCGGAGGGGACAGCCTTGGCGGGGGCCTTCCGCGCCTCCCGGGACCCGCCCAGGGCCCGCTCGGTTGCCTTGATGAAGGCCTCCGCGGACACCCTCCGGAAGGCTTCGCCGATGACCTCCAGGGGGAGGTCTTCCAGCTTGCGGAAGCGGAGGCAGCTCTTGCCCATGTCCAGCTTCTTCCCGGCGGCCTTCCACGCCTGTTCCAGCCAGGCCCGCTCCCCCGCGTCCTGGTAGGCGCACATCAGGTAGAGGGCCATATGCTGCTTCTGGCTCGCGAGCCCGGCGTAGCACAGGGGCTGCTTCGGGTCGCAGTGGTAGCCGGGCGGGTAGACCCGGTGGGGCACCACGTAGCCGATCATCCCGTACTGCATGACCTCCTCCAGGTCCGGGTCCAGGTTGGCGAGGATCACCGCGCGGACCGCCTGGAGGGCGTCGCGGCGCTCCTCCGGCAGCGCGGCGAGGTAGGCGTCCACGGTGGGGGCGGCGCTGCGCATGGACGCTCCGGGATCGAGAGGAACATCATCCACGGCCGGCCTTCCGCGGGCCAGGGGGATTCAGCCTCCGGCCTCCCAGGGGCACCCGAGGCGCCGGCCCAGCCCCTCGGCCCCCCGGCGCATCACCACGTCGTGGTTCCAGCGGAAGGCGGGCTTCAGGAGCGGCGCGAGGGCGTTCATCCAGGGCCGGGTGGTCCGCACGGTCCAGTCGTAGCGGACCCGTGTCCAGTCCCCGTCGGCCTCCAGCGACCAACGGCCGGCGCCTTCCAGCTCCCCGAAGGCTTCGCCTTCCAGGGCGAAGGGCTTCTCGATCCGGGTGACCCTCAGGTCGAAGCGCAGGCGGTAGGGCAGGACGCTCTTCCAGGTGAACCGCCGCACGGTGCCGACGCCCAAGGCATCGCCGGCGGCCAAGGCCTCCACCTGCTCCACCCCACGCCACCAGGCCGGCCATGCCTCCGCGTCGTGGAGGAGGGCCCAGACCGCGTCCACGGGGGCCCGGAAGCGCCAAAGGGTCACGAAGGTGTAGTCGGTCATGCCCCCTGGGATGCCGCATCCCCGGCGGGCGTGAGATCGGCGAACATGAAGCCGTCCCGCTCGACCACGGGGCCCCGGGCCAGGGGCACCGGACGGCCGAACATGGGCCCGTCCCAGGCGATGGTGTGGAATTCGCCGTGCTCGCCGCAGGGCTCCACGGTGGAGGGCAGGTCCTCCAGCAGGGCCTCGTCGTAGTCCCGCCCGGCGACGGTCTTCCCCAGCCTGAAGGGGTCGACGCAGGTCAGGGTGGCCCGCAGTCCGCCTGCCACCATCTCTTTCGCCAGGTCCGGAGTGGGCCGCCCCCAGAGGGGGAACAGGGCGCCGAGGCCGGTGCCCGCATGCCGGGCCTCCCGGTAGGCCCGGACCTCCTCCAGGAAGAGGTCGCCCTAGGCGGCGGCCCCGATCCCCGCGGCCCTGCAGCGGTCCAGGACCTCCCCCATGAGCCGTTCGTAGGTGCCGTCCGGACACGGCCACGGCAGGGGCACTCTCCAGAGCGGCAGACCGGCCGCCTCGGCCTGGAGGTCCACGAGGCGCTCCCGCACGGCGTGCATGGCCACGCGGGCATGGACCTCGTTGAAGGTGGTGAGCAGGCCGACCACTTCCACGGACGGGTCCTGCCGGAGCCGATGCAGCGCCCCGACGCTGTCCTTGCCGGAGGACCAGGAGAGGAGGATCCGGGGGGTGGGCATCCGTCGAGATTAGGGCCTGTCCAATCCTGACTGGAGCGGTAAACTTAACCCGTCGGAGTGGCCATGCCCAAGGTCATCAACATCGAGCCCACGCCCAACCCGGATGCGCTCAAGTTCATCTGCCAGCCGGCCCTGCTGCGGGGCGGGACCCGCTCCTTCAAGGATTTCGCCTCCGCCGTGGGCGATCCGCTGGCCTCGGCCCTCTTCGCCCTCGGGAAGGTCAATTCCGTGTTCTACATGGACCGGTTCGTGACCGTGAACAAGGAGGCGGGCGCGGAGTGGAGCGACCTCATCGATCCCATCTGCGAGGCCATCGAGGACGTGAAGCTGGAGCCCGAGGCCAGCGGCGGGAACCTCGCCGCGGGACCCGACGCTTCCTCCGACGAGAAGCTCCGCAGGATCAACGAGCTCCTGGACCAGCGCATCCGGCCTGGCCTCGCGGGCGACGGCGGGGGCCTGGAGGTGATCAGCTTCGACGGCGACACGCTGCAGATCAGCTACCACGGCGCCTGCGGCGCCTGCCCCAGCTCCACTGGCGGCACCCTGAGGTACATCGAAGGGATGCTGCAGGAGGAGGTGGATCCGAACCTGCGGGTGATCAGCTACTGAGCCCCAATGAAGCCCCGTCCCGGGGCGATGAACGGCGTCTCGCGTATCCCGGAGGGATACCGAGAGGGGGTGGATCCGAACCTGCGGGTGGTCAGCTACTAGGCCGGGACCGGAGCACCTCGGGCGTTCAATCCCCCGGCGGGTCCCTGCTCCGTCGCGCATGCTCCGCCACCCGCGACGTGAGTTTCGGGTCCCGGAGCTCCAGGGGGTCCGCCATCCGGTCGGAAGGACCGGAGCCACGGGAGAAATCCGGCCCGGAACCCGTCTGTTTTTTCCCGGCTTGAGCCCGCCGGGGTCGGAGTGCATCCTTGGGGCCGGACCCAACCCACCCGACCCATGACCGCCAAGGCGAAGTTCGCCGAATCCGTCGAAGACCACATGAGCGCCCTGGGGGAGCTCGTGGAAGAGGCCTTCATGGATGCCACGAAGCTGTTCGACCTGGGCCTCCACATGCTGGTGCGGCGCCTGGACGTGGACAGGGCCCTGGTCTCGCGGCAGACGGACCTGGGCTTCGAGACCTTCTGGTGGGCCCAGCCTCCGGACAAGACCGTGGGACCCGCCATCACGATGCCCGGCGTCGGCTTCCTCACCCATCCCATGGACGAGCCCGCGCGGCCCCTGGTGATCCGCGACGCCCTGGCGAACCCTCGGTGGGTGGATGACCCGGCGTACACCGAACTCGGGATCCGGGCCTTCATCGGGGTGCCGCTGCGGGAACTGGACAAGGTCATCGGCGTCGTCTGCGTCCAGCACGCCGAGGGGCGCGACTTCAGCCGCCAGGACGTGGCGCTCGTGGAGTCCGTGGCGGGGCTCATCGGCAAGACCCTGGAGGTGGAGGCCCTTCGCCACGAATTGCGCCTCACCCGGGACGCCCTCGACCTCACCAGCGCCGTGGTGGAGGACAGCGCCCTCCAATCCATGACGGGCCTGCCGAACAACCGCTACCTGGACGTCTGGCTCAAGGCCAACCTCTTTCTGGCCAAGCGCCGCAAGGACGCCATGGCCCTGGCCCTCTGGCGCCTGCCCCTGGACCTCCGGGCCACCCAGGCCCTGCGGGAGGTGAACGAGGCCCTGCGGGGCGAGGACCTGCTGGTGGACCGCGGGCGCGAGTCCTTCCTGCTCCTCCTGCCCCACACTCCCAGAGGCGGCGCCGACATCCTCCTGGGGCGAATCCGCGCGCGCATCGGGGACGTGGCCATGGGGGCCACCATGTGGGACCCCGACGGCGACGACCTGCAGATCAAGGCCGCCCTGGCCCGGGCCGAGGCCGCGCTCAGGGCGAGCCAGGCCCAGCCCGGCAGGCCCGTGGTCTGGGAGGCCTGAGGAAACCGGGACTCAGTCCCGGGCCGGAGCCGTGCGAGAATGGGGGGTTCCGCGCCCCGCCCCCGGGCCCCGGCGCGCCTCCGGAGGTTCCCTTGTCCCTGGATACGCCCACCCTGGTGCGCGCCGCCCTGAACGCCCTCGCCGCCGAGGAGGCCCACGGGACCGCCGACCGTGCCACCCTTCCCATGGCCCGGCCCCGGACGATCGGCAAGGAGGATCTGGCGCGGATGTACCGGCTCATGCACCTGGGCCGCGTGCTGGACGACAAGGCCCCGAACTACCTCAAGCAGGCCATCGGCTGGTCCTACCACGCCCCCAGCGCCGGCCACGACGGCATCCAGCTCGCCCTTGGCCTCAGCTTCCGCCCGGGCCTGGACTACCTGTTTCCGTACTACCGGGACATGACCACCTGCCTCGCCGCAGGGCTCACCCCCGAGGAGATCATCCTCAACGGCATCAGCAAGGACGCCGACGTGGCCGGGGGCGGCCGCCACATGTCCAACCACTTCGCCAAGCCCTCCATCGGCATCCAGAACGTCAGCAGCCTCACGGGCAACCACACCCAGCACGCCGCGGGCCTGGGCCGGGCGGTGAAGCACTACGGCTCCAAGGCCATCGTCTTCTGCAGCCAGGGCGAGTCCAGCCTCTCCGAGGGCTACTGCTACGAGGCCATCGTCGGCGCCGACCGGGAGAAGCTCCCGGTGGTCTTCGTAGTGCAGGACAACGGCTACGGGATCTCGGTGCCCAAGCGCGACCAGGCCGCTAACGAGCACCTCTGCGACAACTTCAGGGGCCTGCCGAACCTCAGGATCCTCAAGTGCGACGGCCTCGACGTGCTCGACGGCGTCGCCGCCATGGACGAAGCGGTGGCCCACGCCGCCAGCGGCGCCGGCCCGGCGATGGTCTACGCCACCTGCGTGCGCATCGGCTCCCACTCCAACTCCGACCGCCACGAGTGGTACCGCGACGAGGCCGAGCTGGCGGCGGCGAAGGCCGCGGACCCGCTGCCCCGCTTCCGCGCCCACTGCCTGGCCAGCGGCGTGACCGAGGAGGAGCTGAAGGCCCTGGAAGCCGCCAACTTCGCGGAATACGACGCCGCCTCCACGACGGCCATCCAGTCCCCGGACCCCGATCCAGCCAGCGTCCACGACTTCGTGATCCCCGAGGCCTGGACCAGCGACCGCTATCCCGGCGGAATCCACCAGGAGCAGGGCACGCCCGTCAGCTTCATCCAGGCCCTCAACCAGACTCTCAAGGAGGAGTTCCGCCACAACCCGGACACCTTCATCTGGGGCCAGGACATGGCCAACAAGGAGAAGGGCGGCATCTTCAACGTCTCGAAGGGCATGCAGCAGGAGTTCGGCCCGGCGCGGGTCTTCAACGCCCCCATCGCCGAGGACTTCATCGTGGGCACGGCGAACGGCTTCTCCCGCTTCGACGACCGCATCCGCGTGGTGGTGGAGGGCGCCGAGTTCGCCGACTACATCTGGCCCGCCGCGGAGCAGATCGTGGAATGCAGCCACGAGTACTGGCGCAACAAGGGCCAGTTCAGCCCCAACATCACCCTGCGCCTGGCGTCGGGGGGCTACATCGGTGGCGGCCTCTACCACTCCCAGAACGTCGAAGCCTGGCTCACCAACCTGCCGGGGATCCGCGTGGTGGTCCCCGCCTTCGCCGACGACGCCGCAGGCCTCCTGCGCACCGCCCTGCGCAGCCGCGGCATGACCTGCTACCTCGAGCCCAAGTTCCTCTACAACTCGAAGATGGCCCAGGCCGTGGTGCCGCCGGATTTCGCCGTGCCTTTCGGCAAGGCGCGCATCCGCCGGGAGGGCACCGACCTCACCGTGCTGGCCTACGGCACGCCGGTGCACTTCGCCCTCGAGGCCGCCGAGAAGCTGGCGAAGGAGGGCAGGTCCGTGGAGGTGGTGGACCTGCGCAGCCTCTCACCCCTCGACACCGAGGCCATCGAGGCCTCGGTGAAGAAGACCCACCGCTGCCTGGTGGCCCACGAGGACAAGGTCTTCGGCGGCTTCGGCGGCGAGCTGGCCGCCCTGGTGGGCGAGCGCTGCTTCCCCTGGCTGGACGCCCCGGTGGCCCGCGTGGGCAGCGAGTTCACGCCCGTGGGCTTCAACCGCATCCTCGAGCGGGCCATCCTTCCCAACACCGCCAAGGTGCTCGACGCCATGCGGAAGGTGCTGGCCTTCTGACCTTCCGCCCCGCACCGGGGTCCGGGCACTCCAGGACCCCGCCGCTGCGGATAGCATCGCTGCCAGCACCCTGATCCTCGTCGTCCCGAATCGCCAGGCCGGTCGCCTTCCGGAGGCCCCATGCCGTCCATCGAGTGGAATCCCCGCTACGCGACGGGCATCGCCACCATCGATTACCAGCACAAGACCCTCGTCGAGCACATCGGCAAGCTCCAGGAAGCCCTGGAAACGGACCACCTCCAGGAGGAGACCTCCAACCTGATGGCTTTCCTGGTCCACTACGTGGACGAGCACTTCCTCCTCGAGGAGGCCTACATGGAGCACATCGCCTATCCCGGCCTGGAGGAGCACCGGAACCTCCACATCCGCCTGCGGATCCGCGTGCAGGCCATGGCGGACAAGCTGGCCCGCATGGAGCCTGGCGTCGGCATGGAACTCTCGCTGCTGCTCTTCGGGTGGCTGAGGGACCACATCCTGCACGACGACTTCCTGTACGTGGAACACGCCCGCGGGGGCGAGGAGCGGCTGGCCTAGAGCTCCCGGGGCCCCAGGCTTGCGGTTCCCCTGCGGGAGGTCCCTGCGTAAGCTCGGGAAGGATCCCCCTCCACCCCCATGCCCCTCGAGACCGGCCGAGTCCTGGACGCCCGCTACGAGGTCGCCGGCCTCCTGGGCACCGGCGGCATGGGCGAGGTGTACCGGGCCCGGGACCGCAAGCTCGGCCGGGACGTGGCCCTCAAGGTGCTGCCCCGGCTCCTGGCGCTGCAGGAGGACAGCACGGCCCGCTTCCAGTGGGAGGCGAAGGTCCTGGCGGTGCTCAACCATCCCAACATCCGCGCCATCTACGACCTGGTGGAGACCGAGGGGCTCCACGTCGCGGTGATGGAGTACCTGGAGGGCGACACCCTGCGGCACCGCCTGGCCCGGGG
>JBDIBF010000045.1:0-23804 GCA_039812765.1 Holophagaceae bacterium
GCCTGCCCGCCGACCTGCTGGAGCGGGCCAAGCGCGCGGGCTTCAGCGACGGGCAGATCGCCGCCTTCTGCGGGGCCTCCGAGGACGAGGTCGCCGCGAAGCGCGAGGCCGCCGGCCTCCGTCCCGTCTCCAAGCGCGTGGACACCTGCGCCGGGGAGTTCATCGCCGAGACGCCCTACCTCTACCAGGCCTACGACGACTTCAGCGAGGCGCCGCCCACGGAGCGCCGGAAGGCCATCGTGCTCGGCAGCGGCCCCAACCGCATCGGCCAGGGCGTGGAGTTCGACTGCTGCTGCGTGCAGGCGGTGGAGGCCATCCGTCGGAGCGGCGTGGAGGCCATCCTGGTGAACTGCAACCCGGAGACCGTGAGCACCGACTTCGACACCTCGGACCGCCTCTACTTCGAGCCCCTCACCTTCGAGCACGTGAAGGCGGTGGTGGACCGCGAGGCCAGGCACGGCGAGCTGATGGGAGTCTTCACCCAGTTCGGCGGCCAGACGCCCCTCAAGCTCGCGGGGCGCCTGGACGCCGCCGGCGTGAAGCTCCTCGGCACCCCGCACCGCACCATCCTCGACGCCGAGGACCGGGAGCGATTCGGCCAGGTGCTCCACGCCCTCGGCATCCCCGTGGCCGAGTGGGGCATGGCGGCCAGCCTCGACGAGGCGCGGGGGGTGGCCCACCGCATCGGCTATCCGGTGATGGTGCGTCCCTCCTTCGTCCTCGGCGGCCGGGCCATGGCGGTGGTCTTCGACGACCCGGGCCTGGAGACCTACATGCGCCAGGCCACCGAGGTGAGCGAGGACGCGCCGGTGCTGCTGGACCGCTACCTGGACGGCGCCCAGGAGCTGGACGTGGACCTGGTGTGCGACGGCACCCGCGTCGCCATCGCCGGCGTGATGGCCCACATCGAGGAGGCCGGCGTGCACAGCGGCGACAGCTTCGCGGTGTTCCCGGCCCTGGGCATCGACGAGGCCGTCCTCGAGACCGTCAAGGCCCGGAGCCGTGAGCTGGCCCTGAAGATCGGCGTGCGCGGCCTGATGAACCTCCAGTGGGCCCTGAAGGACGGCGTGGCCTACTGCCTGGAGGCGAACCCGAGGGCCAGCCGCACGGTGCCCTTCATCTCCAAGGCCACCGGCGTGGACTGGGCCGGCGTGGCCGCGCGCCTCGGCCTGGGCGAGGGCCTCGACGCCCAGGGCATCGCCGATGGCGAGCCCCTCGCCGTGGCCGTGAAGGGGGTGGTCTTCCCCTTCGCCAAGTTCCCGGGCGTGGATCCGGTGCTCGGCCCCGAGATGAAGTCCACCGGCGAAGTCATGGGCATCGGCGACACCTTCGGCGAGGCCTACGCCAAGGCCCTGTTGGCCGCCGGCATCCCGCTGCCCCTGTCGGGCAACGTCTTCCTCAGCGTCAACGACCAGGACAAGGCGAAGCTGCCCGAGCTGGCCCGCAAGCTGGTGGCCCTGGGCTTCGGCCTCTGCGCCACCGAGGGCACCGCGCGGCACCTTGAGCACGCGGCGGGCCTGCGGGTGCGGCGCATCTTCAAGGTCAACGAGGGCCGTCCCCACGCCGTCGACCTGCTCAAGAACGGCGAGGTCCAGTGGGTCATCAACACGCCCCTGGGCCGCGAGGCCTACTTCGACGAAGGCGCTATCCGCCGCGAGGCCCTGCGCCTCAAGATCCCCTGCCTGACGAACCTCAACGCCGCGCTGGCGGCCTGCGAGGCGGTGGAGACCCTGCGGGGGGAGTTGAAGGTGCGAGCCTTGCAGAGCTTGGCTTGATGCGGACTTCCCGCAAGAATCCATGCCATGGGTGAGTTGTTCAAGGACCTGATGGGTGCCGCGAAGGATCTGAGGGCGTTCGCGGTCACCCACCCGGGGATGTTCATGCTCCTCACCCTGGCCGTCCTGGGCTACGCCTGGGCCCGCTCCCGCCCGGGAGGGGGCGCGCGGCTCTGGTCCCGGTCGCGATGAACCCTTCTCCGGCATCCAAGACCCAGGAGGCCCCCATGGCCAGCACCCAAGACATGATCAAGGCCTTCCTGGCCGAGGGCCCCTGGGCCGTCGCCGGCGCGAGCCCCGACCGCAGCAAGTACGGCAACAAGGTGCTGCGCTGCTACCAGCAGCACGGGATGGAGGTCTACCCCCTGAATCCGAAGGCGGACGAGGTGGAGGGCCTGAAGGCCTACGCCCGGCTGCCGGACCTGCCGGTGAAGGTGGCGGGCCTCTCGGTGATCACGCCTCCGGCGGTGACGGAGCAGGTGGTCGAGGAGGCGGCCGCGGCGGGGGTGAAGCGGATCTGGATGCAGCCCGGGGCCGAGAGCCCGGCGGCGGTGAAACGGGCGGAGGCCCTCGGGATGGACGTGATTTGGGGCGGGCCGTGCATCCTGGTGGTGGCGGGCTACCACGAGTGAGGCCCAGGCCCCCGGAACCGGACCTGTGAAGCGCCGCATCGCCATCCTCTGCCACGAGGCCGACCCGCCCGGCGCCCTCGCCGAGTACGGGATCGGCGGCCTGGCGGAAGTCTGGAAGGAGCAGGGGCACGACGTGGTCCAGCTCTTCGGCCCCGGCCGGCGGGTGGACGCCGACCTGGTCTTCGTGCACGTGGACCTCTCGGTGGTGCCCGACGACTACCTCGCCTTCGCGGCCACCTATCCCGTGGCGGTGAACGGGCGCGTGAAGGACATCCGGAAGTCCACCCTGCGGGAGCACCTGCTGCGTCCCGGGGACCCGTGGGAAGGGCCGGTCATCGTGAAGTCGGACCGGAATTATGGCGGCGTGCCGGAGGCCCGGCGCGGGGTCGGCCGCCTGGATGGCGCGGGCCTCGCCCCGGCCTTCCCCACGCCCCTCGCCTACCGGGTCTATGACCACCTGCGGGAAGTCCCCGCCGAGGCCTTCGGGTGTCCCGACCTGGTGGTCCAGCGCTTCCTCCCGGAGGTGGAGGACGGCCTCTTCCATGTGCGCAGCTACCAGTTCCTGGGGGATCGGGAGAGCTGTGTGCGCACCGCCTCGGACCAGCCCATCGTGAAGAACGAGACCGCCGTGGCGCGGTTCCCGGCGAAGGTCCATCCGGACGTGGTGGCCCTGCGGGAACGGCTGGGCTTCGACTACGGCAAGTTCGACTACGTGGAGCGGGAGGGTCGCGCCATCGTCCTCGACCTGAACAAGACCGTGGGCGCCGGCCGCGCCCCCGGGCCCCTGCTCCTGGCCGCCCGTCGCCACCGGGCGGAGGGGCTCTACGCCTTCTTCCGCCAGCCTGGAGGCAGGGCGGGTCCCAGGGCGTGACCGGGCCCAGGGGCTCTATGCTTTCTTCAGGGAACCGGGACCCCGCTGAGGGCCGCGGTCCCGCCGGAGGAGCCCTTGCGCCGGGACGGCCGCCCCTACCAGTCCGCCATGATCGAAGCCCCCCGGGCGCGGGAGACGGAGTTCCGCCTCCCCCTCGAACTGGCGGCGCCCCGCCCCGGCGAGACGCTGGTGGACTGCCCCTCGGGGGGTGCCTACCTGCGGCCCGTGCTGGCGGCCCTGGAGCCGGCCTGCCGCTACATCCCCTTCGAATCCAAGCCGGACTACGCCGCCTTCGTGCCGGACCTGGTGCTGGGGGACTGGCTGGCGATGCCTTTCGCCGACGGCGCGGTGGACATCCTGCTCAGCATCGCGGCCCTGCACCACCTCCTGGGCGGCCGGGAGCGCTTCTACGCCGAGGGAGCCCGGATCCTGGTCCCCGGGGGCCGGCTGGTCATCGCCGACGTCGCCGAGGGCACAGGCCCCGCCCGCTGGCTGGAGCGTTTCGTGGCGGTCCGCAGCAGCGAAGGGCACCGCGCTGACTTCCTGGAGGCCGGGCGGGAGGCCGCCGGGCTCCGGGCCGCGGGCCTGGTTGTCCGCCAGGCGGCGCTGGCCGACTACACCTGGGACTTCGCGGACCGGCCGGCCGCCTGCCGGTTCATGAAGGGCCTCTTCCGCCTGGACCAGCCGGACCTCCCCGAGATCGAGGCGGCCATCGGCGACCTGCTGGGCTGGTCGGACGGGCCTGGCGCCCGTATCCGGTGGAGCCTGCTGCACCTCAGGGCGGACCGCCCCGTGGAGGACCAATGACCCCACTCCTGCTCGCGGCCCTGCTCGCCCAGTCGCCCACCGTCGTCCACGACCCCGCCGCCAAGGCGAAACTCCTGGGCGTCCACGGCTTCACCTGCCAGTGGGTGCAGTGGAGCAAGGAGAGGGGGAAGGTCGAGATCAGCGAGGACAAGGGCAGGCTGAGGATCAAGGGAGAGCAGGTTGCCAGGCAGACCGGGGACCGCATCACCCTCGAGGGCGAGATCCTGGAGGTGAAGGCCAAGTCCTTCCTGTTCCGGGGCCGCATCGTCCTGCAGGTGACCCACCTCAACGGCGGCAGGCCCTGCGAGCGCAACGGCGACTTCGAGTTCCAGATCCGCGGGGGGCGGAAGTTCTGGCGCATGCACCCCATGGAGAACCCCTGCGACCCGCCCGTGGTGGACTACGTGGACGTGCACTTCTGACGGACCCATCCTTGGGGTGTCCCAGCGGGAGGTCCCATGGCCGTGAATCCCATCCCCGAAGGCTATCCGCGGGTGATCCCCTACCTCGTGGTCTCCCGCGCCCAGCCCCTCATCGCCTTCCTCCAGTCCGTCTTCGACGGGCAGCTCCTGGAACGCATGGAGGCCGCCGATGGCCGCGTCATGCACGCCGAGGTCCGCATCGGCGAATCCGTGGTCATGATCGGCGAGGCCAAGGAGGGCTTCCCGGCCCGGCCCTCGTCGCTCTACCTCTACGTGGCGGACGTGGACGCCGCCTACCACCGGGCGCTGCACGCCGGGGCCGCCTCCCTGATGGAGCCCGCCGACCAGTTCTACGGCGACCGCAATGCCGGCGTAGCGGACGCCGAGGGCAACCAGTTCTGGATCGGCGCCCGGGTGGAGGAGGTCTCCGCCGAAGAACTGCAGCGTCGGGCCAGGGCCCTGGGCTGAAGCCTCAGGCCGCGCCGCCCATCAGCTCGAAGGCCTTGAAGGCCACCCACCCGAGGCCTGCGCCGAAGGGCAGGTCGATGAGGTAGTGCTGCTTCGAGAACACGCAGCTGACGGCGATGAGGACCGGGAAGGCGTAGCTCCAGGGGCCCAGGTGCGGATGGGCGTGCAGGGCGGTGAGGGTGGCCACGCTCACGTGCATGCTGGGGAAGCAGTTGGTGGGCTTGTCGAACTTCTGCACGAAGCGCAGGAAGCGCCGGGAGGGCCCGGGACCCTGCGCGAAGTCCCGCCAGTGGTCCGGCGTCGCCACCGGGAACAGCAGGAAGAAGGCCATCTGCATGAAGAGGAGCATGAAGAAGCTGAAGGCCAGGTGGTTGAAGTGGCGCGGACTGCTCACCACCCAGTTCAGGTACACGATGGCGGGGTAGTACAGGAAACTGTAGACCCAGGCCCAGACCGGCCAGAAGGGCAGGGCCTCGTCGATCTTGGAGTTGAACTTCACCACGGGGCGGAAGCTCTGGCGCTGGCACCAGAAGTAGAACTGGTACACCCCGAAGATGAGGAAGACGCTCATGGTGAGGTGGATCAGGTGGTCGGACAGGGTCATGCGCGGGCCCTAAGAAAACGGCCCTGGCGGGCCGGTTCGCAGCGGAGGGGATCGTCCCCATTCTACATGAGGCCCGGTTGCGCGCCCCGCCCGGCCCGGGCCACCCTGGACCCGTGAGCGCCCCCGTCCTCCTCTTCCCCGGCCAGGCCACCGAGCAGCCCGGCATGAGCCGGGGATGGGAGGCCGATGCCGCCTGGTGCGGCGTGGTGGAGGCCGCCGAGGCCCGCACCGGCCTGTCCCTGCGGACCCTCATGGCCCATGGCCCGGCCGAGGCCCTTCGCGCCCAGCGCGTCGCCCCCTTCGCGGTGCTGGCCCATTCCGTCGGCCTCTACCGCGCCCACCAGGCGGCTGGGATGACCCGGCCCCTCGGGGCCTCAGGCCATTCCATGGGCTTCTTCAGCGCCCTGGTGGCCGCCGGCGTGGTGCCCCTGGAGGCGGCCCTGGACCTCATCCTCGCCACCGAGGACGCCGCGGACGCCCGCTTCGGGACCGGCACCATGGGCATGGCCTTCATCATCGGCCTCCGGGAGGCGGACCTCGCGGCCGCCATGGCCGCCCATCCGCGATTGCGCCTCTCCAACTTCAATGGCCAGGCCCAGTTCACGGTGTCCGGAAGCTTGGAAGGCCTGCGGGAGCTTCTGGCGGCGGTGGGACCCGAGGCCTTGAAGGCGGACCTGCTCCCGGTGCAGCATCCCCTCCACTGCGACCTCATGGCGCCCCTGCTGCCGCGCATCAAGGAGGCCCTAGAGGCCTGGTCGCCCCGGGACCCGGACTTCCCCCTGGTCTCGCCCTTGGACGGGCGCCGCATCGAGGACGGCTTCGAGGCCTGGGAGGAGGCCATCGTCAGCGTGGCGGCGCCCATCCGCTGGCCCGACGCGGTGCGGGGCCTGCGCGCGCTTGGCGAGGCCTTCTTCGAATGCGGCCACGGGGCCCAGCTCCAGAACCTGACGCGCTGGGTGGACCGCAGCCTCATCGTGGCCAGCCTCCAGGAGCCGAGGTCCTGGGCGTGATCCTCCCGGGGCCGCCCCCGCACGCCCCGGCCGGGCTCTGGCTCCTGGAGGGCGTCCCCCTCGCGGGCAAGACCACCCTGCTGCGGCGGTGGCGCGCCGGCGCGGGGCATCGGGTGCTCTGGAGCGCCGAGGATGTCGCCACCCAGCGCATGTTCGAACCGCTCCGGGAGCGCCATGCCCCGGAGGCGGTGGAGCCCTGGCTGGAGGGGATGCTCGCCGCCTGGGAGTCCCTGGAGTCCGGCAGCCGCGGCCTAGGCTGGGCCAGCGGGGGCACGGGCTTCGCCGCCCACCAGGAGCGCTTCCACCTCAGCGCCCTGGTGGAGGCGGGGCTCACGCCGGAAGGCTTCCGGCGGATCGAGGACAGGCTCGCGGCCCTCGGCGCCTGCGGCGTGCTCCTCCAGGTCGGGGGGGCGGAGCTGGACCGGCGCCTCGAGGCCAGCGCCCGGGAACGGCCACGGTCCTGGATGGCATGGGTCCTCGCGACGCACGCGAGCCGCCGGGAGGCGGCGGCGGCCTGGGCTGCGCAGCAGGAGCGCCTGCTCGAGGCCGCGCGGCGCAGCGCCCTCGGCTGGCACCTCGTGGAGGCCGGGCCCGTTGCGGTGGAACCGCCCGGCCCCCTGTCCTAGAATCAGGGCTCCCTCCCCGGACCCCACGAAAGCCCTTCATGGCGCCCTTTCCGCCCAACCTGCTCACGTCCATCGAGACGCGGTGCGCCCAGATCCTCTATCGCTGCCTGGAGGAGGTGGGCAGCAGCAAGGGGGCCCTCTACCTCCGGCCGACGGACGAGAAGGACTTCGCCCTCGTGAGCCACTACGGCTGGCCCCGGGGCACCCGGCCTCCCGAGAGCATCGGGGGGAAGGACCCCCTGGCCATCATGATCCAGCGGCAGAGGCGCGCCTTCGTGGCCAACGACGCGGAGGACTACCCGGAACTGCGCTCCTTCGGACAGGGCGCCGACACCCCGAGGTTCCTGGTCTCCCCGCTCTACCTCATGGGGGACTGGGTCGGCGTGCTCATCCAGCGGGAGAAGGGCAAGCACGCGCCCTTCGACCTCGAGCGGGACGAGGTCCCCACCATGGCCATCTGCAACGACCTGGTGGTGGCCCTCCGGGACATGCGCCTCTACGTGTCCGCCGAGGCGCCCGAGGAGCCCTCCACCCTGCTCCTGCCCCGCGGCCAGGGGCCCCTGCCGGCGCCTTCCGCGCCTGCGTCGTCCGGGCCGGCGGTCCCGGCCGCCGCGGTGCCGGCGGAGCCCACGACTCCCGCCCCTCCCGCCCGGCGGCCCCGCATGGCGACGGTCCCGCTGCCCGTCATCCCCCTCACGGGCCAGGGGCTCCCGGGGATGCCCGACCTCTCGGCGCTCCTCCCGGCGCCCCCGGCCGTGGAGGCCCGGGGCACCGCGGTGCCCGTCCCGTCGGAGGAGAAGGAGATCCTGCCCTGGGAGGCGCTGGGGGAGGACACCCCGTCCATGGACGTCTCGGCCACGATGGCCATCCCCCGGGCGCGCTCGGTGGCCCGGCGGCCGGGCGCCATGCTGCCGGAGCAGCGCATGGCCTTCTTCGAACTCGCGCCGCTCCTGGCCTCCCTCACCGGCGCCGAGGCGGTGGCCTTCTGGATGGAGGAGGCCGACGAGGTGCGTCCGCTGCTCGCCTGGAGCGACCCGCCCCTGGCCCCGGAGCTCCAGCAGAACGTCCTGGTCCACGCGCATGCCGCGCTGCCGGGCACCCTGCCGGAGGAGGTCCGCCTCGCGCCGAAGGCCGAACGGCCCGAGGCCCCGGCGCTGCCCGGCCCCTTCCTCACCTGCGCCGCGCTGCGCCTCGCGACCGACCAGGGCAGGGGCGATGAGATCCTGCTCCTCCGGGCCAGCGAGTCCGCCTTCGACGAGGCCGGCCTGGCCCGGGCCCAGGCGGCCACCCGGGTCTTCGCGAGGTTCCTCGGCGAAAGCCGCCTCCATGAGCGCTACCACCGGGCCTTCCTGAGTGTGAGCCACCGGATCCTCCAGAGTGGCGAGGGCCGGGTGCCCCAGCTCAAGTCCCACAGCCTCGCCACCGCCAAGCTGGCCACGAGCCTCGCGGTGGAGCTGGGCCTGCCGACGCCGGAGGTGGAGGCCGTGAGCATCGCGGCCATCCTGCACGACGTGGGCATGCTGATGCTGGATCCGGCCCTGGTCGCGAAGCCCAGGCTCAGCGCGGAGGAGCTGGCCAGGCTGAGGACCCATCCGGTGCTCGCGGCCACCTTCCTGAAGGACCTCCGCTTCCCGTACGACGTGAACCAGATCATCCGGCACCACCACGAGCGCTGGGACGGCAAGGGCTATCCCGACGGCCTCTCCTTCGAGGCCATCCCCATCGGGAGCCGCATCGTCGGGCTCATCGAAGCCTACGAAGTGATGACCAGCGGGAAGGGCTACAAGACCCCGATGCCCCTGCGGGACGTGGTGGAGGAGATCAAGGCCAACATGGGCTCCCAGTTCGACCCCAAGGTGGCGGCGGCCTTCCTGCGGCTCCTCGAGCGCATGGGAGCCTGAGGGCGGAACATCGGCCCGGGCCGGAGCATCCCTGGGTGGCCCCGGCTATCCTGGATCCCGATGCGCGCCCTCCTTCCGCCCCGCCCTGCGCCGCGCTCCGCCGAGCGCGGCTACATCCTGGCCCTCCTGCTCGCGATCTGCGCGGTGATGGGGATCCTGCTGATGAAGGGCATCCCGGCGGTGAACGTGGAGGTCCAGCGGGAGCTGGAGGACGAGCTCATCTTCCGGGGGGAGCACCTGGCGAAGGCCATCCGCGCCTTCCAGGCCAGGACCGGCGGCTACCCCAGCAGCCTGGAGGAGCTGAACAAGATCAAGCCCCGCCTCGCCCGGGAGGTGGACTTCAAGGACCCGATGAATCCCCGGGGCGACTGGGACCTCGTCTTCGCCGTGCAGGCCGGGGCCAGCGGGAACACCACCGGGCTGCCCATCGTCGGGGTGAAGAGCAAGATCGAGAAGGACAGCTACCGCGTGTACCGGATGAAGTCCATCTACAGCGACTGGGCCTTCCTGGCCACCGACAGCCTCTTCAACCTGCCGGCCTCGCCGCCCGCCGGCGGCGGTCGGGTGGGTTCCCCCGCGGATCCCTCCCCGACGCCGGAGGGAGGGGGCAAGGGCGATCCGGCGGGCGGTTCCGGCAAGCCCCCCAAATGACGGGGCAGGGAGGCCGGATGGAACGGAGCGGCATTGGAGGGCGTCTGGCCCTCGCGGGGGCGGTGGCTGCCCTGGGGGCCCTGGGCACCCTGGCCCTGCGGGCCCGGACGCCGGGGCCGGTTCCAGCGCCGGCTCCGGCGCGGACCCCGCCCGCGGAAGGGAGCTTCCAGGACTGGGCGCGGCGCCTGGAAGCCAGGGGCATCCAGGTCTCCGCCGGGCTCTGGGACATCCAGAGCGGTAAGGCCCTGGAGTCCCACCAGCCGGACCTCGCGCTGGTGCCCGCAAGCGTGACGAAGGTGGTGAGCACCTACGCCCTGCTGCGCAGCTGGAAACCCGACTTCCAACTCGAGACCACCGTCTACGGGGACCTCCAGAACGGCGGTTCCGGCGTGGTGAAGGGGGACCTGGTCCTCCGGGGCGGCGGCGACCCGTGGCTCACCACCGAGCGGATCTTCGTGATGGCCCAGGACCTCAAGCGCCTGGGCGTGCAGCGGATCACCGGCCGGATCCGCCTGGACCAGGGCGCCTTCGACACCCAGCGCTACGGGAACGGGTGGGAGAACACCAGCGCGGACACCACCCCGCCCGTCCTTCCCCTCAGCGTGAACTTCAACCGGGACGACCGGGGGACCATCGTCGCCGACCCCGAGCGCCTCGCGCTGGAGGTCTTCGGCCGGGTCTTCGCCGACGCCGGCATCGTCGTCGAGAACGGGCCCGGCGGCGGGGCCTCCCGCAAGCTCCTGGAGTTCAAGTCGCCGCCCCTGCGCATGCTCGTGCAGGACATCAACAAGTTCTCCAACAACTTCATGGTGGAGATGCTGGTGAAGCGCTTCGGGGACGGTTCCTGGCCCCGCGGCATCGCGCGGATCCAGGCCTTCTACAAGGAGCAGTTCGGCCTCGGCCCCGACAGGATCGCCATCACCGACGGCAGCGGGCTGTCGAAGAACAACGCCCTCTCGGCGAAGACCCTGGCCATCATCCTGCGGGGCGCGGTGAACGACTTCGAGGTGGGCCCCGAGATGGTGGCCAGCCTCAAGGTCATCGGCGGCGAACCCTGGAAGCTCCGCATCAAGGACCCCAACCTCGCCCGCCGCGTGCGCTGCAAGACCGGCCACCTCACCGGCGTGACCACGGTCTGCGGCCTCCTCCAGACGCCCGACGGCAAGCAGCGCATCTTCGCCATCCTGCTCAACGGGGCCAGCCATGAGGAGGACGCGTGGGAGCAGGTCTCCAGGTGGGCGAACTGACGCCCGCGCGAACGGCCCGTCGGGGTTGATCGGCGCCCGGAGTATCGCGAAGCGATGCCCGGAGGAGGACGCGTGGGAGCAGGTCTCCAGGTGGGCGAACCGACCCCCGCGCGAACGGCCCGTCGGGGTTGATCGGCGCACGGAGTATCGCGGAGCGATACCCGGAGGAGGACGCGTGGGATGGGGCGGGCGTCCTGCCGGATCGGGGGTTGGTTGGCGGGGCCGCAGGTGTCGCGACGGCCGAACTGATCCATCCTGGAGGGGCCCTTCCGGAACCCGCATGCCCTCTCCCCGAACGCTCCCCGAGATCCTCCGCCTCGCCTTCGCGCTGGAGGGCCAGGGCCGCACGGGGGAGGCGGCGCAGCTGCTCATGGGTGTCGTCCAGGCCCATCCGGGCCACGCGGGGGCGCTGGAGGCGCTGGGGCGGCTGCACCTGGGGGCGGGGGACTTCCCGGCGGCGGAGGTCTGGCTGCGCCGGGCGGTGGACGCCGGGGCCAAGCACCCGGGCCTGAAGGCCCAGCTGGGGGGCGCCCTCCTGGCCCAGGGCAAGGCCGAAGAAGCCCTCCTCCTCTTCGAGGCGAGCCTGGCCGCGGCGCCCCGGGGCGAGGTGCACGCCCAGGCCTGCACGGCGCTGCGGCAGCTCCACCGCTTCGACGAGGCCCGGGAGCACCTGGACGCGGCGGCGCGGCTCGCGCCGGCCAGCCTGGACGTGCTGCTGGAGGAGGCGGACCTGGCGCGGGACCTGGGGCGCTTCGACGAAGCCTTCGCGTCGGTGGAGGCGGCCCACTTCCGCCATCCCAAGGATGCCTACGCGCGGGACCGCTACGCCCTGGCGCTGCTTGGCCGGGGGCGCTGGGCGAAGGGCTGGGAGCTCTACGAGGGCCGCAAGGTCCATCCGGCCCATCCGCTGCACCCGCGGCCGGGCCAGCCACCCGCCTGGGACGGGACGCTGACGCCGGGGCTGCGCCTGCTGGTGGTGGCGGAGCAGGGCATCGGCGACGTGCTGCAGTTCCTCCGCTTCCCGAAGAGCCTGGCGGCCGCCGGGATGAAGGTGCGGGTGGAGTTCCCGCCGGAGCAGTTCGGCCTGGCGCCGCTGTTGGCAGTGCAGGGGGACGGGGTCACCTACGGCTTCGACGGCCGGGTGCCGCCGCCCATCCACGCCATGGAGGCGATGATGAGCCTGCCCCATCGTCTGGGGATCGCGGACGAGGCGGGGCTGGCGTCACCGCCCTACCTGAAGGCGGAGGCGGCGCGGAGGACCGTGTGGCAGGCGCGCCTGGGCCCGAAGCGCACGCGCCTGCGGGCGGGCCTGGTGTGGGCGGGGAACCCGGCCTTCCCCTTCGACGCCCAGCGCAGCCTGGATCCGGAGCATCTGGGGCCGCTGCTGGGGCGGGAGGACGTGGACTGGGTGTCGCTGCAGACCCACCTGGGCCGCTTCGGCCGTGCCCCGGAGGCCCCCGCGGGCCGCTGGTTCGAAGCGGGGCCACACCTCGTGGACTACGCGGAGACGGCGGCCCTGCTGGACACGCTGGACGTGCTGGTGGCCGTGGACACCGGCGTGGCGCACCTGGCCGGGGCGCTGGGGGTCCCGACGCTGCTGCTGCTCTCCTTCCAGGGGGACTGGCGGTGGCTGGAGGGCCGGGAGGATTCGCCGTGGTACCCGGGCCACCGGTTGCTGCGGCAGGCGCGGCCCGGCGACTGGGCGGGAGTGGTGGCGCGGGCCGCGGAGGCGCTGGAAGCGGTCGAACCCCGCCGAACCTGAGGCCGCGGCCCTGTCACGTCCTCCCGGACACCGGTCATCCCAGGGCCACGCATCGAGGAAACGAAGGAGGCGTCATGAAGGCGGGAAGGACGTGGCTTGGCATCGCCCTGTGCGCGGGGCTTGGGGCCTGCGGCGGGGGTTCGGGCGGCCCGTCCGGGGGGACCCAGGACCTGACCGGGACCTGGGTCTACGCGGAAGGCAGCACCACGGTGCGCTGGCAGCTCGTGCAGACGGGCAACGCGGTGAGCGGCGCGAGCCTGGCGACGGATGCGAACAACCCTTCCTACGGGGCGACGGGCATCCAGGGACAGTTGAGCGGCACGGTGATGAACGGCTCCTTCACCTACACGGACACCTACGCCACGACGAAAGCCGCCAACTGCTCGGAGACCAACAGCGGGACACTGACGGTCGGCTCGGGGACGCTCAGGGGACAGAACACGCGCCAGAACTCCTGCAATCCTCCCGACACCTTCCTGTTGACCTTCAGGAGGCCGTGAGGTCCATGGGACGGTCTCAGCCCAGGATCTCGGGCTCCACCAGCAGGGCCAGCAGCGCCAGCGACTCCTGCCAGCCCAGCACGCACATCTCCGGCGGGATGACCTCGGGGATGCCCTCCTGCACGATGTCGAGCTCGGTGCCGCAGGAGACCGCCTTGAACTGAATGGTGGTCTTCATCTCCCCCGGCAGGTTCGGATCGTCGAAGCCGTCCGTGTGCACGATGCGCTCGTTCGGCACCAGCTCCACGTAGGTCCCGCCGAAGGAATGGCTGCCCCCCGTCGAGAAGTTCGTGAACGACATCCGGTACGTCCCGCCCACCCGCGCGTCCACGTGGTCCACCTTCCCCGTGAACCCGTGCGGCGGAAGCCACTTCACCATCGCGTCCGGATCGAGGAAGGCGCGGTAGACGCGGTCGGGGGTGGATTTGAGGACGCGGTGGAAGCGGACGGTGTGGGTGGGCATGGAGACCTAACGGATGAAGTTAACCGGCCCGCGCTTGCGCGGGTCCGGGTTGAACGAGAGGTTAGACGTGAACAACATAGGCTCGGAGTCAAATGATAGGCCGCAACAGACCCTGCTTGAGCTTGGTTACTTCGGCTAGCCGGTCGTCCAACTCGGCCGTACCTAAGAAGCCTCGTCTGTAGAGATTTCGAAGAAACTCCTCAGCGGTATTGTCCCCCTTGGATGAGTTGCAGGAGTGGCAGGCCGCGACCACATTGCGGTAGCTGTTCGTGCCTTTGGCGTTTTGGGGCTCTGCGTGATCGAGCCCGGAGTCTTCATCAGTCAGTACTCTGCGACAATAAAAACATCGCCCCTGCTCTCGTTCGAGAATCGCAGGCCGATACTTGGTGTCCTTGTAGAAGTCGATGGTCTCGATATCCAACACCTCAGGTGCAGTGTCCTCGGGCACAGCACCCGGAATCTCCGATGGCAAGAAGACCTTGATACGAGTTCCGGCCCAACCGGTGTTTGTTACATCGATGACTTTCTTGTCTTGAAGTGTCCGCAGGCGCGGTTTCACTGTGTTTTTAGAGCAGTTGAGCACTTCGGCAAGTTGTGCCACAGAAATGAGGACATCGTGCTTCCCGATGAAACGAGAATGGCGAAGGAGATGGTAGTAAAGCCGTGTCTCACCCACGTCGAGTTTCAGGCGTAGGACGACGTGATCCTCAATCTGGGTGATGATTAGGGCAAAATCCATGTGATTCACGTCTAACTAGATATTCTGCGACAAGCAGGTTTGGATAATTGTCGCCGTAACAGAATTACGGCGACAAGGTGGGCGTTGACTGGGCTTGGGTTGCGACGCTCGGCGTTCATTACACAAACATAATGGGAACCGGAACTCATGGCGCCAGTGGGGTGAAATCCGATGGTGGGTCCGGGCCCTGGATGGGGGACTTGGGGACTTCCCCGAGGGACCTTCCCCTGACGACCTGCGAACTCGCCTCCGCCCCGTCTAGCCAATCCCCCCACCTTCCCCCACCCTAACCCCATGACCTCGCCCTCGTCCTCCCGCGGCCTCTGGGCGGTCCTCGGCGGTGCCGCCCTCCTCGGTCTCGCCGCCATCTTCGTGAAGTGGGCGGTGGCGGGCGGGGCGTCGGACTTCACGGTGGGGTTCTACCGGATGCTGTTCGCGCTGCCGGGGATCTTCCTGCTGGCGCGGCGGGAGGGGTCGTTCGGGGCCGGCATCGGACGCTGGTGGGCGGTGGCCGCCGGCATCACGTTCTTCCTGGACCTCTGGGGCTGGCACGCGTCCATGGGGCACACGAGCGCGGCGAACGCGACGCTGCTGGTGGGGGGGCTGTCGCCGGTGTGGGTGGCGCTCTTCTCCGTGTTCTTCCTTCGCCTCCGCTTCGGCGCCCTGGGCTGGGTCGGCCAGGCGGCTTCGCTGGGCGGGGCGCTCGTCCTCGCCCTCGCCCGGGGCGCCAAGGTGGGCGACGGCCTGGGCGAAGGCATCGCCCTGGGGGCCAGCTTCGCCTACGCCTCGTACACCCTCGTCCTCGGCCGCGCCCGGCAGACCCTGAAGGCCCCCCAGGCCCTCTTCTGGACCAGCCTCGCCTGCCTCGGCTGCTTCGGCCTGGCCATCCTCTTCCGCGGCGATCCCCTCACCGGCTTCACGCCCAAGGCCTGGGCCAGCCTTGTGGCCCTCGGCCTCGTGGTCCAGCTCCTCGCCTGGTGGCTCATCTCCTGGGGCCTCGGCCACGTGGACGCGGCTCTGGGCGCCATCGGCCTCCAGGCCCAGCAGGTGGCCACCATCTTCCTGGCCTGGCCCGTGCTCGGCGAAGTCCCCAGGCCCCTCGGCCTCGTCGGCGCCGCCCTCATCGCCGCCGGCATCGCCGCCGTCGCCCTCTCCCCCCGGCGCCTCGCGCCCCCGGCCTAGCCCCGCCTCACAGCCCCGACGGATCGTCCAGGAAGACCCAGGGCAGGCCGAAGCGCGCCGAGAGGTGGGCCGCCACGGCCTTCACGCCGAAGGTCTCCGTGGCGTAGTGGCCGCCGTAGAGAACGTTCATCCCCAAGTCCAGCGCCAGCCCGTAGGTCCAGTGTGGGCCCTCCCCCGTGAGGAAGGTGTCCACGCCCCGGGCCTCCGCGAGGTCCCCGCCGGCGCCGCCGGTGACGAGGCCCAGGCTGCGCACCCGGGCTGGGCCTCCGGCCAGCACCGTCGCCCGGCCCGTGGCGCGCTCCAGCCGCGCCGCCAACTCGTCCCGGCCCAGGTCCACCTCGAAGCGCAGGCCAATGCCGCGCCCCTTCGCCTCGAACCAGGGCTCGCCCCCTGCCAGGCCCAGGGCCTTCGCGAGTCCCGCCGTGTTGCCCAGCTCGGGATGGGCGTCCAGGGGCAGGTGGGCCGCGTAGACCGCCAGCCCGTGGTCCAGGCAGAGCTTCGCCTTGCGCCAGGCCGCTCCCGTGAGGGGCGCCATCGGGCTCCAGAACAGCCCGTGGTGGACCAGGAGGAAGTCCGCGCCCGCCGCCGCCGCGGCCTCCAGGGTCCCCAGGTGGGCGTCCACCGCCGCCGCGATCCGGGTCACCGTGCCGGGGTTCTCCACCTGCAGACCATTGAGGGCGCCGGAGTAGTCCTCGAAGGCGGCGAGGTCAAGCAGGCCGTCCAGGTGCGCGACAAGGCTGGCGAGGGTCCGGTCGGGTTCGGGCATGGACGGGGGCCTCCGGGCAGGGGGAGCATAGCAGGCGGGGTCCCGCGGTCGTGACCGGCGTCCCGGGCCCGCGGGTTGCGCCCCCGGGACGATTCCGACGACCCTGGGGCGGACCCCTTCGATGGAGTGAGCATGGACGCCCCCGAGACGACGTCGCTGCCCGAGAACGCCTACGCCGAGCTGGCGCCGGGGCAGGTCTACGAGCCCATCGTGCCCGCGGCCGAGGCGCCCCTGGAGACCACCCGGCGCTCCGTGGGCTGGGGCCTGCTGCTCTGCCTCCTCTTCACCATCGCCTCCGCCTACTCGGGCCTGAAGGTGGGCCAGGTGATGGAGGCGGCCATCCCCATCTCCATCCTGGCCATCGGCCTCGCTCGGATCTACACCCGGCGCTCCACCCTGCTGGAGAACGTCATCATCACCGCCATCGGCGGCGTGTCGGGCTCCGTGGTGGCCGGGGCCATCTTCACCCTCCCGGCCCTCTACACCCTGCGCCTGAACCCCCACCCGCTCCAGACCATCTTCATCTGCCTGGCGGGCGGCTGCCTCGGCGTCCTCTTCATCATCCCCCTGCGCCGCTACTTCGTCCGGGAGATGCATGGCAAGTTCCCCTATCCCGAGGCCACCGCCATCACCGAGGTGCTCGTGACCGGCGAGAAGGGCGGCTCCGAGGCCAAGCTCCTCCTCCAGTCCACCGCCATCGCCGCCGTCTACGACTTCTTCGTCACCACCTTCCAGGTCTGGAAGGAGTCCCTGGACTTCCAGTTCGTCCCCCTCGTGAAGACCGTGGCGGAGAAGGCCAAGGTGGTGCTGCGCTTCGACGCCGTGGGCTTCATCCTCGGCCTGGGCTACGTCATGGGCCTGCGCTCCTCCATGATCCTCTGCGCCGGCGGCATCCTGTCCAACCTGGTGCTGGTCCCCCTGATCTGGATGATCGGCCGCAACTTTCCCGAGATGGCCATCTACCCGGCCAAGCTGCCCATCGCCGCCATGAGCGCCGAGCAGATCTTCCGCAGCTACGTGCGCCTCGTGGGCGTCGGCGCCATCGCCACCGCCGGCATCTTCGGCATCCTCAAGTCCCTGAAGATCGTCGCCGGCTCCTTCGCCATCGCCGCCAAGGCCTTCAAGGGCGGCGAGGCCCACGGCCCCGAGCGCACGGACCGTGACATCAGCGTGATGTCCATGCTCGTCGGCACCATCGTGACGGCGGTGTGCATGGCCATCTTCTTCGGCTCCCTCAAGCCCACGGCCTCGGTCCTCGTCATCGGCCTGCTGCTGACCCTGGTCTTCTCCTTCTTCTTCGCCTCCGTCGCCGCCAACGCCATCGCCACCACGGCGCGGAACCCGGTCTCGGGCATGACCATGCTCACCATCATCATCTCCTGCGTGGTGCTGCTGAAGTTCGGGCTCTCCGGGGCCAGCGGCATGTTCTTCGTCATGGCCATCGCCGGCATGGTCTGCACCGCGCTGTCGGTGTCGGGCCAGACCATCACGGACCTGAAGACCGGCTACTGGCTGGGCTCCACGCCGGCCCAGCAGGAGAAGGTGAAGTTCCTGGGCGTCATCGTCGCCTCGGCGGCGGCGGGCATCACCATCGTGATGCTGGCACGGGTGTTCCAGTTCGGCGAGCAGGCCGCCGGGGACGCCCGCACGGTGCTGGCCGCGCCCCAGGCCTCCATCATGAAGGTGCTGGTGGAGAACTTCGTGAACCGCCAGCCCGTGGCCTACATCCTCTTCGGCGCCGGCGCCATGATCGCCGTGGTGATGGAGATGGTGGGCGTGCCGCCCCTCACCTTCGCCCTGGGGATGTACCTGCCCCTGGAGCTGAACTCCCCGGCCCTGGTGGGCGGCTTCCTCTCCTGGCTCATCACCCGCAAGTCCGAGCAGGTGGGCGGCGCCCCGGGCCGCACCATCCGCGAGCGCGGCGTCATCATCGCCTCGGGCCTCATGGCCGGCGGCGCCCTGGGCGGCGTCTTCGGCGCGGCCCTGCGCCTCTTCCCCTGGTACGCCGAAAGCCGCGTCAAGACGCCCTTTTACGACATCGACTCCGTCTCCCAGATCGTGTCCACGATCGGGTTCCTCGCCCTCTGCTTCTACCTCTACCGCGCCTCGCTCCGCCGCCAGGCCGAGCCGGCGCCCGGAGCCTGACATGACCCACGCCACCGCCGCCTCCCTCGACACCGCCATCGCCACCGCCATCCTCGGCATCGACACCCTCTGGGGCGGGGACGTGATGAACCCGTCCGGAACGGGGCGGTTCATCGCCGACTCCTGGTTCGCCGACGGCCCCCTGCCCGCGGCCTACACCCACCCCGCCGCGGCGCGCATCCGCGCCTCCGAGGGCGTCACCGCGAAGGCGCCGGACCTCGCGTCCATCGACGCCTACCTGGCCGACGTGGACGTCCGGGGCGCCATCGCCGAGATGGGCGCCGCGGCGGAAGGGATTCAGGGCCTACGGGGCGCCTACCTTCAGGGCCATGCCCGCTGCTTCGAAGTGATGTGGGACCTGGCCATGGAACTCCTGGGGCGGGGCGAGCCCGTGGCCTACGACCGCTGCGTGCGCACCCTCACGGGCAAGGCGCCGGAGCCCTCCGATCCCGCCTCCAAGCGTGCCCTGCTCACGGAGCTGCTGGCCTCGGCGGGCCACGGCGGCGACGGGCTGCTGGGGGGCGTGGACGCCTGGCGGCAGGAGCGCCTCGTGCCTTCGAAATCCATCCCGGCCCTCGGCGCCGCCTTCATCGCCCAGTACGATGCCCTGTCGGAGCGGAATCTGGCCCCCCACCTCCCGCGGGAGTTCCGTGGCGTGCCCCGGGCCAACGTCGCCTTCCTCCCCATCGAGAACGCCTGGTTCTCGGGCTCGATGAACTACTTGGGCCGGGCGCGCAAGGCCGACGGGTCGCCGGAGTACGAGGCCACCTACGAGCTGAACGCGGCCCTGCAGATCTCCATCCCGGAGTTCCAGCAGCTCGTGAGCCACGAGGTCGTGCCGGGCCACGTCACCACCTTCGCCTACCTGCAGAACCTCTTCGTGCGGGGCAGGGTGGGCCTGGAGGCCTCCATCCTCACCATGAACACGCGGGCGGCGGCCCTCTTCGAGGGCATCGCCAACAACGGCGTGCTCATCGCGCACGGCGTGAAGGAGATCCACGAGCTGCCGGACCGGGACCTGCAGATCGGCCTGCTGCTGGCGCTGCTCCAGGACGACGCCAAGAACCATGCCTCCTTCCTCACGTGGCAGGAGAAGGTGGCGCAGCCCGAGGTGGCGAAGGTGCTGCGCTCCGAGTTCCTGGTCTCCGAGGAGCGCGCTGGCAAGCTTTCCGGCGCCTGGGGCCGCCATCCGCTGCTGGGCCGCATGTACCTCCCCGCCTACCGCTTCGGCACCGAACTCGTCGCCCGCCTGCGCCGCGAATATCCGGCGGAGAAGGTGCTGCCGGCGCTGTACGGCTGCAGCGGCGTGGTGGACGCGCTCACCGTGGAGTCCGCCATCCAGGGTTAGGGACGAGGCTTCCTCACTCCGGCGTGAGCACGCCCCGGTCCTCGCGGTAGGCGAAGAGTTCGCCGAAGCGGCCCCACGCCACCAGCGTCCCGAAGGTCAGCTCGAGGTTCTCCATGGGCAGGCGCACGGCCAGCTCGTGGAGCAGCTCGTCCTTGTTCAGCTCGCCCTCGTGGAGTTCGATGAGGTCCTTCACCACCCGGAAGAGCCTGAGTTCCAGGAGCTGGGCCTTCCAGATCTCCTTGCGGGCGTCCATGTCGGCGGCGACGAAGCGCTTCCCGAGCTGGGTGAGCACCACCGCGCGCCGGGGCGTGTCCACAAGCTCCAACATTTCGGCGCCCTTGACGATGGTGAGCACCTTCTCGAACGGCACGTGGGTGTGGGTGACCACGTGGAAGAGGTCGCAGCTCCCGCCCTGCTGGGTGTCGAGGAACTCCAGGAGGCCGAGGATGTCAGCGGTGTGGGCGTGGGGCAGCGGCTCGATCACGTCCTCGGCCATCTCGGGCTTGGGGGCCGTGACGTGGACGTCGGGCAGCTCGGCGCTGGCGATGATGTCGTGGAGGTGGTCCACCAGCCGCAGGAAGCCCGGCGAACGCGGGTCCCGCGGCCGGGGAAGCGGGTTCTCCACCACCGTGCGGATGGTGCTCGGCGTGCCGCCCAGGATGGCGATGCGGTCGGCCATGAGCACGGCCTCGCTGATACTGTGGCTCACCAGCACCACGGAGCTGGGGTTGTTCTCCGCGTCGCTCCAGATGTCGAGGATCTCCTGGCGCAGGGCCTCGCCGGTCAGCGCGTCCACCTGGCTGAAGGGATCGTCCATCACCAGGATCTCAGGATCCACCGCCAGCGCCCGGGCCACGCCCACGCGCTGCTTGGTGCCCCGGGAGAGCTCCCTCGGGAAGGCCTCCTCGAAGCCTTCCAGGCCCACCTTCTGGATGGCGGCGGCGGCCTTCGCGCGGACCTCGTCCTCGGGCAGGTCCCGGGCCCGCAGGACCATCCGGACGTTCTCCTCGAGGTTCATCCAGGGCACCAGGGCGAAGGTCTGGAACACGATGCTCACGGAGAGGTTCAGCCCGCGCAGCTTCTCGCCGTGCCAGCGCACCTCGCCCTTGGTGGGCTGGAGCAGCCCCGCGAGGATGCGCAGCAGGGTGGACTTGCCCGACCCGTTCGGCCCCAGGACGCAGAGCACCTCCTCGTAGCGCACCGCCAGGTTGATGTCCTCCAGCACGCGCTTGAGCTGCCCCTTGGGGCCGGGGAAGCGCATCTGGACGCCCTTCAGCTCGCAGAGGTTCATCTCGTCACCGGTCCAACGTGTAGCGCGTCTCGGCCACGCGGTACAGGGGCAGCCAGACGAGGCGGTTGAAGAGGACCACCAAGCCGGCCATGAGGAGGCTGGAGGCGGTGATGAGGGGGATGGAGCCGGCGGCGGTGGCGAGCTGGAGCTCGCTGCCCAGGCCGAACGTGGCGAAGGTGCGCCCGTCCCCGCTCACGAACTCGGTGATGATGCTGGCGTTCCATGCGCCGCCGGTGGCCGTCACCCAGCCGGTGACCAGGAAGGGGAAGATGGCCGGGAAGTAGAGGGTGGTGAATCGCTTCCATCGCGTGAGTCGGAAGGCCTTGCCCATCTCGCGAAGGTCCGACGGAATGGCCTGGGCGCCGGCGATGATGTTGAAGAGCAGGTACCACTGGGTGCTGAGGATCATGAGGACCACGGCGGTGAGCCCGAGGCCGACTTTCAGCTTGAGGGCCCAGGCGGCGATGGCGGCGAAGAGCAGGCTGACCGGATAGCTGGCGCTCACCTGCACCACGGGCTGGATGCGACGGGCCACGGTAGGGTGCAGGCCGATCCAGAGCCCCACGGGGACCGTCCACAGGGTGGCCAGGGCCGTGGAGGCCAGCACGCGGCCCAGGCTCGCGGCGCCGGCCTTGAACAGGCGTGCCCAGTCGGCGGGGCCGACCAGGGCGAGGATGTTCCAGAGCTTCATGCCGGCGATGGCCAGGGCGAGGAGGAGGATGACCAGCAGCCCCGCGGCCAGGATCCCCGCGGCGCGCCGGCGCTCCTCGGGGCCCTTGGGCATCACCCGGCGCAGGGCCTGGGGACGGGGGATGCGCTTGAGGAGCCACTCGGAGCGGATCTCCTCGATCCAGCGCAGGAGGCGGGAGCGGCGGACCACGTCGAGGATCCAGCTCCGGGGCCGTTCCGGGCGGAGGTTCTCGTCCAGGATGAACCCCTGGGACCAGGCCATCACGGGCTTCCAGAGCAGTCGGTCCAGCAGGACCACCAGCAGCAGCATGGCGAGGATGGCGCTCCACTTGGCGGTGGTGTCCCCGGCGTCCACCGCCGCCTGCATGTAGGCGCCGATGCCCGGGAGGCGGAAGTTGAGGCTCCCCTGGCTGAAGGCCTCGGCGGTCATCAGGAAGAACCAGCCGTTCGCCACGCTCACCATGGAGTTCCAGACCAGCCCCGGCGTGGCGTAGGGCAGCTCGATCCACCGCAGCCGCTGGTACCAGTTGAACTGGTAGGTGTCGGCCAGCTCGGCCAGCTCGGGGGGCACCGTCTTCAGGCTCTGGTAGAAGCTGAAGATCATGTTCCAGGCCTGGCAGGTGACGATGAGGATCGCCGCGGACAGCTCGAGGCCGATGTTGCTGCGGGGGAAGATGGCCAGCATGGCCAGGATCACCGGCGGCAGGAAGGCCAGGATGGGCACGCTCTGGAGGATGTCCAGGATGGGCACCAGCAGCCGCTCGGCGAAGGGGTCCTTGGCGGCCCACCACGCCAGGGTGAAGGTCAGCGAGATGCTGATGATGTACGCCACGCCCGCGCGGACGATGGACAGGAGCATGTATTTGGGCAGCGCCGCAAGACGGAGGTCGATCTCCACGGTGGGCCGCTGGCCGCCGGTCCATTCCCGGCCGACGATCACGAGCCCGTACATGATCCCCACCAGGGCCACGAGCACCAGCAGGTCCAGCCAACGCCTCCGCCGCCAGGCGAAGAGGGCGTTGGCCTGGCCCCAGACGGTGTCGATGAAGCGGTTCAGCATGGGCTTCCGGCGGCTCGGGAGGCGGGGCTCCCGGAGGGTTCACGGCGGTTCCCCGGCCCGGTGCGGGCAGGGCGGGTTCGGCGCGGCCGGAGGCTTCGGTCAGCTCAGCGTGTCGGGCCTTCCGGCGGCGCCAGGGTCGAAGGAGGTTCCGCGACGGTACTGCCTGTGGTCATCGCACCCTCCTTTCCGGCGGCCGCAGGGGCCATGGCCAGTCTGGCTCTCGCGTGGAAGGCCCGTCAAGCCAAGAAGTTGTGAAATGGGGGAGGCCCGCCTCCCCATGGTGTCCCGGGGGGATCCAGGGTGAAATGGGACCAGGCCAACGATCGGACGCCATGGAACAGGACGAAGGGCAGCGCAGGGCCACCACGGGCTACTCCCGCCCCTGGCCGCGCCTGCACAGCCGCATGATCGGGCTCGCCCTGCTCTGGGGCTTCATCGACGCGCGGGACCTGGAGGAGGCCCAGGCGGCGACCTCCGGGCAGGGTTCGGAGGGCGCCCTGCGATGGCTGGAGGCCAAGGGGCTGCTCACGCCGGACCAGGTGCAGGAGCTCGCCCTGGAGGCCCGGGCCGTGACCACCGCGCCGGACGAGGCGCCCACCTCCCGCTTCCGCATCCCGGACACGGAGTCCATCCTCCAGCCCGACCTGGACGCCCCGGTCTCCGGAGCCTTCCGCCTGCCCGGGAGGCCCAGCGGCGCCGTGGCCCCGGACGTGCTCGTCTCCGGCACGCTCACCGCGTGGGGCCCCTTCGAGCGGTTGCGCCTCATCGGCGAGGGCGGCATGGCGCGGATCTTCCGGGCCCATGACCCGCGGCTGCGCCGCCCCGTGGCGCTGAAGATCCTGCG
>JBDIBF010000046.1:0-23466 GCA_039812765.1 Holophagaceae bacterium
CGCCTCGGCGCCGAGGTGCGGGAGGTGGGCGACAGCCCGGCGGAGGCCTTCGCCGCCACCGAGGCGCTGGGCCATGGGGAGGACCTGCCCCTGGTCCACCCCTACGACCAGCGCGAGGTGATCGCCGCCGAGGGCACGCTCGGCCTGGAGCTGAAGGCCCAGGCGCCGGAGGTGGGCCATTGGCTGCTGGCGGTGGGCGGCGGCGGCCTCGCGGCGGGCTGCGCGGTCGCCCTCGAGGGCCACGCGGCCGTGGTGCCCGTGGAGCCCCGGGGCTGCCCCCAGCTCGCCGCCGCCCAGGCCGCCGGCCGCCCGGTGGCCGCGAAGGCCGAGGGCGTGGCCCGCACGTCGCTGGGCCCGCCCAGCCTGGGCCTGCTGCCCTGGGGGATCCTCCGGGACCGCGTGGGCCCGTCGGTGCTCGTGGACGACGAGGCCATCCTCGACGCCCAGGCCTGGCTCTGGCGCACCGCGCGCCTTGTTGTCGAGCCCGGCGGCGCCGCGGCCCTGGCGGCGCTGATGGCCGGCGCATGGACGCCTCCCGACGATCGGCCCCTGGGCGTGGTGCTGTGCGGGGGGAACGCCGACGCGTTGCCAGGCTGAGGGGCCGGCCGGCGTCGAGGCGTGGCGTTCCGCCCCCGCCCGCGCTTCAATGACCGGATGCCTCCCCTCCCCTTCCGCCCCATCACCCCCGCCGACGACGCGGCGGTGGCGTCCATCATCCGCACCGTGATGCCCGCCTTCGGCGCCGACGGTCCGGGCTTCGCCATCCACGATCCGGAAGTGGACGCCATGAGCGCGGCCTACTCGGTGCCCGGCGCGGCCTACTTCGTGGTGGAGGACGGGCAGGGCCGCGTCATCGGCGGCGGCGGCCTCGCGAAGCTGGAGCATGGCCCCGACGGCGTCTGCGAGCTGAAGAAGATGTACTTCCTCCCCGAGGCCCGGGGCACCGGCACCGGCGAGGCCCTGCTGCGCCACTGCCTGAAGGTGGCGAAGGACCTCGGCTACCGGACCTGCTACCTCGAGACCCTCACCGGCATGGACGCCGCGCAGAAGCTCTACAAGAAAGTCGGCTTCCAGGCCCTCTGCGGGCCCATGGGGAACACGGGGCACCACGGGTGCGACCGGTGGTTCTCGATGGCGCTCGAGTCCTTCGAATGATCGTTGGATTGGGCTCCGACCTCACGCCCACCGCCCGCTGGGTCCATCTCCTCGAGCGCTTCGGGCCGGAGAAGTGCGCGCGGAAGATCCTCCACGCCGACGAGGCGGCCTACCTCCTCGCGGGCAACCGCGACCGCCTGGCCGAGCGCCTGGCGGGCCGCTGGGCGCTGCGGGAGGCCTTCGGGAAGGCGCTGGGGACGGGCCTCGACGGATGGTCCTGGAAGGAGCTGCGCTACGTGAACGGCCGGGCGCGGGCGGAGGGGAGGCTGGCCGACCTCCTCGCCGGTCGCGGCGTCGCGCGCATCCACGCAACCGTCGCCCATGATCACGGGATCGCCTTCGCCACCGTCATCCTGGAGGGGCCGTGAAACCCGTCGTCGCCATCCTGCTCGCGCCGCTCCTCGCCGCCCAGGAGGCCACCGCCCCCCTCGCCCAGGCCCTGCCCGCCCGGACCCGGCAGGTGGTGGTGCTGCACGGGCCCGCCCTCGCCGCCCTCAAGTTCCAGGCCCTCCAGGGGCGCCTCCACGCCCGGGCCTCCGCCCTCTCGCTTCTGGGTCCCGAGTTCGCCCTCCCCAAGCTGCCCCGCCCCGCCGGCGGTGTGGCGCGGGTCACCCTCGAGCGGGGGGCCGTGCTCTTCCTCGCCACCGACGCCGCCGCCCTGGCCCAGAAGCTGGAGGCGCTGCCCGCCGAGGGCGGCTGGCGCTTCTACCACCAGGGGAAGGGCTATCTGCTGGGCGCCCGCCGGGGCTGGTCCGTGGTGGCCGAGGAGGGCCGGCAGGCCGCGTGGGCCGAGGCCCTGCGCCCGGGCCCAGGACCGCAGGTGGCCCCCCTGGACGAGGTGCTGGACCAAGGCGACCTCGCCGCGTGGGGCGCCGACGCGGTCCGCGCCGCGGAGGTGCTGGATGCCCTCTCCCCCTTCCCCGCGCCCGAGGCCTTCCGCGCGCTGCTGGCGGTGGCCGCCCGGGACACCCGGGACGCGGCCCTCAGCCTCTCCCTCGACCCCAGCGGCGACGCCCTGCTCGTGTTGGCGGGGCGGCCCAAGCCCGACCTCGAGGCCCTGCTCCCCGGGCTGGGCCGGGCCGAGGCCTTCGGCCTCGCCGACCTGCCGCCCCGGCCGTGGACGGTGGCCATGGGCGGCTGCCTGCCGCCACGCTGGCTGGGGGCCTTCGCCGAGCTCAGGGCCTGGCGCCCCGAGCACCTCCCTCCGGCCCTGGACCGGAGCCTGGACGCGGCCCAGCGGGAGGTGACGGGCTTCGGCCTCCTGCGCTCCGCCCTCCCCGAGCCCGAGGCCCTGCGCCTGGACACCCGGGACCGGGAGGCCTTCCGGGAGGCCCTGGCCCGGGCCGCCGCGGCCCAGGCCCCCCTGGGAGGCGAGGGCGCGAAGACCGCCCTCGCCTCCCTCGACGCGGGCCGGGTGGAGGATCGGGACGCCTTCACCCTGAACCTCCCGGACCCGGACCAGGGGCCCCAGGGCATCCGCGCCATCCCCTTCCTCCAGTCCGGCGACCGGGGCTGGCGGGTGGGCCCCGTGGCGGAAGGTCCCGGCCTGACCGGGGCCCTCGCCGAGGACGAGGCGTTCCGGGAGGCCGCTGGCCGACTGCCCGCCGGCGCCGCCTTCTACGCCTTCGAGAACCCCAGGGCGGCCTGGCTCGCCGAGGTCCGGCGCCTGAACGAGGAGCGCGAAGGCCTCGACCCGGACCTCCGCGACCGCTGCCCTGTGGAGCCCGAGCCGCCGGAGGCGCCGCCCTTCGCCCTGGCGGTGGCCTTCCAGGCCGAGCGGTGGACCTTCACCTGCAGCCTGCCCGCCGCGACCCAGCTGGCCCTCGCGCAGCATGACGCGGGCCGCGAGAAGGGCCGGGGCGGCGCCCGACGGGCGGCCCTGGAGGAGCAGCAGGCGCGGCTGGCGCGGGGCAAGCAGTAGCGGCTCAGCCGAAGGCCACGCCCGCGGCCGCGAGCCCCGCCCGGAACCGCGCCGCGTGGGCGGCCTCCTGGAAGGGGTAGCTGGCGCGCCAGTAGGCCTCGTCGGGCAGGCCGCTGAGGGCGTCGAGGTCCTCCAGGGCGGCCCGGGCGAGGGTCGCGTCCCCCATCAGGCCCGCCAGGGCGATCTGGCGCTGCTTGGCGCGCACGTTGCGCGGGTTGAGGACCAGGGCCTCCTCCAGGTGCCGCGCGGCGCGGTCCAGGTCCCCCTGCAGGAGCCGCCACAGGCCGAGGTCCGCCTCCACCACGTCACGGTGGGGATAGGCCGGGTCCACGCGGAACACGACCTCCTGCTGGGCCGTGGCCGAGGTCAGGTCCCCGGCGAAGCCGTGGATGCACCCCGAGAAGTGGTAGGCCATGGAGGCGCTGGGATTGAGCTCCAGGGCCCGGTCGGCGTGGTGGCGCGCCCGGGGGAAGGCGTAGTTCGTCCACAGCTCCCCGGCGGCCATGAGGGCGTGGCCCATCCACCCGCTGGGGTCCAGGGCGGTGGCCCGGGAGGCGGCGGCCAGCATCTCCCGGAACGCCTCCTTGATGGCGCCCTTGGCGCCCCCGGTCCAGCCCCGCAGGGCCGCTTCGAAGCGCGTGAGGGCGATGAGGCTCCAGGGCAGGGCGAAGCCGGGGTCCGCCCGGGTGGCCGCCTCCAGCAGGCGCATCGCCTCCGCGGCCTCCTCGGGCCCCCCGCGATGGAAGTGCCAGAGGCCCTTGAGGGCGAGGTCCCAGGCGCTCAGGTCCTCGGGGCGGGTGCGCATCACCCGACGCGTCTCCGCCGACGTCAGCTCGGGGGCGATCCGGCGCAGCACCTCCGCGGCGATGGCCTCCTGGAGGCCCGGCAGGTCCGGCCCGGCGCAGTCGAAGCGCCCGGACCACAGCTGCGTGGCCGTCTCGGCGTCGAGCAGCTCCAGGGCGAGGCGCGCGCCGGCGGCCCCGCGGCGCAGGCGCCCCACGAGGGCGTAGCGCGCGCCCAGGGCCCGGGCCCGGGCGGCCGCCGGCAGGTCCGCGTGGCGGGGATCGAAGGCGGAGGCGCGGGAGAGCACCGGGAACCAGCGCCAGGAGGCCAGCTCGCCGATGACCTCCTCCGTGAGCCCGTCCACGAAGTAGGCCTCCTCCGGGCTGCCGTCTTCCAGGGCGAAGGGCAGCACCGCGAGGACGGGCCGGGCCAGCACCTCCCGCCGCAGGGCCTCCCCGCCATCGGCTTCCTGGCCCGCGGGCACCGGCGCGGCCTTCTCCGCCACGAAGCGGAAGCCCTGGCCATGGACCGGGCGGATCACCTTCTGGGCGACGCCGTCGTCGTCCAGGGCCTTCCGGGCGGACTTGACGCGGCTGCTGAGGGCCGCGTCCGACACGATGCGTCCGTCCCACACCCTGGCGACGATCTCCTCCCGGGTGACCAGGCGCGGCGCCGCCTCCACCAGCAGGGCGATGAGGGCGAAGACCTGGGGCTCCACGGGCACGGGCTGGCCCTGGCGGCGCAGTTCCACGCGGTCCAGGTCCAGCTCGAAGGCTCCGAAGCGGTGGATCACCCGCGGTCCTCCAGGAATCTCCAGGAAATCTCCAAGCGGTCTCCAAGCATGCCAAGGCCCATGGACGGATGGTGATGGAACGCCGGGACGGCCCCGGCGACCCGCCGGTGGCCAGTATGCCACTCCCCCTTCCCCACCCCTTTCCCTGACGGAGTCCCGATGCTCAGCGCCACCCCCGATCTTGCCACTGTGAAAGCCCGCCAGCAGGCCACCTGGGCCTCGGGCGACTACGCCGTGGTCGGCACCACCCTCCAGGGCGTCGGCGAAAGCCTCTGCGAGACCCTCGACCTCCGCGCGGGCTCCCGGGTGCTGGACGTGGCCGCCGGCAACGGCAACGCAACCCTGGCCGCCGCCCGCCGCTACGCCGACGTCGTCTCCACGGACTACGTGCCCGCCCTGCTGGAGGCCGGCCGCCGCCGCGCCGAGGCCGAGGGCCTGTCCGTGCGCTTCCAGGAGGCGGACGCCGAGGACCTGCCCTTCCCCGACGGCGCCTTCGACGTGGCCCTCTCGACCTTCGGGGTGATGTTCTCGCCGGACCACGCCCGGGCCGCCGCGGAGCTCGCCCGGGTCGTCCGCCCCGGCGGCCGCATCGGCCTCGCCAACTGGACCCCCGAGGGCTTCGTCGGCCAGCTCTTCAAGCTCCTCGGCCGCTACCTCCCGCCGGCGCCCGGGCTGAAGTCGCCGGCGCTCTGGGGCCTGCGCTCCCACCTGGAGCAGCTCTTCGGCGGCGCGGGGGAGGTGAAGGCGCTGAACCGCCACTTCACCTTCCGCTACCGCTCCCCCGAGCATTTCGTGGCGGTCTTCCGGGCCACCTACGGCCCCCTCCACAAGGCCTACGCGGCGCTGGCGGCGAATCCAGCGGTGGAGGCCGCCTTCACCGAGGAGCTACTGGACCTCCTGCGCCGGGGCAACCGCGCCACCGACGGCACCCTCGTGCTCCCCAGCGAGTACCTGGAAGTCGTCGTCACGAAGGCGGCGTGAGCCATGCCCCAGCCCCGCATCGACCTGCCCGGCGGCCTCCGCGTCCCCACCCCCGACCCGGCCGCCGCGGCCATGGCGCGGCACCTGGATGCCTTCCGACGACGGGACCTGGAGGCCCTCCTCGCCGACTACGCCGAGGACGCCGTCCTCCTGCTGCCTGACGGCCCCCGCCGGGGCCGCGGGGAGATCCGGGCCTTCTTCGGAGTCTTCCTCGACACGCTGCCGCCGGGCTTCCTGGAGGGCTTCCGCATCCGCCGCCTGGAAAGCACGGGCCCGGTGGGCTACCTCCTGTGGGAGGCGCGACCCTGGGTGGAGGTCGGCATGGACACCTTCGTCATGGAAGAGGACCGCATCCGCACCCAGACCTTCGCCTCGGCGCCGCCGGCATGAGGGCCGGGCCCCTCCCGCCGGGGGCCGCGGAGCGCCGGGCCGCCCTTCCGCCTCCCGCCCGCCGCGCCTACCCTGGACCCACGCCGGCGGCACTCCGCGCGGGAGGGGCCATGGAGATCACCTACGCGTTCCGCTTCGAGTCCGGCCGCACGGAGACCTTCGCCCTGCGCTTCCGGGACGCGGACTTCTCCCTGGAGCCCCTCGGCGCCGGGGGCGCGGCGTGGACGCGGCTGGAGCACCACCGCTGCGAGGGCTGTCCCCTGGCGGCTGAAGCCCATCCCCACTGCCCGGTGGCCCTGAACCTGGCCCAGGTCCTCCCCCGCTTCCACGTGGACCACAGTTACGACCGGGTCACGGTGACCACCACCGTGCCGGAGCGGACCACGGTGCACGAGGGGGACCTGCAGACGGGGATCACGTCGATCATGGGCCTGGTGATGGCCACCAGCGGCTGCCCGGTGCTGGACACCTTCAAGCCCATGGCCTTCACCCACCTGCCCTTCGCCAACGAGCGCGAGACCACCATCCGCGCCGTGTCCACCTACCTCACGGCCCAGTACGTGCGCATGTGCCACGGCCTGGAGCCGGACTGGACGCTCAGCCGCTACCTGCCCCGCTACGAGGCGGTGAAGGCCGTGAACACCGCCTTCGCGGAGCGCCTGAAGAGCGCCTTCGAGACCGACGCCGGCCTCAACGCGCTCATCCTCCTGGACGTGCTGGCCCAGTTCGGGGCGGTGGCGCTGAAGGACCGGTGGCTGAAGGAGGTGGAGCCGCTGTTCGGGGCATACCTGGGACCGGAGCCTGGCGTCGAAGCGTGAGGACAGGGGCCCGAAGGTCCGCGCCTAGAGACACATCCCCCCCGAGACCTCGATGCGCTGCCCGGTGATCCAGCCGGCCCCCTCCGAGAGCAGCAGGGCCAGCGCGCCGCCCACGTCGTCGGGGAGGCCCGCGCGGCACAGGGCGGTCTGGGAGGCGATGAAGGCGTTGACCGCGGGGTTGTCCCGCACCACGCCGCCGCCGAAGTCCGTCTCGATGGCCCCGGGGGCCAGGGTGTTCACGGTGATGCGGCGGGAGCCCAGCTCCTTGGCCAGGTAGCGGGTGAGCACCTCCACGCCCCCCTTCATGGCCGCATAGGCCGAGTAGCCCGGCAGGGAGAAGCGGGCCAGCCCGGTGCTGAGGTTCACGATGCGGCCGCCGTCGGCCAGCAGGGGCAGGAGCTTCTGGGTGAGGAAGTAGGGCCCCTTCAGGTGCACGGCCATGAGCTGGTCGAACTGGGCCTCGGTGGTGTCGGGGAAGAGCGCGTGGAGGCCGTGGCCGGCGTTGTTCACGAGGGCGAAGAGGGCGGGGACGCCCAGCTCCGCCAGGGCCGGCTTCACCTGGGCCGCGAAGGCATCGAAGGTCTCCGGACGCCCCGTGTCCAGGTGCAGGACGAGGGCCCGCCGGCCCAGGGAGCGCACCTCGGCGGCCACGGCTTCGGCCTCGTCCTTCCGGCTGAGGTAGGTGAGGAGGAGGTCGTGGCCGGCCCGGGCCAGGTGCAGGGCGCCGGCCCTGCCGAGGCCGCGGCCGCCGCCGGTGATGAGGGTGGGGGGAGCGTTCATGGGGGCCTCCGGGGTCGGTCCTTCCGACCTTCCCAACCTAGGGCGGCCCTCCCGGGAAGCGGTAGAACGATCCCGCCATTGTCTTGCCTATTCCTGCACAACGAGGGATTTTTGGGATTGGGCCCATACACTGTTCCCGGGAGGTCCCATGCGGAAGGCGGAGCAGCAGCGGGAGCTGGTGGCGCGGACCCAGGCCCTGGGCCTGGACGGGGAGCTCCGGGCCACGGCCCTGCCCTTCCTCCACGCGGTCCGCCACGACGCTCCCACGGCGCTGCAGTGCGCCCTCTACACACCCACCCTCTGCCTCGTCCTCCAGGGGGAGAAGGAGACGACGGTCGGGGGCGCGTCCTTCCGCTTCAGGGCGGGCCAGTGCCTCGTGGTTCCGGTCACGGTGCCGGTCACCGCCCGGGTGGTGCGCGCGACGAAAGAGGCGCCCTTCCTCTGCCTAGTGGTCGACCTGGATCCCGACCTCGTCTTCGCCCTGCTGCGGGAGCTGGGCCCCGGCGCCCCCGCGGCGCCGCCCTCCCGGGGTCCACTGCTGGAGTCGGCGCCGCCGGAGGTGCTGGAGACGGTGCTGCGCCTGCTGCGCTGCCTGGACCGGGAGGTGGAGTGCCGGATCCTAGCCCCGCAGCTCCTGCGCGAGATCCTCTTCCGCCTCCTCGTCTCCCCCCACGGAGAGGCGGTGCGCCAGCTCGGCGTGGCCACCAGCCATGCCCGGCGCGTGGCCCGGGCCATCGAGAAACTTCGCGCCGACTTCCATCGGCCCCTGCGCATGGAGGAGCTGGCGCGCAGCGTGGCCATGAGCCCCTCGGCCTTCTTCCGCCACTTCAAGGCGGTCACGACCCTCAGCCCCCTCCAGTACCAGAAGGCCCTGCGCCTCCAGGAGGCCCGCCGCCTCCTGGGTGCCGAGGGGGGCGACGCGGCTTCCGTCGCCTTCCGTGTGGGCTACGAGAGCCCCTCCCAGTTCAGCCGCGAATACGCGCGGCTCTTCGGCCTGCCCCCCATGGCGGACGCGCGGCGCCTGCGGGACGAGGCTGTGGCCCCGGCCCCCAGGCGCCGCGCCCGGGGCGAGCGTCTCAGAGCGTGATCGTCGCGCAGTTCTTCAGCACGTTGGAGGCCTGGCATGTCTGGTAGTACAGGCTGACGGGCTGGAAGCAGTACTGCGGGCAGCCGGTGCCGGCGCTGAGCTTCTGGCCGCCCACCAGGTCCAGGGCGTCCTGGGTGTGGAGGACCTTCAGGGTTTCCTTGGAGAGGGCGAGCTTCTTGGAGGTGGCCATGGGTGGCTCCTGGGAAGGGGCCGCGAAGGCGCGGCACGAAGGGGAAAGGCCCATGATCGGAGGTCCCGGAAGCCCGCGCCCGGCGCGGCATCTCCGGGCGATGAGCGGTCATGGTCAGGCCCATGAACGGTGGCGGCGGGGGCATGGACCACAAGGGTCGGGGTCGCCCCTGCGATACTGGCGGGGCACCGCGAGGTTTCGATGGAGTACTACCTGAGGATCTACCCGGACCGCCTGGTCCTTCGGAACGTGAAGAACGGCGTCAGCGCGGAGGCCTTTCCCGAATCGCCCTACGTGCACGCCCGGTGCTTCCTGGGGAACATCTCCCAGGCCGAAGCCGCTGCAGCCCGGGCCCTCGCCCAGGTCCGGCCGCGCTTCTCCCTGGGCCTGGACCGGACCCTCGTCCATCCCGTATTCGACCTCCCCGGCGGGCTCTGCGAAGCGGAGGAACGCCTGTGCCGGATGCTCGCCTACGACCTCATCCCAGGCCCGGTAAGCCTCTGGACCGGACCTGAACTGGGAGATGAACAGGTTCGGGAGCGGCTGTCGTCCTCCTGATCCCTCGGGGTCGGGGGCCTCGGACACGCCTCCTGCACAGTTCCCGCAGCACCCCGCTTCAGGCCACGGCACTTACCGCGCCCCCCCGCTCCGGCGCGAAAATGGCTCCATGTCCTTCGTCCATCTCCACACGCACACCGAATACTCCCTGCTCGACGGACTGACGCGCATTCCGGACCTCGTGAAGAAGTGCCGGGCCTCGGGCATGCCGGCGGTGGCGGTGACGGACCACGGGAACATGTACGGGATGATGCGGCTCTTCGACGCCTGCTCGGATCCGAAGGTGGGCGGCGGCGAGGTGAAGCCCATCCTCGGGTGCGAGGTGTATGTCGCTCCGCGCTCCCGCCACGACCGCAAGCTGGCGGCGAAGAACGCGCTCACCGGCGAGGAGGGCCTCGAGGACTGCGTGGATCCCAGCGGTTCGCGCGATGCCGGCTACCACCTCGTGCTGCTGGCGAAGAACGCCGTGGGCTTCGCGAACCTCTCGAAGATGGTCTCCCAGGGCTTCACCGAGGGCTTCTACTACAAGCCCCGCATCGACAAGGAGCTGCTGCGGGAGCACAGCGAGGGGCTCATCGCGCTGACCGCATGCCTCGGCGGCGAGGTCCAGGCGCGGCTGCTCCAGGGCCGGCCGGACCAGGCGGAGCGGGTGGCGGCTGAGTTCCGCGAGATCTTCGGGGACGACTTCTACCTGGAGATCCAGGACCAGGGCTTCGAGGCGGAGGCCCGCATCATCCCGGCCCAGAAGGAGCTCTCGGCGAAGCTGGGCATTCCCCTCGTCGCGACCAACGACGCCCACTACCTGAACCACGCCGACAGCGACCTCCACGACACCCTGCTCTGCATCGGCACCAAGGCCCTGAAGAAGGCCGAGCGGCGCATGCGCTTCAGCACCGACCAGTTCTACGTGAAGACCCCCGAGGAGATGCGGGCGGTCTGGCCGGAACACCCGGAGTACCTGGAGCGCACCCTGGAGATCGCGGCGAAGGTGGAGACCTTCCCCCTGGCCCGCAAGCCCATCACGCCCCAGTTCCCGGTGCCCGACGGCTTCACCCTGGAGAGCTACTTCGTCCACGTGGCGAAGGACTGGTTCGAGAAGCGCGTCGCGGAGAACCGCGAGCTCTGGAGCAACGGCCTCCTCAAGCACGCGGAGGCGACCTACCGGGAGCGCCTGGACTGGGAGCTGGACACCATCCTGAAGATGGGCTTCCCGGGCTACTTCCTGCTGGTCTGGGACTTCATCGCCAAGGCGCGGGAGATGGGCATCCCCGTGGGCCCGGGCCGCGGCTCGGCCGCCGGGTCCATCGTCGCGTGGTCCCTGCGCATCACCGACATCGACCCCATGCAGTACGACCTGCTCTTCGAGCGCTTCCTGAACCCTGAGCGCATCTCCATGCCGGACGTGGACATCGACTTCTGCCGGGACGGTCGGGACAAGGTCATCCAGTACGTCACGGAGAAGTACGGCCGGGACCGGGTGTCGAACATCGTCACCATCAACCAGCTCAAGACCAAGGCCGTCATCAAGGACGTGGCGCGGGTCTTCGAGAAGGACTTCGCCTGGGCCAACGAGCTGACGAAGCTGGTGCCCCAGGAGCCCGGCAAGCCCATCACCGTGGGCGAGGCGCTGCAGAAGTCGGACCGGCTGCTGGAGCGCTACGAGAAGGAGCCGGACGTCAAGGAGGTGCTGGAGATCGCGGCGAAGCTGGAGGGCCTGGCGCGGAACACCGGCGTGCATGCGGCCGGCGTCATCATCGCGCCGGACGAGCTGACGAAGTTCGCGCCGCTGAGCATGGACAAGGACAAGAAGGTGATGGTGCAGTACACGATGACGGAGGCGGAGCGGGCGGGCCTCCTGAAGATGGACTTCCTGGGCCTGGAGACGCTGACCCAGATCGACAAGATCCAGGGCTACATCGCCAAGCGCACGGGCGCGCCGGTGGACATGGCGAAGATCCGCGCCTTCGACGACAAGAAGACCTTCCAGCTCTTCGCCAACGGGGACACGGACGGGGTCTTCCAGTTCGAGTCGGGGGGCATGAAGCAGCTGCTGCGGGCCCTGCAGCCGGACCGCTTCGACGACCTCATCGCGCTGAACGCGCTCTTCCGCCCTGGCCCGCTGGGGGCGGGCATGGGCGAGACCTACGTGGCCCGCCGCCACGGCCGGGAGCCGGTGAGCTACGCCTATCCGGTGCTGGAGCCGATCCTGGCGCCCACCTACGGGGTGATCCTCTACCAGGAGCAGGTCATGCAGATCGCCTCGGCGATCGCGGGCTACTCCCTGGGCGAAGCCGACATGCTGCGCCGGGCCATGGGCAAGAAGGACCTGGCGAAGATGCAGAAGGAGAAGGACTCCTTCATCGAGCGGGGCGTGGCGCGGGGCTTCGACAAGGAGGGCGTGGCGAAGCTCTTCGACCTCATCGAGTACTTCGCGGGCTACGGCTTCAACAAGAGCCATTCGGCGGCCTACGCGATGGTGGCCTACGAGACGGCCTACCTGAAGGCGAACTTCCCGCTGGAGTTCATGGCGGGCCTGCTGAGCACGAAGAGCGGGCGCACGGACGACGTGGTGAAGTACATCCAGAACTGCCGGGAGAAGGGGATCCGCATCCTGGGCCCGGACATCAACGAGTCGGAGCTGGACTTCACGGTCACCAAGGAGGGCGCGATCCGCTTCGGCCTGGCGGCGGTGAAGGGGCTGGGGGAGGCCGCCCTGGAGGCGATCCTGGCCGCTCGACAAAAAGAAGCCGGTTTCCAGGATCTGGTCCACGCGCTGAAGAGCACGGACCTGACGAAGGCGAACCGGAAGGTGTGGGAGTGCCTCATCAAGGCGGGGGCCTTCGACAGCCTGGAGAGCCACCGGGCGGCGCTGCTGGCGGGGCTGCCGAGCGCGCTGGACAACGCGTCAAGGGGGGCGAGTGCCGACCTGGGGCTGACGAGCCTCTTCGACGATGCGGAGATGGCGTCCTGCGCGGAGGCCTGGAAGCTGCCGGAGGACGTGGAGCCGATGTCGCGCCGGGACCGGCTGGCGGCGGAGCGGGAGACGCTGGGCCTCTACGTGACGGGCCATCCGCTGGACGAGTACGCGGACGCGCTGAAGGTGCACACGGTGGGCAGCATCGCGGCGCTGCAGGAGGCGGTGGCGGCGGGCCAGAAGGGGGACCGGGACCTGGTGACGCTGGGCCTGCTGGTGAACAACGCGACGTTCAAGACCAACATGAAGGGCGAGCCCTGGGCGATCCTCACCTGCGAGGACCTGACGGCGAAGATGGAGGTGCTGCTCATGGCGGGCCACTTCAACCCCGTCACCAAGCAGCGCGCGCGGCCCTTCGAGACGTATCGGCACCTCGTCCAGGCCGACACGCTGCTGAGGATCACCGGCGAGCTGAAGGTCGAGACCGTCACCAGCAACGACGAGGAGGAGGAGGACCGGACGGTGCTCAAGCTCTTCGCCATCGAGCTTGAGGAGCTGCACCACGTCCAAGGCAAAGGTTTCACCGGAGCGCTCGTCAAACTCCCCGTCGGCGAACTCCCCCCCGGCCTGCTCCCCATCCTCAAAGCCTTCCCCGGCGAGCTCCCCGTCACCTTCGAGTACCGCAGCAAAGAAGGCCTCAGCGCCCGCGTGAAAGCCGGGGCATTGAAGTTGCGTTTCGATGCGGATCTTGCAGAGAAGGTGGCGAAGGAGACGGGGTGCGGGTTGGGGTGGGTGTACTGAAAATGGCTGTCCACCACTAGCTGAATGGATACAAACTCGGTTCATTCAACAGAATCGCGAATAAATTCGAAGGTGCTTCGCTGGGAGTCTGAGGTGGCGATTCCAACCTACGAAAAAATGCTTCGACCGATCCTGGCTCTGGCATGCCTCAAGGACGTCACCCGCCGTGACGCAACTAGCGCGATGGAGGACCATTTCAACCTAAGCACTGAAGAGCGTGAAGCCAGGATCCAGACAGGTGCTACATACGTTCGCAACCGTACCGGCTGGGCGATGACCTTTCTTACCAAGGGTGGATTGATTGAAAAGGTGGCCCCACGAACATACAGGGCAACTGAATTCGGCCGGGAATTCCTGAAGAACCACCCTGTAGAGATCACCAATCGCGACCTGCAGAAGATCCCTGGCTGGCAGGAGGCTTGGCAAGTATCAAAGACGACAAAGTCCATTGATGAATCACCAGAGGCAGAGGACACCTCGACACCTCTTGAGACCATAGATAGGGCGATAACGACGCTCCACAAGGATCTCAAGAAGCGCGTACTCGACGCGATCCTCGAGCAATCACCAGCCTTCTTCGAACAACTCGTTCTCGATGTACTGATGGCAATGGGATACGGGGGATCGAGAGAAGATGCGGCTCAAAGACTCGGCAAAAGCAATGATGAAGGGATCGATGGGGCCATTAAGCAAGACCCCCTCGGTCTGGACTTGATCCTCATCCAAGCCAAGCGATACAAGCCTGAGAACCTGATCGATAGACAGACGATTCAGGCATTCATCGGTTCAATGGCGGGCCAGGGGGTTACAAAGGGCATCTTCATCACGACTAGCGGATTCAACGCCAATGCTAAAGAGTTCGTGCTGCGCGGTTCACAGGCAAAGGTGGTGTTGATCGACGGTGAGAAGCTACTCGAACTGATGCTTCGCCATCACATCGGGACCCGCGTCGAGAGATCATTTGAAGTCCTGGATTTGGATCAGAACTACTTCAATGAAGAAGAGTGAGTGCACTTAGTAGATCCAGTTGATTCGCGACCAGGCTCACCAAGTAGAAGACCCCTCAAGATGCCCTACCCCCTCACCCCCAACACCCGCGTCCGCCTCACCCGCGAGGCGGTGATCTTCTACGGCGGGCAGTGGCCCCACTGGGTCCCCACGGCCCAGGGGGGCGGGCAGCCGGGGACGCTGATCTTTGCGGGGGAGCGGCCGCACAAGCCGGGGGCGGCGCCGCGGCCTTACTACGTGGCCTGGGACAACGGGGCGGAGAACAGCTACCGGATGGAGGACCTGGAGGCGGTGCCGGAGGAGGAGGCCGTGGCCGCGCCGGATGCGTCCGTGGACGCCCCGAACGACGAACCCGACGAACCGCCCTCGAACATCATTCCCTTCGGCGGACGAAGGCCCTGAATTTCCGATCACCCGGCCTCCGGCCTTGACGCGGACCGTCCCGTGTATAAATTTTTATACACCGAGGCGCCATGGACCAAGGCAAGGAGATTCGTTGGGTGGGGAGTTCGTTCGAGGATCTGAAGGCCTTTCCCGACGAACCCCGCCGCCAGGCTGGCTTCCAGCTCCGGAAGGTCCAGGCCGGGCTGGAGCCCTCGGATTGGAAGCCCTTCGACGAGGTGGGGCCCGGCACCCGGGAAATCCGGATCAAGGACACCGACGGCGCGTTCCGGATCCTCTACGTCGCCAAATTCGAGGAAGCCATCTACGTCCTCCACTGCTTCCAGAAGAAGACCCAGGCCACCAGCAAGCAGGACAAGAGCATCGCCGAAGCACGGTACCGAGCCGTGATCCAGACCCGAAAGGCCAAGCCATGACCACCGACACCGCCATCCGCCACGTCACCAAGCCCGGCGCCAACCTCTTCCTCGAACTCGGGTTCCCCCCCGAAGAGGCCAAGCGTCTCCTGGCGGCTTCCCGCAAGGAGATCAACGACCTCGAACGTCTCAAGGAACAGCTCATGGACGAGCTGGCCACCTGGATCACCGTCCACCAGCTCAAACAGGCTGAGGCCGCCGTGGTCCTGATGGTGTCGCGCCCCCGTGTCTCCGACGTCGTGAACAAGAAGACCTCCAAGTTCACCCTCGACACCCTGGTGGAGATGCTGAGCCGGATCGGGAAGCCGGTGCGGCTGGCCGTGGGGTGAGTTCTGCGTCCGCCTTCAAGGAAGAGATTCGGTGATGTTCCCCAAATACCGCTCGCTCATCGCTAACCTCACCCCATGAAGCTCGCCAAGTACTGGTCCAAGCAGACCGTCCCCGCCGACCTCCAGGGCGAACCCATCACCGTCCACTGCTGGCGCGGGTCCCTGGAGAGCCCCGAGGACGCCGCGCGCCAGGCGAAGGCCGCCGCGGAGGCCCTCGCCCATCGCATCACCACCCAGGGCGGCTTCGTGCCGGACTCCGGCCCGGCCCGGGACTACGGCTACGCCGACCGGCCCCTGCGGGAGGAGCTGCTGGAGGAGGTGAAGGATCCCTTCGGCACCCTCACCGCCGCCATCACCCGCAACGCCATGGGCGCCCGCATCCTCAACACCGCGCGCGCCATGTTCGTGGACCTCGACCTCGGCCCCATGGGGTTGATCGACCGCCTCAAGGCCCTCTTCAAGCTCGGTCCCGACACCCCCGAAGCCGCGGCCCTGGTCCACGTCACCACCTGGCTCGCCGCCCACCCCGGCTGGGGCTTCCGCGTCTACCGAACGCCGGCCGGCCTGCGGCTCCTCGCCACCCACGCCCCCCAGGATCCCTGCTCAGCGGACACGAAGCGCGTCCTCCAGGAGCTCCACAGCGATCCCCTCTTCATCCGCCTCTGCGGCATCCAGGAGAGCTTCCGCGCCCGCCTCGACCCCAAGCCCTGGCGCGTCGGGATCAAGCACGGCCCCCCGCCCTTCCCCCGGGAGACCCTCGAGGCCGAGCGCGCCTTCGAGGCCTGGCTGAAGGACTACCGCGACCGCTGCGAAGGCCGCGCCGCCTGCGCCTTCCTCGCCCACCTCGGAAACACCACGATCCACGCCGAGCTCGCCCCCATCGTGAAGCTCCACGACGAGCGGTGCCGGGCGCTGACCCCTGGCCTCCGGCTGGGCTGAAGCCTCACACCACGGTGAACCCCACCGCCCCGTTCACCACGTCCCGCACGGCTGCCACCGCGGCGCCCACCACCTGCGGGATGCCCTGGAGGCCGTACAGCTCGAGCTGTCCCAGGGCGGTCTCGGCGTGGTGGACGGCGATGTAGGCCCAGAGCCTCGCCTCGTCCTCGCCCATGTCCTCCTCGTGGCGGCGCTTCTCCAGCAGCACGAAGAACTCCGCCAGGCGCCGCAGCTCCACCCGCACGTAGGCCTCCAGCCGCTGCCACTGCGGCCCCGTACCCGCGGCGGAGGCGGCCAGGGCCATGCGGACCAGCAGGTCCGTGGGGTGCAGGGCGTAGGTGTGGGCGTTCATGGGGGGATCGGCGAAGGCGCGGTCGTTCGGGGTCATGCTGGACTCCAGGGGGCGCGTCGCCCGGGCGCGGGGACGGCACGCGAGGCAGGGGGGGGCAGCCCATCGCAAGACCCGCGCCTGCCCCCCGGGGCCGCAAAATCCGCGATCCGGCCCCGGGAATCACCAGCCACCGGTCCAGCGGCTGGACGCCGTCCAGAAACGGGACGGCTCAGGGCGTCGGCGGCGCCTGGAGGACGAAGTCGTCCGGCAGCCCCTGCCCCGCCTCCCGCCGCGTCGGAAAGACGTTGCGGTCCCAGTCCCCCCGCAGCGTCGTGGCCAGGTCGTCGTACCAGACCGCGTCCTCGAAGTACCAGGAGTGGGACACCAGCCCGTCGATCACCTTCAGGCTGCGCTCGGGCACCTCCCGGTAGCGCGGCCCGCAGTCCACGTCGAGGGCCTTGATGGAGGTGGGAGGGTCCACCGGCATGCCCACCCGGCCCACCCGGGAGCTGATGTCGAGGTTCTTCACGTTGGAGACCGCCAGCGCCTCGTCGTAGGCGCTGAAGTAGTTCGTCAGCCGCCCGGCGTGGTCCAAGGTGGGCCCCAGGTCCGGATTCCCCGCCGCGAAGCAGCGGGATGAGAGGTCCGCCCCCAGCAGCACCAGCTGGCCGATGCGCCAGTCGTTGGGGATGCCCGCCAGCCGCGCCTTGTCCGCGCCGCGGAAGGCCTCGCGCACCACGAAGGCCCCCATGGAGTGGGCCATCACGTGCACCCGCACCGGGCAGCCCTCCTTCGAGAACCGCGCGAAGGGGAAGATGCCCTTCGACACCAGGGCCAGCGCCGCCTCGGCCGCCATCGCCCGGTCGTAGAGGTAGGCCGCCGCCGTGCCCCCCGTGGGCCAGTCGAAGCCGATCACCAGCGCGTCGCAGCCCCGGGCCCGCAGCTCCAGCTCCACCAGCCGCTGGCGCAGCTGGGCCTCCCGCGCGTCGGTGTTGTAGCCGTGCACAAGGAACACCACGTCCAGCGGATCCTCCGCGGGCCGGCCCGTCTTCGCGAAGGCCACCACCGCCTCCATCCAGGCCCGCGCGTCGGCCATGGCGTCCGAGGGCTGGGGCGCCGGCGCGCGCCGCAGGTCCGCCCGCTTCCCCGTCCAGGGCACCGCCAGGTAGGCGGCCTCCCCGAGGCCGGTGCTGAAGCGGGGCGCGGCCCCCTTCCCGTCCCGGACCGTGTCGCGCAGGCAGAGGGTGTAGCTGATCATCGCGGCTCCCGCAGGCATGGTCCCAGGGTTCCGGACTGGAAGGCGCATGCCAATCCAGGCGCCTCGACGCAAGAATTCCAAATGAGTCCTAGGGATTCCAGGCCTTCCCGTCCATACTGGTGGAGGTCCGCATCGGCGGATCCGAACACAAGCGCTGTTTCTGGCCTGAAAGGGACAACGCCTCCACACCTTTCAGGAAGAACACAACAGGAAATTGCAATGGCTACAGGCACCGTGAAGTGGTTCAACGCCGAGAAGGGCTTTGGCTTCATCACCCCCGACGAAGGCGGCCAGGACCTCTTCGTGCACCACTCCGCCATCGAGGCGACCGGCTTCCGCTCCCTCGACGAGAACCAGCGCGTGAGCTTCACCGTTGGCCAGGGCCAGAAGGGCCCCCAGGCGACCGCCGTCCAGAAGATCTGAACGATCCCAGGACCTTACCTCTCAAGCATCGAAGGCCCCCGGACGGGGGCCTTCGTGTTTCAGGGCGACGGGGCGGAGGGCCGGCTCACCACCGCCACGTCAGGCCCACCCGGGCGCTCCGCGGCTCCACCGGATGGACGTGCACGTCCTCCACGCCCTCCGCGGCCTCGCCGGGGAGCCGGCTCCGGTAGACGTACTGGATGTCCGCGGCGCGGCGGTCGGCCAGGTTGAAGACCTCCAGGTGCACCCTCAGGCGCGGCGTCGGCTGCCACTCCGCCTTGGCCTGGGCCAGCACCGAGGCTTCGGAACGCACGGCGTTGTCCTCCCGCAGGGGCCGCGGACCGACGTAGCGCAGTCCGGCCGAGACCTGCCAGCCCGGCGCCGGCCGCAGGTCCAGGGAGAGGGAGCCCACGCCCTCCACCGCGCCGGGGACGCGGTCCCCCGCCGGATCGGAGGTGGTGAAGCGGGCCTTCGACCAGGCCAGGTCCGCCGTGAGGCTGGCCCAGGCCGCGAGCTGCACCGTGTTCGCCCACTCGACGCCTTCCCGGCGGCTGGGGCGGCTGGGCTCGGTGATGCCCGCGTCCCCCGCGAAGACCAGTTCGCTGGCCAGGTCCAGGCGCCAGAGGCTGAGGGTCCACTGCCAGCGCGGGAAGGCCGCGCAGCGCAGGCCCACCTCCGACCCCGTGGAACGCACCAGCGGCGTGACCGGCTGCGCGGCCTCGCCCGTGCGGGGGTCCACCCGCAGCGTCGCGCCCCGGGCGTCGTTGCGGTGGAAGCCGCGCCCCGCCGCCACGTAGAGCTCCGTCTCGGCGAAGGGCCCGAAGGCCAGGGCCAGCTTGGGGCTCGTGAGGGAGGCCGAGGCGCGGCCGCTGTTCTCGGCGCGGCCGCTGGCCACGTCGGCGTCCACCCGGTCATGGCGCAGACCGGCGGTGGCCCGCAGCCAGGGCAGCGGCTCCGCCTTCGCCTGGACCCAGGGGGAGACCAGGGACTCCGCCACCCGGTCCTCCCGCACCGTGTCGTGGACGCCCCGCGCCTGGGTGAGCCGCAGGGCCACCGACGGGAGGTGGTCCCACCGCGCCTGCAGGCCCGCCTCCACCTGCAGGGGCCGGCCGGCGAGGGTCAGATCCACCGCCCGGCTGGCGGCGAATCCGCCATAGGTGCGGCGTTCGGACTGCTGGAACTGGTCGCCCCGCGCAGGATCCTCCAGGAAGCCCGTGAAGTTGGAGAAGAGCTCCAGGCGGGACGCGACGCCATAGAGCGCCGCACGGTCCCTCACGCCGTCCGCCGCGCGCTCGAATTCGAAGGCGAGGGAGGCCCGGCGCGCGTCGCCGCCGTCGCTGGGGTCCAGGGCTCCGAAGCGGCCCAGCCGGCCCTGGTCCACCGCCCGCTGGGGGATCTGGTCCGTGGCGGCCCAGGTGGCGCCGTAGACCATGGCGGTGACCGAGAACCGCGCCGTTCCCGCGGCCCGGCTCCACCGCAGCACCGTGTTGGCCTTGCGGAAGCCTTCGGGGTGCTCCCAGGGACCGTCGTTGTGGACGCCCTCCTGGGCCACCAGCAGGTCGCCCCCCACCGCCTTCCAGGAGCCCGCGAAGAGCAGGCGCCGGAAGCCGAAGGAGCCCGCCTCCAGCGTGAGGAGGGGGGAAGGCAGGGCGTGCAGGTAGCCGATGTCCACCGACCCCGCCGACGCGAAGTCCCCCTCCTCGGCGTACACCGGCCCCTTGCGGTACTGCACCCGGCCCACCAGCTCGGGGATGAGGAAGTTGAGGTCGAGGTAGCCCTGGCCGTGGGCGTGGCTGGGCAGGTTGACCGGCACCCCGGCCACCCGCACGGCCAGGTCCGTGCCGTGGTCCAGGTTGAAGCCGCGCAGGTAGTACTGGTTCGCCTTCCCTTCGCCGCTGTGCTGGCTCACCAGCAGCCCCGGCACCGCCTCCATCACGTCCCCGGGCCGCTGGGCGGGCCGGGCCTGCAGCTCCGCGGGCGTCACCAGGCCCTCGCTGGCGGCGGTGGCGAGGCCCAACAGGTGGTTGAGGGGCTCGTCCAGGGCGCTGAGGTCCGCCACCGTTGCCCGCGCCTCCACCGCCACCGTGGCCGCGGCGTAGGGCTGGAGGGTGAAGGTCAGGTGGTGGGCCGAGCCCACGCCCACCTGGACCCGGCGGGTCAGGGCGAGGTAGGCCGGATGCGCGATGCGCAGCTGCCAGGCCCCGGGCTCCAGGTCCATGCGGACGCGGCCCTGGGCGTCGGTCTCGCCGCGCACCGGCTCCGCCCGGCCCGGCCGGCTGGCCTCCACGAGGGCCCCGGGGACGGGGCGGCCCAAGGGGTCCTTCACGGCCACCTCCATCGCCTGGTGGACGGCGAGGAGGGCGGGCGGGCCCAAAGGGAGGAGCAGCGGTCCCATTCGAAGCCCTACGGAAAGCAGGGGGCCGCGGATGGAGCGGAGTTCAGAGCGGCGCCTCCTGCGCCATCAGCAGGCCCCAGGCCCACACGTCCATCTCCTGGGTCTGGCCCATGAGCGGGCCCACGCCCTTCAGGGTGCCCTTCAGGTGCACCAGGTAGCGCTCGCCGGGCTTGAGGGGGCCCGTGGCCCTGGGCGGCGCCTTCAGCAGGGCCGCGGCGTCCTCGCCCTTCTGACCCGGCGCCAGCACGTGGATGTCCACGTGGTCGAAGGCCTTCTCGGGGATCCAGCGGTCGTCGCCGGGCTCGGCCCGGAGCACGTAGATGCGGCCGCTGGGGAAGAAGCCCGCCTGGATCGCGGCGTCCGCCAAGTTGAACTTCATCAGGTAGACCGGCTTCTCCGGCATCTTCGGGCCCGGGTCCTGGATGGCGACAAAGAAGGCCACCCGCTCCGCGCGGCCCTGCACGGGGCCGAGGCGGCCCTTCGCGCCGGAGTCGCCCGCGAAGGCCGAAGGCGTGGCGAGGAGGCAGAGGGCGCAGGCCGCGAGGGCGCGTCGAAGGACCATGGGGGCTCCGGGGAATCCGACGAGTGTACGGGAAGTCCGCGGGATCCTCCCAGTCGCCTTCCGTCCCGCGGGGATCTTCCCTAGGATCGAGGTTTCTTCCCCAGACCGGAGCCCCCATGCCCCTGCGCCCCCTCCCCGCGGTCTTCGTGTGCCTCGCCCTGCCCCTCGCGGCCCAGGGGAAGCCCTTCGGCGACGTGCCCCTGCCGGCCCTTCTCGCCGCGCCGGAGGAAGGCGCCGTGACCTCGGAAGCCTTTGGCGAAGCCGAGTTCCCCCTGAGCGCCGCCAAGCAGGTCCAAAAGCAGGGCCGCCACGTGCGGGCCTACCTGCCCTTCGTCTCGGGCAGCAATCCGGGCGCCGCCGCCACCTGGAAGGCCTGGCAGCCCCTGCTCGCCCAGGCCGGTTTCACCGCGGCCGGCAGCGACGGCGCCACCACCTACACCCTGAAGCGCGTGGCCGGGGGCCGGGAGACGTGGATCAAGGTGGCCCTCGCGGACTACAACGACCCCCTCCTCGAACTCATCGAACTCCAGGGCAAGGCCTCGGGGCTCACGCTCACGCCCCCAGGGGCCCAGGTCGAGAAGGCCGGCGAGGGCGCTGACTTCCCCTACCTCCTGCATCCCGACGGGGCGCGGCTGACCCAGACGTCGCTACGTCCGGAGCCCCTCGACCTCACCGTGCCGGGCGTGGACCGTGAGCCCGTGCTCGCGGGCACGAGCCACACCGTGAAGTTCTACGCGGCGCCCTCGAGCCTCTCGCGCCTGGAATTCGACCGCCTCTACCGCGAGGCCCTGACCCAGTCGGGCTGGGCGGTGGCGCCGGTGCCCCCCGGCGCCCGTCCCGGCGAATCGCCCCTGGTGGCGCGCTACGCGAAGAACGGCCGGGTCCTGGCGGCGCGGCTGGAGCGCGGCGATCCCAGCGGCGACACGGGCATCCACATGGCCGTGGCGGACCTGGGGGGCGAGGACTGGGCCGCCAAGCTCGACAAGGACTGCCACCTGCCCCTCTATGGCGTGCTCTTCGACTTCAACAAGGCCACCCTCAGGCCCGAATCGGAACCGGTGCTGCGCAAGGCCCTGGACCTGCTGAAGGCGCGGCCGGACCTGAAGGTGGAAGTGCAGGGCCACACCGACGCGGTGGGAAGCGAGGCCGCGAACCAGGCCCTTTCCGAAGCGCGGGCCGCCAGCGTGGCCGCCTGGCTCGCGGGCCACGGCCTCGCCGCCGGGCGCGCCAGTTCCGCCGGCTATGGCAAGCGCCAGCCCGTGGCCCCCAACGACACCGACGCCGGGCGCGCGAGGAACCGGCGCGTGGAGCTGAAGAAGCAGGGCTGCGGGAGTTGAATCCCTAGCGCCCCAACCCGCCGATCCACCTCCGCATCAGCGCCAGCCCCGCCTCGTCGGCCACCACGCTCCCGAGGGGTGGCATCTGGCTCGCGGGGCGCCGGGAGGCCATGCGGTGGACGAGGGTGCTGCGCTCCGGGGCCCCCGGCAGGACCCGCAGGTTCGAAGCCTGGTCGCCGGGGATGGCGTACTTGCCGGGTTTCACGACGGTAGTGCTCCAGCCCGGCTCCTCCTCCACCTTCACGGCCGCGAGGCGGTGGTTGAAGGCCAGGTCCACGGTGTGCAGGGCCGTGTCCGCGCCGCGGGTGCGGTGGCAGTTGCCGCAGTTGGCGGCGAGGTAGCCCAGGGCCGCGCGGGTGGTGGGATCCGCCGCGGGGATGCGGGGCGGACGGGCCGTCCACTCGGGCCGCCGGGGCTGGAGGAGGCCCTCCGCGTCCAGGCGCGACAGGGTGACCATCCCGGGCTGCAGCGCCTCGGCGTGGGGCGCGTTGGGGTCCCGGTCGTCGCTGAGCTGCAGGGCGTTGAAGCCCAGCACCGGCGCGCCGCCGTTCACGTGGCAGGCCCGGCAGTCCGCCACCGAGGGGATGTCGTGGGCCTTTCCGTTTCCCAGGTCGGCCACCGAGGCCAGGCCCGTGGCGGGCGCCAGGTCGGCGTCCGACTGGTCCGCGCGCCAGGCGTAGCTGGCGTAGACCCACTGGGTCGCGCTGGCCCGCCAGATGAACCGCGTCTCCGCCTTGCGGCCGCCGATGCGGAACTCCTTCCAGAACTTCGTGCCCACCGGGAAGTCCCAGGCGTCGCCGTCGCGCACGTCCACGCGCGTCCCGGGCGGCAGGAGGATCCACCGGGACTTCAGGGCCCCGTCGGACCAGAGCGGGTACTGGGGCGAGAAGGCCCG
>JBDIBF010000047.1:0-23076 GCA_039812765.1 Holophagaceae bacterium
TGGTACGAGACGGACCCCATCATGGCGCCCCTGCGGGGCACGGCCCGCTGGGCCTCCCTCATGCAGCACGTGAAGGAGCGCCAGGCGATCCTGGAGGCCCGTTTCCCGCCCTCCCGCTGGGGGCTCTGAAATCCGCCCCGCTAGACCGAGACCACCACCAGCTCGGGGTCGATCTCCTTCTGCAGCATGCCCTCGATGGCGGTCAGGGTCCCGGTGAGCGCGCTGGGGCAGCTGTTGCAGGCGCCCATGTAGCGGATCATCACCTGCTTCTCGTGGCGGCCCACGATCTCCAGGCCTCCGCCGTCGGCGGCAAGGGCCGGCAGGATGCTCTCGTCCAGCACCGCCCGGACCTTCCTCAGCACCTCGTCGTCATCGTCGGCCACGCGGCTGAAGTCGCGTTTCGGGACATCGGCGGCGGCCCCGGTCACCGAGGGAGCGCTGCGGATGGGCGCAGCGAGCCTGGGCAGCAGGTCCGGCCAGGTGGCGTCCTCGGTCTTGGTCACCGTCAGCCATTTGTCCTGCATGAACACCGACACCACCTGGCCCACCTCGAAGAGGGCCTTGGCCAGGGGATCGGCCGCGGCGATCTCCGCCGAGGGGAAGCTCCTGGGGAAACCCACGGCCACCGCCTCCTTGAGGAGGAACTTCACCGCGTTGGGGTTCGGCGTGTACTCGATCTCGGCGATCTTCGGCATGGCTACTCCGTGCTCGCCTGGGACTCGCCCTTGAGGGCGCTGGAGAGCGTGGCCCAGGGCAGCACCGCGCACTTCACCCGCACGGGAAGGTTGCGCACCCCCTCGAAGAGGGTGAGCCTGCCGAGGTGGTGGGGCGCGGCGGCGTCCAGCTCGCCCCGCACCAGGGCCCGGAACTCGCCGGCCATCTGCTCGGCCTCGGCCAGGGTCTTGCCTTTCACGGCGCCGGTCATGAGGGAGGCCGAGGCCACGTCGATGGCGCAGCCGCTGCCTTCGAACTTGATGTCGGCGATGCGGCCGTCCTCGATGTTCAACGTGAGCTGGAGCTGGTCCCCGCACAGGGGGTTGTGGCCGTCGGCGTGGTGGGTGCAGGGGTCGAGCCTGCCGAAGTTCCGCGGCTTCTTGTTGTGCTCCAGGATCACCGCCTGGTAGAGCTCCCGCGGGTCGCTCATCCGAAGATCTCCTTCACCTTGAGCACGGCCGCCACGAGGGCGTCCACGTCCGAGGCGTCGTTGAAGTAGGTGAAGCTGGCCCGGGTGGTGGCGGGCACCTTCATGCGGTCCATGACGGGCTGGGCGCAATGGTGGCCGGCGCGGACCACGATGCCCTCGTGGTCCAGGATGCTGCCCACGTCATGGGCGTGGATGCCGTCGAGCACGAAGGAGATGACGGAGGCCTTCTCCTTCGCGGTGCCGAGGATGCGCAGGCCCGGGATGGCCGACAGCTTCTCGGTGGCGTAGGCCAGGAGCTGGGCGTCGTGGGCGGCGATGCGGTCGAGGCCCAAGGCCTTCAGGTAATCGATCGCCGCGCCCAGGCCGATGGCCGCGGCGATCGGCGGCGTGCCCGCCTCGAACTTGCCCGGCAGGCCGATGTAGGTGGTCTTCTCCCAGGTCACCGAGAGGATCATGTTGCCGCCGCCGTGCCAGGGGGGCATGGCCTCCAGCAACTCCCGGCGCCCGCAGAGGACGCCGATGCCCGTGGGTCCGCTCAGCTTGTGGCCGCTGAACGCGTAGAAGTCGCAGCCCAGGTCCTGGACGTCCACGGGCAGGTGGGGCACCGCCTGGGCGCCGTCGATGACCGACACCACCCCCCGGGCCCTGGCCTTCGCCACGATGGCCTTCACGGGGTTGATCGTGCCGAGCGCGTTGGACACGTGGGTCAGGCCGAGCACTTTGGTGCGGTCGGTGATCAGCCTGTCCAGGTCGTCCAGGACCAGCTCCCCGGCGTCGCTCATGGGGATGACCTTGATCGTCGCGCCCTTCTCCTGGGCCAGCATCTGCCAGGGCACGATGTTGGCGTGGTGCTCCATGGCGGAGAGCAGGATCTCGTCCCCGGCCTGCACGTTCGCCCTGCCCCAGCTCTGGGCGACGAGGTTGAGGGCCTCGGTGGTGCCGCGGGTCCAGATCACTTCCTTGGCGGAGGGCGCGTTCACGAAGGCGCGCACCTTCTCCCGGGCCTCCTCGAAGCGGTCCGTGGCCTCCTGGCTGAGGGTGCTCACGCCCCGGTGCACGTTGGTGTGCTCGAGGCGCTCGTAGCGGCCCATGCGCTCGATCACGGGCGCGGGCATCTGGCCGCTCACGGCGCTGTCGAGGTAGACGAGGCGCTTCCCGTGGAAGGGTGAGGTGAGCAGGGGGAAGTCCGCGCGGATGCGGGCGGTGTCGAGGGGGGCGGTGGCGGTGTTCATCGGGGCATCCACGGGCTCATGGCGTCTCCACGAGGTCCGAAGCGTTGGTGCGGGCCATGACCTGCTGGCGCAGGGCCCTGCGCAGGCTGGCCACGGGGATGTGGGCCAGGAGGTCCGAGGCGAAGCCGTAGGTGAGCAGGTTGCGCGCGGCGGCGGGGTCCAGGCCGCGGCTGGCCAGGTAGAAGAGCTCCTCGGGGTCCAGGGCTCCCACCGCGGCGCCGTGGCTGCACTTCACGTCGTCGGCGTCGATCTCCAGCTGCGGCTTGGCGTCCACGGTGGCCTTCTCGGACAGGAGCAGGGTGCGGCACTGCTGCTGGGCGTCGGTCCGCTGCGCGTCGGGGCGGACGAAGACGCGGCCGTTGAAGACGGCCTGGGCCTCGTCGTCCACGATGCACTTGTGGAGCTGGCGGCTGGCGCCCTGCGCCACGGTGTGGTCGAGGACCGAATGCGTGTCGGCGACCTGCTTCCCATTGAGGAGGGCCAAGCCGTCCAGGCTGGCCTCCGCGCGGGGGCCCAGCAGGCGCACCACCGGCCCCTGGCGGCTCAGCCGGGCGCCGAAGCTGACGGTGCGGCTGAGGTAACGGGCGTCCCTGGCCACCTCGGCCCGGAGGCTGGAAATGTGGAAGGCCTCGGGGGACTCCCGCTGGATGCGCTCGTGGCGCAGCTCGGCGCCCTCGTGCACCAGGATCTCCACCGCCGTGTTGGTGAGGTAGGCGCCGCTACCGGCGTACTCCTCGATGAGCTCGAGGGAGGCGTCCCGCTCCACCTCGACGAAGATCCGGGGCAGGGTGACGGGCAGGGGGCCCTCCGAGCCCGCGCTGAGGAAGAGCAGGTGCAGCGGGGCTTCGGCCCGGACCCCCTTCGGCACGAAGACGAAGGCGCCCTCGCGGAAGGCCGCCGAGTTGAGGTTGGCGAAGAAGTCGGCGCTTGAGGGTTCCAGCAGGCTGCCCAGGCTCGGGGCGGCCTCCGACGCGGCATGGAGCGGCAGGAAGCGCAGCCCCTGGGGCAGGGCCGAGGTGCAGCTGTGGTGGGGGTCGAAGCGGCCGTTCACGAAGACGAGGCGCGTGCCCCGGGCTTCCGGGAGGATGCGATCGCGGATGTCCGCGACGGCGGGCTCCGCGGGGCGGAAGGAGGCCTGGCGCAGGGCCGAGAGGTCCAGGTACTTCCAGTCCTCGTCGCGCTTCGTCGGAAGGTCCTGCCCGTGCAGGGCCGCCACGGCGGCGGCGCGCAGGGTCTCCCAGCCCTCGGGGACGGCCCTCAGGAGGTCCGCGGCGAGGGTGGACTCGGCGGCGGGGGAGGTCGCCGTCATGCCCCGATCTCCTCGAGAAGGCCGTCGTAGCCGTTCTTCTCGATCTCGAGGGCCAGCTCGGGGCCCCCGGACTTCACGATGCGGCCGCCGGCGAGGACGTGGATCCGCTCGGCGGGGATGTGGTCCAGGAGGCGCTGGTAGTGGGTCACCAGGAGGATGGCGCGGTCCTTGGACTTCATGCCGTTGACGGCCTCGCCCACGATGCGGAGGGCGTCCACGTCGAGGCCGGAGTCCAACTCGTCGAGGATCGCCAGCCTGGGACCCAGCACGGCCATCTGGAGGATCTCGTTGCGCTTCTTCTCGCCGCCGGAGAAGCCCTCGTTCAGGCTGCGGTCCAGGAACTCCGGCCGCATGCCCACGACGGCGATCTTCTCCTTGATGTAGTCGTCGAATTCGAGCGGGTCCAGCTCCTCCCGGCCGTTGGCCTCGGCCTGCTTGTTGTAGGCGAGGCGCAGGAACTGGGCGTTGGAGACACCAGGCACTTCGATGGGGTGCTGGAAGCCCAGGAAGATGCCGGCCCGGGCCCGTTCGTCCGCCTCCAGTCCGAAGAGGTCCTTCCCCTCGAAGGTGACGGTGCCGCCGGTCACCTCGTAGGCGGGGTGGCCGGCGATGACTTTCCCGAGGGTGGACTTGCCGGAGCCGTTGGGGCCCATGATGGCGTGCACCTCGCCGGCCCTCACCTCCAGGGTGATGCCCTTCAGGACCTCCTTGCCGTTCACCGCGGCGCTCAGGTTCTCGATCTTCAGCATGCTCGCTCCAGGTTCGACGCTCGTCATCCCACGCTGCCTTCCAGCTTGAGGCTCAGCAGCTTCGTGGCCTCCACCGCGAACTCCATGGGCAGCTCGCGGAAGACGTCCTTGCAGAAGCCGTTGATGATCATGCTGATGGCCTCCTCGGCGGGGATCCCCCGCTGCTGGAAGTAGAAGAGCTGCTCCTCGCCGATCTTGCTGGTGGTGGCCTCGTGCTCCACCTTCGCCGTGCGGTTCTGCACCTCGAGGTAGGGATAGGTGTTGGCCGAGCAGGTGGCCCCGATGAGCAAGGAGTCGCACTGGCTGAAGTTCCGGGCGCCGTCGGCCTTGGGCATCACGCGGACGAGGCCGCGGTAGCTGTTGGAGCTGCGCCCCGCGCTGATGCCCTTGCTGATGATGGTGGAGCGGGTGTTGCGGCCGATGTGGATCATCTTGGTGCCGGTGTCCGCCTGCTGGAGGTGGTTGGTGAGGGCCACGGAGTAGAACTCGCCGATGGCGTTCTCGCCCAGCAGGACGCAGCTCGGGTACTTCCACGTGATGGCGCTGCCGGTCTCCACCTGGGTCCAGCTGATCTTACTGTTGCGGCCCTTGCAGAGGCCGCGCTTGGTGACGAAGTTGTAGATCCCCCCCACGCCGTCCTTGTCGCCGGCGTACCAGTTCTGGACGGTGCTGTACTTGATGCTGGCGTCGTCGAGGGCCACGAGCTCCACCACCGCGGCGTGGAGCTGGTTGGTGTCGAACTGGGGCGCCGTGCAGCCCTCCAGGTAGCTCACGGAGGCGCCTTCCTCGGCCACGATGAGGGTGCGCTCGAACTGGCCCGAATCCTTGTTGTTGATCCGGAAGTAGGTGCTCAGGTCCATGGGGCAGGCGACGCCCTTCGGGATGAACACGAAGGAGCCGTCGGTGAAGACCGCGCTGTTGAGCGCGGCGTAGAAGTTGTCGGAGAAGGGCACCACGCTGCCCAGGTACTTCTTCACGAGGTCGGGGTGCTCCCGCACGGCCTCGCTGAAGGAGCAGAAGATGATCCCGACGGCCGCGAGCTTCTCCTTGTACGTGGTGGTCACGCTCACGGAGTCGAAGACCACGTCCACCGCCACGCCGGCCAGGGCCGCCTGCTCGTTCAGGGGCACGCCCAGCTTCTCGAAGGTGCGCTTCAACTCGGGGTCCACCTCGTCCATGGAGGCGTACTTCGGCGTCTTGGGCTTGGGGGCGCTGTAGTAGACGATCTTCTGGAAATCCGGCTTCTCGTAGTGGACATCGGCCCAGGAGGGCTCGGTCATCGTCAGCCAGTGGCGGTAGGCCCTGAGGCGCCATGCCAGGAGCCACTCGGGCTCGCCCTTCTTCGCCGAGATGAGCCGGATGACCTCTTCGGAGAGGCCCGGGGCCACGCTGTCGGACTCGATGTCCGTGACGAAGCCGTACTTGTACTCCTGGCCCGTGACGGACTGAAGGGACTGGCTCATGGAGGTCTCCCCAACCTCCCATTCTGAAATCCTGACTTAACCTGTCAACAATAAAAACGGTGATGGAAGCCCTGAATCCAGGGCGCGGGGCTCCGGGCCCCGGGCCTTGGCCTGACCCCATGCCTTCCGGCAGCGTTCCGGCCTGACCGCCGATTCCGGAAGAGCCATCCCCGGGCCTAAGGCCCAGAGTCCAGAGTCCAGAGTCCAGAGCCTTGGATCAGTGCCGGCCCCGGGTCCGGCCGCCCAGGGTCTCCAGCAGGGCCTCCGCCTGCTCCGCCAGGTGCTTGGCCTGGTCCTCGGAGAGGTCCGCCGGGTCGGCTTCCAGGGCCGCCTCCAGGACCATGCGGGCGTCGTCCTTGGCCCCCAGGGCCGCCAGGGCGGCGCCGAGCTGGTAGTGGTTCAGGAGGGTGGGCTCCTTCTCCAGCACGGGGTCGATGAGGTCCACGACCTCCTGGGGGCGGCCCAGGCCCATGAGCATCTGGCCGAGCAGGGAGCGGGCGCGGCCCTCCTGGCCGGGCAGGGGATGGGCGTGGAGGCGGCGTACCTCCTCCAGGTCCTCCGGCGTGGACTTGCCGCCCAGCAGCCGGTAGGCCTGGCGCATCAGGGCCGCCTCCCAGGCGCCGCTGCTCTTGGGGTGCTTCTCGAGGTAGGCCTCCAGGGCCCGGCGGATGGAGGCCTCCCGGGCCTCGTCGGGGTCCTTCGCCATGTGGTGCTCGAGCACCGTGCGCAGGGCGAGGAAGCAGAGCCGGGGATGCCGGTCCGAGGCGGCGAAGGCCAGGAGCTTGCCCAGGGTGGGACCGGGGTTGCGCCGGTAGGCGAGCTGCAGTTCCACCCAGTCGGCGCGCTGGCTCCGCTCCTTGCGGCGGGCCTTCTTGAGGCTCGCCTCCGCCGCGGTCAGGTCGCCTTCGGCCAGCCAGGCCTCCGCGTCGTCCAGCAGCCGCGCGGCCGTGGCCTTTCCGCCCCGGGCTTCCCGCAGGGTGGCGGCGTCAGGGGCGTCGAGGATCAGCAGCAGGCCGGGGTCCCCGGGGTGCTGCTCCAGCAGCTCCTTGAGGATCGCGAAGGCCTTGGCCCGCTCGCCGCCCACGAGGTAGGACTCCGCCAGCAGCTCCCGCACCGCGAGGTCCCCGGGCAGGTGGCCGCTGGCCTCCTTCAGCACCGGGATGGCCTTGGCGGCCTCCCCCCGGGCCAGGTGCACCTCGCCCAGGAGGCTGAGGGTCTCCCCGTCCCGGCGCAGGCCCACGGCCTCGGCGGCGCTCTCCAGCGCGCCCTGGAGGTCCTCCTCGTCCAGCAGCACCTCGGCGAGGCTGATCCGGGGCTCGGCCTCCTCGGGCCTCAGGTCGGCGGCGGTGCGCAGGGCGGTGATGGCGCTGTCCAGCTTCTCGGGCACCTCGAGCTGGAGCCTGCCCAGGAGCATCCAGGCCTCGTAGTGGCGTGGGCTCAGGGCCACCACCTTCCGGGCGTGGACCTCCGCCTCGTCGCCGTCCTGGGCCATGTCCTTCAGGAAGGCCACGGTGAAGACCAGCTCGTAGTTCTTCGGATCCAAAGGCAGGGCCAGGGCCAAGCGGTCCGCCGCCCGGGCGAGCTGGCCGTCCTCCAGGAGGGCGGCGGTCTCCAGCAGGGCCCGCCGGAGCTGCGCCATGGACTTGGGGCGCGCAAGGGGCAGGATGCGCGCCCGGTAGCGGGTGAAGGTCTCGCGCGCCTCGATGAGGTGGAGGTTGTCGTCCACCAGCGTCTCCCAGCGCGTGGAGAAGGCCGCGGCGTCGAGCTTGCCGCGGGACTCGAGCTCGCCCACCAGGGCCAGCAGGCCGTTGCGCAGCATCACTTCGGAGCGGTCCAGGCGGCCGAGCTGCTCCGAGACCGTCTCCAGGTACGTCTCCACCCGCCGCATGGTCTCTTCCAGCCCGGTGATGCGCTCGAGCAGGTGCTCGTCGAGATCCTCGTCGTCGGGTTCGTCCTCGGGCTCCTCCCAGCCCTGGTCGCCGGTCACCAGCAGCAGCCGGGTGCCGCAGCGCTTGCAGGTCTCCCGCTCCCCGGGATTCCAGGTCATGCAGTTCTGGCAGTAGGTTCCGGGATGGGGTTCGGCGGCCATGGGACGAGGATAGTGGATTCCCCGGTCCCGGGGCTCAGGCCTTGGCGATGCGCACGGCCGTGACCTTGTACTCCGGCGTGTGGGTCACGGGGTCGCGTCCGCGGCCGGTGGCCCGGTTCACGAAGGCCGCCGCGTCGTGGAAGGTGCAGAAGAGCTCGCCCTCCCGCACGTCCTCGGTGATCCGCGCCTTCAGCGTGAAGGCGCCGTGGCGGCTCTCCACGCGCACGGGATCCCCGTCGGCGATCCCGTGGACCCGGGCGTCGCCGGGGTGGATGTCGAGGCCGTCCACGGGCCAGAGGTCGCGGTTCCGGGTCCGGTCCGTCATGGTGGCGGCGTTGAAGTGGAAGAGGCTGCGCCCGGTGTTGAGCTGGAGTGGCCAGTCGCCGCCCGCGAATTCGCCGCTGGGGTTCCAGGTCTGGGGGCGGAAGGACGCCCGCGGCCCCACGGGGAAGCCCTCCCGGTGGAGCACCGCGGTGCCCGGGTGCGATTCCGTCGGGCAGGGCCACTGGATCCCGCCGGCCTCGAGGCGCGCGTAGGAGATGCCCGCCACCGCGGGCCAGAGGTCCCGGATCTCGTCCCAGACCTCCGAAGGGCCGGTGTAGCGGAAGGCCTCGCCGAAGCCGAGACGGTCCGCCAGGAGGGCCATCACCTCCAGGTCCGTCTTCGACTCGCCCCGGGGCGGGAGGGCGGCCCGGACGCGCTGCACCCGGCGGTCGCCGTTCATGAAGGTGCCGTCCTTCTCGAAACTGCTGCACACCGGCAGGAAGACCGTCCCGAAGGCGCGGGCGGTCTCGTTCATGAACAGGTCCACCACCACGCAACCCTCCAGCTGCGCCAGGGCGGCCTCGGTGGTGCCCGCGTCGGGATTGGAGAGGTAGACGTCATAACCGATGGCCACCAGGGCCTTGAGGTTGCCGGCTCCCGCCGCATCCACCATCTGCAGCACGTCGAGGCCGGGGCCCGGAAGGCGGGCGCCCCACCGGGCCTCGTGGGCGGCGAGGGCCTTGTCCAGGGGCTGGTAGCCGGTGAGCCGCTTGGGCTCGCAGCCCATCTGCGCGCAGCCCTGGACGTTGTTCTGCCCCCGCAGGGGGTTCACGCCGGCGCCCTCCACGCCCAGGTTGCCGGTGAGCATCGCGAGGTGGGCCAGGGCGGCGACGCCATCCGTGCCCTGGATGTGCTCGGTGACGCCGAGGCCGTGGCACATGTAGGCGGGCCGGGCCGTGGCGTAGATCCGCGCCGCGGCCCGGATGGCCTCGGCCTCCACGCCGCAGACCTCGGCGGCCCGCTCCGGGGGCCAGGGCGCCAGGGACTGGACGAAGGCCTCGAAACCCTCGGTGCGGGCCTCCACGAAGGCATCGTTGGCGAGGTCCTCGTGGACGATGACGTGGGCCAGGGCGAGCAGCAGCGGCAGGTTGGTCCCGGGCCTCAGGGCCAGGTGCACCGTGGCCAGCTTCGCGAGCTCGGTGCGCCGCGGATCGATGACCACCAGGGGCGCGCCCTTCAGGGCCCGCTGCTTGATCCGCGCGCCGACGATGGGATGGTTCTCCGTGGGGTTCGCGCCGACGACCATCAGGGACGCGGCTCGCTCGATGTCGCTGAAGCTGTTGGTGGCGGCTCCGGTGCCCACGGCCGCGGCCAGCCCAGCGGCGCTGGGGCCGTGGCAGACGCGCGCGCAGCAGTCCACGTTGCCGCTGCCCAGCACCAGCCGCGCAAACTTCTGGGCGAGGAAGCCCTCCTCGTTGGTGGCCCGGGAGGAGCCGAGCACGCCGATGGCTTCGCCGCCATGCTCGTCCCGCACCCGGCGCAGCAGGCCGGCGGCCTCGTCCAGGGCCTCGTCCCAGGACGCGCGTCTCCACACGCCGCCCCGGCGGACCATCGGGTGCAGGACGCGGTCCGGGGCGTCCACGAAGCCGCTGCCGTAGCGGCCCTTCACGCAGAGGTGGCCGCGGTTCACGGGGCTGTCCATCGCGGGCTTCACCTGGACGATGCGGCCGTCCCGGGTGCCCACCTCCATCTCGCAGCCGGTGCCGCAGTAGGGGCACACGGTGCGGGTCCAGGCCTTCGCGGGGCCGAACTCGAGCCGCGCCTTGTCCACGATGGCACCGGTGGGGCAGGTGTCCGCGCAGGCGCCGCAGGAGACGCAGCCGCTGTCCTGGAGGGTGCCCGCGGCGGGCTCCACCCGCGTGCGGCCGCCGCGGTCCATCACCTTCCACACGAACTGGCCCTGCAGCTCGGCGCAGATGTGGACGCAGCGGTAGCAGTCGATGCACTGGTTCATGTCCACGTGCAGGTAGGGATGCGAGGCGTCGGCCTTGGCCGGGTCCCGTTCTCCCTTCGCCTCCACGCCGTAGCGGGCCAGGAGGCGGTGGAAGGGGGCCTCCGGCAGGAGGGCGGGGGCGTCCGCGGGGTAGCGCCGGGCCAGCATCTCCAGCACGCCGCGGCGGTAGGCCTCCAGCGCCTCCGTGTGGGTGCGCACCGCCATGCCGTCCGCGGCCGGCGTGGCGCAGGCGCAGAGGGTGCGCTCCTGGCCCTCCACCTCCACCTCGCAGAGCCGGCAGGCCGACGCTGCGTCCAGGCGCCGGTCCTGGCAGAGGGTGGGGATGTCGAGGCCCGCGGCCCGGGCTGCGTCCAGGAGGGTCGCGCCCTCGGGGGCGTCGAAGAGGCGGTCGTTGAGCAGGAGGCGGGCCATGGCAGCTTCAAGGTGACGCCCGGGCCCTGCGACATCCATCACAAGGAGAGGCCCCGCCGGGGCGGGGCCTTCCTGGGTTTCAAGGGCCTCAGAAATGGCCCGGGGGGACGTCCATCTTGCGGCGGGTGCGCCACAGCGCCGACAGCAGGAGCTGGCGCATGGGCGGGAACTCCTTGGGCAGCCGGTCATAGAGCTTTTCGAAGAGCTCCTCGTGGAGCAGCAGCTCCCGGCGCCATTCGTCCTTGTCGATGGCCATGACCTGATGCCACTTCGCGGGGTCGAAGCCCTGGATGCCCTCCAGGTCCACGTCCTCCTGCTTGGGCACCCAGCCCAGCGGCGTCTCCACGCAGCTCACGCGGCCGTGGACGCGGTCCACGATCCACTTGAGGACGCGCATGTTCTCGCCGTAGCCGGGCCAGAGGAACTTGCCGTCGGGGCCCTTGCGGAACCAGTTCACGATGAAGATGCGCGGGGGATCCGGGATCTCGCGGCCGAACTGGAGCCAGTGGTTGAAGTAGTCGCCCATGTGGTAGCCGCAGAAGGGCAGCATGGCGAAGGGGTCCCGGCGCACCTCGCCGATGTTGCCCGCGGCGGCGGCGGTCATCTCGGAGCCGATGGTGGCGGCGGCGTAGCAGCCGAAGCTCCAGTTGTGGGCCTGCACGACGAGGGGCACGGCGGTGGCGCGCCGTCCCCCGAACATGAAGGCGCTGAGGGGCACGCCGGCGGGGTCCTCCCACTTCGGGTCGATGGTGGGGCACTGGCTCGCCGGCGCCGTGAAGCGGGCGTTGGGATGGGCCGCAGGCTTGCCGCTCGCCTTGTCGTGGGGCTGGCCCTGCCAGTTCGTGAGGCCGTCGGGGACCTCGTCGGTCATGCCCTCCCACCACACGTCGCCGTCGGCGGTGAGCGCGACGTTCGTGAAGATGGTGTTCTTGGTGATGGTGAGCATGGCGTTGGGGTTGGACTTTATGGACGTGCCCGGCGCCACGCCGAAAAAGCCCGCCTCGGGGTTGATGGCGTAGAGGCGCCCGTCCTTGCCCGGCTTGATCCACGCGATGTCGTCGCCGACGGTGGTGACCTTGAAGTCCCGGTACCGCTCCGGCGGGTTGATCATGGCGAAGTTGGTCTTGCCGCAGGCCGACGGGAAGGCCGCCGCCACGTAGGTCTTCTCGGCCGGCTTCCCGTCCCTGGGCGGCTCCTCCACGCCGAGGATGAGCATGTGCTCGGCGAGCCAGCCCTCGTCCCGGGCCATGGTGGAAGCGATGCGCAGGGCGAAGCACTTCTTGCCCAGGAGGGCGTTGCCGCCGTAGCCGCTGCCGAAGCTCCAGATCTCCCGGGTCTCGGGGAAGTGGCAGATGTACTTGTTGTCGGGATTGCAGGGCCAGGGCACGTCCTTCTGCCCCTCGGCCAGGGGCGCGCCCACGCTGTGCAGACAGGGCACGAAGTCGCCGTCGCCCAGCACGTCGTACACGGCCTTGCCCATGCGGGTCATGATCTTCATGTTCACGGCCACGTAGGGCGAGTCGGAGATCTCCACGCCAATATGGGCGATGTCCGAGCCCAAGGGCCCCATGCTGAAGGGGATGACGTACATCGTGCGGCCCCGCATGCAGCCCTGGAAGAGCCCGCGCAGGGTCTCCTTCATGTCGGCGGGGTCCATCCAGTTGTTGTTCGGGCCCGCGTCGTCCTTGCGCGCGGTGCAGACGAAGGTGCGGTCCTCCACCCGGGCCACGTCGCCAGGATCGCTGAGGGCGAGGTAGGAGTTCGGGCGCTTCTCGGGGTTGAGGCGCCGGAAGGTGCCCGCGTCCATCATCATCTGGCAGAGCCGGTCGTACTCCTCCTGGCTGCCGTCGCACCAGTGGATGTCCTTCGGTCCGCAGAGCCGGGCCACCTCCTCGACCCAGGACAGGAGCTTCTTGTTGGTGACGAAGCTCGGGGCTTGGACGGCGGAAAGGCTCATAGGCGCTCCTGGACGCGGGTGGGCCTCAAGGCCTCGCATGCCCCGCGGTTGGTGTTTGGGCCGAAGGGCCCAGTTTACCAGTGGGCCGGAGGGTGACCAAGGCGCGGGATTCTCCCGTTCCCCAGGCCGCCCGGGCCGGAAATGATGGAGGTTTCGGACCCCGCATGCTTGAAACCTGGCTGAACCAACCCCATGCCGCCTCCTGGCTGGCGGTGATGTGGGTGGCCGGCCTTCTGGGCTCCATCGGCCACTGCGCGGGCATGTGCGGCCCCCTGGTGGCGGCTTTCGGCATGGCCCAGGCCCGGCGCGGCGGGCGGCCCTGGATCCGACACCTCCTCTTCCAGCTCGGCCGGGTGTCCACCTATGCGCTGCTCGGGGCGGCCATCGGCTGGACGGGCGGCTTCGCCCGCCTGCAGACCCTGGAGGACATGCATGCCTGCTGCCGCCCCGAGGGCCAGGCCCTGGTGGCCGCCCAGGCTTGGCCCTGGCAGGTCTGGGTGAAGCTGGGGCTGGGGACGCTGATGGTGGTCCTCGGCCTTCTCCTCGCGCTGGGCCGCCGGGCGGACGCCCTGATGGAGTGGTCCCTCCCGAAGCCCTTGCAGCATGTGCTCGGGAAGGGCCTGGCATCCGGAGGAGGTCCCTTCCTGCTCGGCCTCCTCTGGGGGCTGGTGCCCTGCGGCCTCGTCTACATGATGCTGCTGAAAAGTCTCGACGCCGGGTCCTGGCGCATGGGTGCCGCGGGCATGGGCGCCTTCGGCCTGGGCAACCTCCCGGTCCTGATGGGGCTCGGCCTGGCCAGCACCCGCCTGGGCCAGGCCTGGAAGCAGCGGCTGCTCCGGCTGGGAGGCATCCTGGTGGCGGGGATGGGGATTTACATCCTCATCCAGGCGGCCCACCTTCTCAGGCTGCAGGGACAGGGGTAGCGTGGAGCCTGCGGTGAGGGGCATGAGCGACGAGAAGCGCCAGGAGGCCATGGAGGTGATGGGCAGGGCCTATCAGCTCCACATGAAGGGCGAGATCGACCAGGCCCTCGAGCTCTACGACCAGAGCCTCGCCGTCCAGCCCACGCCGGAGGCCTTCACCTTCCGTGGCTGGGCCAAGTCCTTCCACCGGGACTTCGAGGGGGCCATCGCGGACTGCCACCGGGCCATCGACCTGGATCCCGAGTTCGGGAATCCCTACAACGACATCGGCGCCTACTACCTGGAGCTGGGCCAGCCCGACGACGCCATCCCCTGGCTGCGCATGGCGCTCAAAGCCAAGCGCTACGAGAGCTATTGCTTCCCGCACTACAACCTGGGGCGCATCTTCGAGGCGGCGGGCAGGCTCGAACTGGCCCGCGAGCACTTCGGCCGCGCCCTGGAGTCCAATCCCGGCTACGCCCTCGCGGCCAAGGCCCTGCGGCGGGTGGAGCAGAAGCTCGATGAGGCCCGCCATCCCGAGCCCCACGGCGAGGCCGGCAAGCCCTGAACCCCCGATCAAGGAGCGACCATGACCGACTTCCAGGAACAGGTGGGCCCCGCCCTGGGCAGGATCCCCAGCGGCCTCGCCATCGCCACCGCCCAGCACGGGGGCCAGCGCACGGGCTTCCTGGCCTCCTGGTTCCAGCAGGTCAGCTTCGAGCCGCCCCTGGTCGCCGTCTGCGTGAAGGCCGGGCGGCCCATCGAGGCCCTGGCGCAGGGCAGCGGCCACCTCGCCCTGAACCTCCTGGCCGAGGGGGACTTCGCCAGCCTCAAGCGCTACGGGAAGGGCTTCGAGCCGGGCGTGGATCCCTGGGCGGAGGATCCGGACAGCCTGGTGGCCGGCGCCCCGGCGCCGGTCTTCGCCCAGGGCTACGCCCACTTGGTCCTCAAGCTCGTCCGGACCCTGGAGACCGGCGGGGATCACCTCATCTACATCGGGGAAGTGGTGGGCGGCGCCCTCCAGAACCCCGAGGCCAAACCCTACTTCCACGTCCGCAAGAACGGGTTCGGCTACTGATGCGGCTCACCATCGCCCACAGCCCGGACAGCGACGATGCCTACATGATGGCGCCCCTGGCGCTGGGCTGGCTGGACCCCGGGGGATTCACCTTCGAGTTCGTCCGGGAGGACATCGAAGTCCTCAACCAGCGGGCCTCGGAAGCCCGCTACGACGTCACCGCCGTCAGCTTCGGCGCCTACCCGGCCATCCGGGACCGCTACGACCTCCTGACGGCCGGATCCAGCATCCAGGAGGGCACGGGTCCGGTGGTCGTGGCCCGGGAGCCATTCCCCCCGACGGAGTGGCCCCGCCTAGCCGTCGCCGTGCCCGGTCTGCGAACCAGCGCCTACTTGGCGTTTCGCCGGCTCGGGCTGGGGATGGGCTTCGAACCCCGGATCCAGGTGCTCCCCTTCGACCAGATCCTGCCGGCGGTCGCCGAAGGGCGCGCGGAGGCCGGCTTGCTCATCCATGAGAGCCAGCTCCAGTACCAGGCCCTGGGGCTCCACTGCCTCGTGGATCTGGGGGCCTGGTGGAAGGAGCGGGAGGACCTGCCCCTTCCCATGGGCGGGAACGCCATCCGCCGGGACCTGGACCCGGAAGCTAAGACACGGTTCGCGGGGCTCATGCGCCGGAGCGTCGAACAGGCCATCGCACGCCACGAGGAGAGCGTGGATTATGCCCAGTCCTTCGGCCGGGGCATGGACCGGGGCATGGTCAGCCGCTACGTGAGGGCCTGGGTGAACGAATTCACCGTGGACCCTGGCCCCCGGGGACGGCGGGCCGTCTCCCTTTTGCTGGGCGAGGATCCGATCTGGATCCAGGGGTAGGGACGCCCTCGGCTCGTATGGTGTGAACCTTGCTTCGAGGGGGGCTTATGCCTCTCCAGAGGTCAAAGGACCGACCCTTCCACCCTCCTCCGGGCCACGGACGGGTCTCGGCCCAGGCATCGGAAGGCTGGGCCAGGGGGGACGATCGCTGAATAAATCCAAAGCAACTTATGAATGTGCTAGGATTGACGAACGCTTACCCCACGTCTATCTATGTAATCACCTGTCTTGAGAGAATTTTTCTCTTCCATTCCCACCGAGGCCTATATGCGGCAAAGGAATGACTTCTTGCTGAAAGCCCTCCCGGCCGTCCTCGGGCTCGTCCTTGCCGGCTGTGGAGGGGGGTCCAAGGTCACCAGCGGGAGCGAGGTGCGCCGGGGCAACACTCTGCCCACGGTCACGGACGTTTCCTACGTGCCGACGGACGTCGTCCTGACGCGGTACAGCGTCTACACGTTCCAGGCAAAGGCCACCGATCCGGACATCGGCGATTCCATCTCCAAGTACGAGTGGGACTTCGGCGACAACGGCGGGCAGCTGATCCAGACCACGAGCGCCTCGGTGAACCACAGCTACACCCTGTCCGGCAACCAGACGGTGAGGGTGAGGGCCTATGACTCCAGCGGGCAGCCCGGCCCCTACCTCACCAGGACCGTCGAGGTGGACACCGCCCCCTCGCCGATCACGGTGGCCTTCACCAATCCCTCCGGCGCCCTCACGGCCCAGGCGGACCCCGGCGGCGGGGTGAACATCAACTTCTCCGTCCAGGTGGCCTCCACCGGCCACGGGACGATCGGCCTTTCGAACGTGGCCTTCAGTCCGGGCGACGCGAACGCGGTCGTCACCCAGTCCATCGCCAACGGCGGCGGCCTCTTCTCCTTCACGGTCCGCTACAACGGGACCGGCACCGCGGGGACCCGCGTGGCGCACCCGACAGTGAAGGTGACCGATTCCACCGGCGTGAGCAGCGACCTGGTGACCGGCCCCGACATCACGATCAACACCCTTTCCGGAGCCAACAACCGGCCCGTCATCACGATCACCAATCCCGCGGGCACCACTGTTTCCGCGTTCACTTCCAAGCCCGTATCCCTCGCGTTCACCCTGTCGGACCTCGACGGCGACACCCTCACCTACACCGTGGACTGGGGGGATGGAACGCCTGTGACCACCGGCACCGCGACCGGCACCGCCACGGGCTCGCCGCAAACGCTCACCCACACATTCCCTGATAGCTTCACCAGCTCGACCCAGGCCGTCACGGTGCGGGTCAACGCCACCGACAGCCGATCGGTGAACGGCGCGGCCATCGAGCAGACCCGGATCTTCAACGTCACGTACAACACCTACCCCACGGCCATGATCACCACGCCCCAGGCCAGCGGAACGCTGCCCACCAACGGGGAGCTTCCCAGCAACTCCGCAATCGGGCTCTTCAATCCTCCCGGTCCGAACGATCCCGACCTGGTGGTCATCCCCAGTGGCGGCAAGATTCTCTTCCGCGGCACCGGGACCGTCCCGGGCAGCGGGGACGCCAGCCTGTCTTATGCCTGGACCTTCCAGGGCGGGGTGCCATCCAGCTCGAACCAGGCCGACCCTGGCGAGGTGGTCTTCAGCGCCAGTGCGGGGACCATCACACCCTACCTAGTTGAATTGAAAGTCAAGGACGCCTTCGGACGCAGCTCGGACAACGGTCCCCTGGCCAGCCGGAAGACTTATCGGAAGTGGGTGATCGTCGACGGCACGAACACCCAGAGCTTCAACATCACGCTTCTCTACCGCCTGAAGGCGGACAACAACGCGGTGGCCAGCCTCTCCCCTGCGCGCACCGCGGCCAACGGTCTCGGCGCGACGCTCACGATCTTCCAGGACGGGCTTATCAATACCTTCAGGGTCTCCGATCCCTCCGGCCAGGCCCAGGCCCAGATCCCGGTCCGCTCCAATCTCCCCTTCTACGTCCAGATCCCGGGATTCGGCGTGGACTCGACCGGCTACCTGTTGCGCATCCCCAACGCCCCCACAGGCCCCTTCGCCGACCCCAGCCTCGGCACCATCGTGGACTCCACCCGTTCCAGCTTCGGGTTCGAAAACGCGGCTCCACCTTACAACCCGACCCTGCAGCTCGTGACCGGACAGGGCTTCGCCCCAGAGAACTCCAATCCCGCTGAGCGCCGCCTCCAGGGCTACGTGAACGGCGACCTGGTCATCGGCAATACCCCGCCGAACACGCGCTGGCTGGACCGCCTCTCCATCCCCCTGGACTCCGGCGACACCTTGGGAGCCCTCAACCAGTGGGTCCAGGGCAGCAACGTCGTGTACGCCTTCAGCGGCCTCCGCGGCAACCAGAGCTTCGCCGAGTGGACCGGCTTCCTGCTGGCCCCCACCACGAACAGCCTGGGCGAGGCCCCCGTACCTGACCCCACCACCACGCCAGGGTCGCCCGGGAACATGGGCTTCGTGCTCGACGGGCCGAAATACACGGCGGACAACGCGAAGTCCGACACCTTCGCGGCCTGGGCATTCCAGGCCTTCAGGATCCCCGGGGGCGTGACGGATCCCTACGACATCACGATTTCCGGCTCGACGAACCCGTCCACCACCGCCCTCCTGGCGCCCACGGCCATGGATCCGGCCGTGGCCTCCATGTTCTCCCAGGCGGTGTACGCGACCCCCGGGGCCGTGCCCTTCCAGGGCGGCATCAACGGCCTGCCGGTCCCCTATGACGGCAATGACCCCGACCGCGTCCCCAACCAGAGCCGGACCTACTACTTCGCCCCGACCCGCACGATCTTCTCCATGTCGGAATACCTTTGGACGAAGGTGTGGGCGCGCCCGCTCGTGCTCAACCAGGCATCGCTCTCCTACCTGGATGACATCAGCACCTTCGCCTACTTCAGGAACAGCAACCCCACCGCCTGGCCCAAGCTCTCGGGGATCGCGCCCGACAACTCCGGCTTCGACCTCACCGCCCGGGGCGGCCCCGGGTTCACCAATGCCTCCCCGGTGGCCGTGAACGGCGGAACGCCCAGCAACACCGGGGTCGGCCGCTTCTTCTGGGCCGCCTACGCACCCTACTACAACAGTGCCACCGGATCCGCCATCAGCCGGACCTGGCTCGCCGATGACCTGACCTCCCAGCCGCCGCTCGCGGTCTCGGGGGCCTCCACCGACGCGGTCCAGATCTTCGGCTTCGCGCCTCCCCTCGACACTGTCGTCGACAAGCGCGGTCGCAACGCCAACGGCGGGCTGACCGGCAGCAGCACCGGCGGCTACCGGGTCACCTGGTACAACCCGACCCGCGACGCGAACGGCAACCCCGTACCCCCCGACTTCTGGGTGGTCGAACTCAGGACCGGCACGACCCAGCACTTCCTGCTCCCGGGGAGCTTCCCGGCCGGGACCCAGTCCACCGCGGACCTGATCCTCACCGATGCCCGGACCTACCTCCCCAGCGGCCGCAGCGCGGCCGATGGCCCGGCCCCGGGGGGCACGGACAAGGTCGCCCCCGGCTACTGCTGGTTCGACATCCCGCTGGAGCTGCGCCCCACTTCCGGCACGGCTTCCCTCGTGGTCTACGGCATCAAGTCCATCCTCAAGAACCACCCCGCCCCCGGCGCCCGGGCCCTCAACCGGCCTGACTGGATCGACGCCATCAAGACAGCCTCGGCGACGATGCGCGTGCTCCCCGGCGGCGTGAACGTGAACAACGCCCACAAGATCCCATTCAACTACCACTGGGACATCGTGGTCGTGAACGGCCCCCTCACCCTGGTGGCACCCTGATTGCACCAGTCCAGACCGCGACAACCCCTTGACGCCTGCCCTCGCTTCCCATTCCTAGCCCAGGAGGTCCTGTGAAGAAGCTCAGCCTATTGACCGCCGCCCTCAGCGCCGGCGCCCTCTTGGGGCAGTCCCCTGCCGGGGAGGCCCGCATCCAGATCTTCGGTGACTTCACGCGCCCCTCCGAGCAGGTCATCGCGCAGATCGGGAGCACGGGAGTGACGGACCAGGCCAAGGCCCAGACCGGCTTCGGGATCCGCTTCATGGGCGAGCTCCCTGGCACCAGCAACTGGTTCTACCAGATCGGCGGGCGCCTCGAATCCACCTCGAAGTTCGAGACCAACGGCCCCGTCTCCCCCGGTGTCTCCGTGGACGCCACGGACGTCAAGTTCGGCTACTCCTACTGGGTCGCCGGCATCAGCTACCTCTGGGAGTTCGGCAACTTCAGCCTGGGCACCCACCTCGAGGGTCGGGGGGAGGCCCTGTCCACCAAGGGCTACCTCTTCGTTTCCGGCGGTACCGGTAGCGGTCCTGTCGAGCACAAGGCGACCTACCTCCGCCCCTGGTTCCGCGTCAGCGGCGACTGGTCCTGGAAGGCCGGTGGAACCCAGCCCTTCGTCGGACTGGATGCCAGCGTCGCCATCACCAAGACTTCCCAGAACACGGTCATGGGCCTGACGGTGATCGACGACCGGAACCTCAAGTCCATGGCGCCCAACGCCAGTTTCGGCATCTACCTCGGCCTGAAGTTCTGACCGCGATCCCCTCCCGCCAGCCCACGGTTCGACCGGGGGCTGGCGCGTTCAGGGGCGGAACACCAGCACGGTGGCGCTCCAGGCCGGAAGCGTGAGCCGCAGCGCGTTCCGGAGGGTCAGCGGAACGTCCGCCTGCCGCTGGGGGATGGCCGAACCGCCGCTGACCGGGGAGGCGGCGGTCAGCTGGTAGACCTCGACACGGCTAAAGAGCTGGGTGTGCGTCAGGGCCAGCCCGGCGGAGTGCGTGACGCTGTCCTTGTTGAGGAGGACGGCCACCACCCTGGCAGGGCTGCCGGTGTCCAGGCTTCCGTAGACGCTGCCCATGGCGTTGTCGCTCACCGTGGCGCTGAAGCTCATGTCCCCGAAGGCGCCGCCGGAGCCATCGTAGTTCCGGTAGAGGCGGAAGGCTCCGTAGCTGAAGGCGCGGTTCGAGGCGAGAGGCCACATGTTCGCCGCGAAAACGCCCTCCCGGCCGAAAGCGCCCAACGTGTCGGCCTGGGCCAGGCCACCGCTGATGTGGTCCTCGCCGCCGTGGTTGTATTCGCTGAAGGCCAGCAGGGTGCCGGGATACCTGGTGGCGATCTTGTCCATCATCCGGGGGATGAGGCGGATGGGGCCGAGGGTCGACCACTGCGTGATCCAGCTCGTCTCGGTGTACGCGGGATCCCAGAGGCTGCGGGGCGCCTGGATCCGCGCCGCGGCCACCGCGGCGCTGTTGTCACCGCCGGCCACGCGCTGGCCGCCGCCCTGGGCCTCGGAGTACCAGTGCAGGTCCAGCACGTCCAGGAGCCGCCGCCCCTGGGTCGAGGAGGCGGACTGGAACTGGGCGAGGTAGGTCTCCAGGAAGTCCCGTCCGCCGGCGTCCGGGGCGTCCTGGAGATTCACGAAGCCGTTCCAGCCGTAGCTCGCGGGCCCGAAGACCAGGGCCTGCGGCACCACGTCCTTGATGGCGCCGGCCAAGGCGATGCTTGCGGGGATGAGCTGGTCGTAGCGCAGCTTGCTCCGCTGCACCTCCAGGTGCGTGCTGTTCCAGAGGTCCGGCTCGTTGTCGAGCATGTAGAAGATGGGACGCGCCGGGTCGGTGCGGGCCGTAGGGAAGCGCCCGTCCAGCCACCACACGAACTCGTCCTGGTACACCTTCCCGTCCGAGGCGCTCGGCGGGTTCGAGAAGGCCGCGCCTTTCTTCGCCTGGGAAGGGAGGAAGCGGGAGCTGACCGGCTGGCTGACATCCACGTTCCCGTTCTTGTCGGCGGCGACCCAGCCCTGCAGGGGGACCGTGACGATCATCCCCGCGCCGGCAGTCTGGGCGTTGGCCACGAAGGGCCGAACGGCCTCACCTGGCGTACTGCTCGCGCTGAGGTACCCGTCGTTGCTGTAGGGGCCCCAGTCCGAGCCCGCATTGGAAGCGTTGGTCTCCCAGTTGTAGGCCGTCCAGCGATTGCCGCCCAGCCGGCCCAGGGTGGTGCCCGGGGCCATCGAGCCGTCCCACACGCCGCCGTTGTAGCCGTAGATCCAGCGGGAGATGGGGTGGACCGCCTGGCCCGTGTGGAGGGTGAAGCGCAGGTCCGCGCTGCCGGGGTCGTCGGGGGTGATGAAGGAGGCCCCTGAGACCGTGACGGTCACCGTCCGCGTGACCGCGCCGCCCTCGTTCGTCGCCGTTAGGGTGTAGGTGGTGGTGGCGCCTGGATGGACGGAGACTGCGGTGGCCCCGCCGGTCACCACCCCGACCTCCGGGCTGATGATCACCGTGCTGGCGCCCGTGACGGTGAAGCTGAGGGTGGAGGCCTGCCCCGCGGCCACCGTGGCCGGGGAGGCGGAGAAGACGGTGATGGAAGGCGGCGCGCCCGCGGGCACGGAGGTGTAGATCGTGCCCATCCTCACCACTTCCAGGTCGGAACCCTTCACCCTGGAGAGTTCCGCGATGGCCGAGTTGTTCCAGCGCTCGTCCGGAGCGCCCGAGATGTACCAGTCGGAGCCGTTGTCCGCGAGGATCATGCCGTAGGTCTTCAGTGCCTGGAGCACCGCCTGGGTGGTGGGGCTGAATCCGCTGATGTCGTAGCCCGCCTTGAGGCGCACGCGCATGCCCATGGGCGGGCGCGCGGGATCGGTGCTGCTGGAGGCCCAGTGGGTCGCGGGAGGGGTGAAGGCCTTCCGCGTCAGGTTGGCGGTGAAGCGCAGGGCATGCCGGATCTGGCCGGCGGCCGCCTCGTCGTAGCGCACGAGGCCGGGGAAGACCGGCAGCCCGGCCGCATCGGCGGAGGTCCATCCCAGGGGCCGACGGGTGTCCCCCTTCAGGTCCCACACCGTGGCGCTGTCGGCCTTCCAGGAGGCGCCCCCCCCGACGGGGAAGGCGCGGTAGAGCTCGTAGAGGGTGCAGGTGTCCCGGTCCAGCACCAGCACATGGCGGTCCCCGTCGTTGGGTACCGCGGGATCCCCCTCGATCGGGGCCGTCGAGGGGACCGGATAGGGGCCGGGGTCGCTCTCGTCCCCATAGGCCGTGAAGGTGATGGGCACCTTGGGCTGGCCCGACACCACCACGTAGGGGATGCCGATTTTCCCCCCGGCCCAGAGCCCCGCGCCATAGTCCCCCTTGAGGCCCTTGGAGGCCCCGATGGTGGCGATGAGAGTGGCGGAATTGGGATCCACGGGCAGGCCGCTGATGTCCTGGTTCCAGGCGCTCGAGGCCGCGAAGACCTGGGTGCCCTTCAAGTCCGCCCCCACCCCGAGGTCCATGCCGGAGCAGGAGGCCGGGGCCGGGGGCAGCACGGTCACCGTGGCCGCTGAGGTGGTGGTGCCGGCGGCATTGACGGCGCTCAGGGTGTAGGTCGTGGTGGCCGTCGGGGTGACCCCGAGGCTCGTGCCCGTCACCGCGCCGATGCCCTGGTCCAGGACGAGCCCCGTGGCGCCGGTGACGGTCCAGGCGAGGGTCGCGGATTGCCCCTGGATGAGGGTGGAGGGCGTGGCGGTGAAGCTGGCGATGACCGGGGGCTGCGGCGCCACCACGGTGACGGTGGCGGAAGCGGAGACGGATCCGGCGGCGTTGATGGCGGTGAGGGTGTAGGTGGTGGTGGAGGCCGGGGAGACGGATCGGCTGGTGTTGCCGGTGACGTCGCCGAGGCC
>JBDIBF010000048.1:0-22789 GCA_039812765.1 Holophagaceae bacterium
CCGGCTCGCGCCGGGCCGCGTCCCGGAAGGCCTCCAGGGCCTCCAGGGTCCGGCCAGCCGCCTTGAGGCGGTGCCCGGCCCGGGCGGCGGGGATCATCGGGTCTTGCCCTGGTGGTGCACGTTCATCACCACGCCCAGGGCCAGGAAGAAGCTGAGGGTGCTGGAGCCGCCATAGGTGAAGAAGGGCAGGGGGATCCCGGTGGTGGGGACCGCGCCGGCCACCATGCCGGCGTTGATGAGCACGTGCAGCCCGAAGATGCCCGCGGCGCCGGCGCAGAAATAGGCGGCCGGGGCGTCGCGGGCCTCCTTGGCGATGGAGAGGAGGCGCGAGAGGAAGGCCCCGAAGAGCGCCAGCACGAGGGCCACCCCGAGGAAGCCGCGCTCCTCGGCCCAGACGGAGAAGACGAAGTCCGTGGTCTTCACCGGGAGGAAGTTGAGCTGGGTCTGCGAGCCGGCGGTGAAGCCCTCCCCCAGCAGGCCCCCGGCCCCGATGGCGATCCGGCTCTGGTGGACCTGGTAGCCCTTGCCCTGGAGGTCCCGGGTCGGATCCAGGAAGGTGAGGATGCGCTCCTTCTGGTACGGCTTCAGACGATAGTTCCAGGCCGCCGTGGCGAGGGCCGCGGAGGCCGCGAGGCCGAGGAGGACCCAGCGCAGGCGGAGGCCGCGGACGAGGGGGATGAGAAGGAGGATGGGCGTGAACGTGAGGGCCACCCCGAGGTCCGGCTGCTTGAGCACCAGGAGCATGGGGAAGAGCACCAGGCCCGCGCCCCCGAGCAGCTCCAGGTTCCCCACCTCCTCCGGCGGCCGCGTCCCCAGGCGGTGGGCGACGAAGAGAAGGGTCACCCACTTGGCGAGTTCCGAGGGCTGCAGGCTCACCCCGCCGAGGGAGAGCCAGCTCTTGGAGCCGGAGACGACTTTCCCGAGGATCAGCACGAGGACGAGGGCGGCCAGGCTCGCGAGGTAGACGGGGAGGCTCCTGCGGAGCACGCGGCGGTGGTCCCAGTTGGCCAGGACCGTCATCGCCGCGAGGCCGGCGAGGTTGAAGACCGACTGGCGGATCCAGAGGTTCGCGTGGACCGTGCCGCGGCCCGCGCTGTAGAGGGTGAGGGTGCCCAGGCCCAGGAGGGCGAGGATGAGGATGCCCAGGAAGGGGTCCAGGGGTCGCAGCGAAAGCCTCATCGCGCGTCCGTCTCGGCGGCCGTGGACTCCTCTTCCTCGGGCTTCTTCTCGAAGGCGTCGGGGAGTTTCCCGCCCGGGGGCGGAAGCGGCTGCTTGAGCCGGTCCACGAGCCAGTACTGGCAGAGCTTGCGCGCGAGGGGAGCGGCGGTCTTGGCGCCGAAGCCGGCGTTCTCCACCACCACCGCGAAGGCGATCTGGGGGTTGTCGTAGGGGGCGTAGCCCGCGAAGAGGGCATTGTCCTTGAACTTCTTCGCCAGCTTCGCGTAGTGCTGCTTGTCCACGAAGGTGGTGACCTGGCTGGTGCCCGTCTTGCCGGCCATGCCGAGGCGCGGGTCGTAGCTGTCCTTGGCGGTGCCGTAGCGCACCACGCCGACCATGCCCTCGGCGAGGCTCGCCCAGAACCGCGGGTCCAGTCCGGTCTCCTTCGGAGGCGGCGCGGGAGCGACCTCCATCTTGCTGGTCTCGTCGCTCCGGACGCCGTAGAGCAGGTGGGGGGTCAGGAGCTTGCCCTTGGTCGCCAGGGCGGCGTAGAAGCGCGCGAGGGCGAGGGGCGTCAGGCCGTTCTGGCCCTGGCCGATGGCGACGCTGATGGTCTCCCCCGCGTACCACTTCTCGTCCACCTTCCGCTTCGCGTTGCGGCGCTTCCACTCCCGGTTGGGGATGCGGGAGCCCAGCTCGTGGGGGAGGTCCACGCCGGTGGGCGCGGCGAGGCCGTACTTCGCCGCCGTGGCGTAGATGTCGTCCACGTCCAGGCGCATGCCCAGCTCGTAGAAATAGATGTCGCAGCTGTGGGCGATGGCCTGCACGAGGCCGATGGAGCCGTGGACCCCGTCGCAGCGGAACTCCCGGCCGTAGTACGTCTTCCGCCCCGCGCAATGGAAGACCGTCTCCGGGGTGATGATGCCCTTCTCCAGGGCGCAGAGCGCCACGAGGAGCTTGTAGGTGGAGCCCGGCGGATACAGGCCCTGGGTGGCGCGGTTGAGGAGGGGCCGGCTGGGGTTGCGGAAGTAGAGGTCCACCGTCTCCTGCTCCAGGCGGTGGAGGAAGATGTTGGGGTCGTAGCCGGGGCTGCTGACCATGGCCAGGATGCCGCCGTCGCGGAGGTCGATGACGACCCCGGCGCCCTGCTCCTCGCCGAAGCTGTCCATCAGCACCTTCTGCAGGCCGGCGTCGAGGGTGAGGTAGACGCTGCGGCCGGGCTTGGCCTCGTGGAGGCCGAAGAGGGCCACCTCGCGGCCAAGGTGGTCCACGAGGATCCGCCGCTGGCCGTCCTCGCCCTTGAGCTGCTCATTACGGCTCAGCTCGAAGCCGCTCCGCCCGACGATCTCGTTGAGCTGGAACCGGCCGTTGCTCCGGGCGTAGACCTCCGGCGTGACCTCGCCGACGTACCCGATGACGTGGCCGGCCAGCTCGTCGCCCTGGTAGACCCTGGAGGGCGCCACCTCGATGCTGAGGAAGGGGAAGCGGGCGCGGAGCCGCTCGGCCTGGGCGAGGCCGGCCTCGTCCAGGTTGTCGAGGAGGCGAAGGGCCTTGTTGCCCCCGGCGCCCCGGCTCAGGGAGATCCTGCGACGCAGGAGGTCGGGCTCAACCTCCAGGGCCGCCGCGAGGGCCTCGGCCTGGGGCAGCGCGGTGGCCAGGTCCTCCTTCTGGATCACGAGGTGCAGGGCCCGGCGATTGTCCACCAGCCGGTAGCCGTTGCGGTCGAAGATGATGCCCCGGGGGGCCGGCGTCGTCCGGACCTTGATCGCCTGCTGCTGCGCGAGCCGCTGGAGCTCCCTGGACCGCACGAGCTGCAGCCACCCGTAGACCACCGCCAGGCCGAGGATCATCAGCCATGCGAAGGCCTGGAGGACGTTCAGGCGGTTGCGGAGGGTTCGGCTCTGGCGGAGGTCCATGGTTCTGCGGTCCGGGCGCCGGGCTCAGCGGTCGAAGGGGCGCCGTTGCAGGCGCCAAGCCACTGTACCCCACAGGGGCACGGTGAGGAGGGAGACGAGCCAGCCCCAGCCCCAGGCGTGGGGGCCGTTGGCCAGCCACGCGCAGGCGTGGGCCAGGGGGCCATGGGCGGCGGCGAGCACCGCGTAGCGGCTCCAGAAGGCGGCGAGTCGCCCCCCGGGGGCCCGCGCGAGGAGGTAGCGGGCCACCAGGGCCACCGCCATGTCGGCCAGCGGCGTGCCGCCCATGCGCGGCACCGCCCGGAGGGTCCCCTCCACGATCCAGCCGGCCGCGCAGGCGAGCAGGGCTGTGGTCAGGGGCGAGCGGGCCTGGGCCGCGAGCCCCACCACCAGCAGCAGGTGGAGCACCGCCTGGACATTGGGCCAGGGCGCGAGGAGAAAGATCGCGACCAGGGTCAGGAGGGCCAGGGCCTCGGCCTTCATGGGCAGGGGCGAGGGCTTCGGGCTCATCGGGCCCCCTTCGCCGGAGCCTGGCGCGGGAGGCCCGCGTCGGGGGAACTCCCGGGCTGGGGCGGCGCGGCGGCCTGGAGTTCCAAAGGCGGGCTGGGCGGAAGGAGCAGGACCAGGTGGAGGCGGTCGAGGGGGGCCGCGAGGGAGACCTCGATGCGCAGCTCGATGTCCTTGGGCCGCACGGAGGACACGTAGCCCACCAGGAGCCCCCGGGGGAAGACCCGGTCCAGGCCGGACGTGAAGACGGGCTCCCCGGGCTGCACGACCTCCTGGCTGCTGATGTAGCGGATCTCGGCGCGCCCGGGGCCGGTGCCCTGCAGGACGCCCGTCGCCCGGGAGCGGCCCAGCATCACCGCGGTGGAGGCGTTGTAGGCGTCCAGCGGCAGGATGGTGGACTGGGTCGGCGCGACGTGCCAGATCCGGCCCACCACGCCCTCCGGAGCGATCACGCCCTGGTCCTCCCGGAGGTCCAGGTCGCGGCCGCGGTCCACGAGCAGGCCGCCGAAGGGCGCATTCCGGGTGTTCGCGAGGATCCGCGCGGCGCGGAGATCCAGGGGCAGCTGGTGCTGCAGCCCGAGGAGCCGCACGGCCTCCTCGGCCTCCGCGAGCCTCGGCGCGGCCTGGGCCTCCCGGACCTGGGCGTCGGCGAGGGCCTGCCGAAGCCGCTGGATCTCGGCCTGGGCCTCCGCGAGGCCGCGCAGGCGCTGGTCCCGGGCCGCGCGCCAGGCCTCCCACCTCTGGGCGAGACGCTCGGAGGGCCCGGTGAGGAGCCCGAGCGTGCGCCGCACCAGGAACCCTGGACCGCGGCCCCAGGCCACCCACACGAGGTGGACGAGCACCAGGAGGGCCACGGCGATCCGCTGAAGGCCGGCTCCCGTGAGGATGGCGCTCCGGCGCTTCATGGGGCCCTAGTCGAGGATCTGGATGCGTCTCAGGAAGGGGATGTCGTCCAGCAGCATCGCGGTGCCGCGCACCACGGCGGTCTGGGGGTTCTCCGCCCGGAAGACCGGCAGGTGGGTCTCCTTGCGGATGCGGTCGTCCAGGCCCTGGATCAGGGAACCGCCGCCGGCCAGGCAGATGCCGCGGTCGATGAGGTCCGCCGCGAGCTGGGGCGGTGTCTCGTTGAGGGCCTTGCGCACCAGGTCGATGACCGCGTTGACCGGTTCGGCCAGTGCCTCGCGGATCTCCGCGTCGTTGAGGGTGAGGGTCTTGGGCAGGCCCTCGAACTGGTCGCGGCCGCTGATCTCCATGGTGCGGGTCTCGGCAGAGGGGAAGGCCGAGCCCAGGGACCACTTCACCTCCTCGGCGGAGGCCTCCGAGATGAGCACGTTGTACTTCTCCCGGATGTACTTGATGATCGCCTCGTCCATCTCGTCGCCAGCGATGAGGATCGAGTCGGAGAAGACCTTGCCGTTGTAGGAGATCACCGCGACGTCGGTGGTGCCGCCGCCGATGTCGACGATCATGCAGCCGCGCTTCTCGTTGATGGCGAGGCCGGCGCCGATGGCGGCCACCATGGTCTGGTCCACCAGGAAGACCTCGCCGGCCTTGGCGTCGTAGCAGCACTGGCGCACCGCGCGCCGGGCCACCTGGTGGGCCCGGGGCGGCACGGAGACCACGATGCGGCTGAAGAACTTGCGCTCGGGCCGGGCCTTGGCGATGAAGGCCGCAAGCATCTTCTCGGCGGCGTCCACCTCGAAGATCATGCCGTCCTTCATGGGACGGATGGTGCGCACGCCCTGGGGCGCGCGGCCCAAGAGCTGCTTGGCCTCGTCGCCCACCGCCTCGACATCGCCGGTGTGGGTGTTGATGGCCACGATGGAGGGCTCGTAGACCACGATGCGGCCGGCCTGCTTGGTGTGGATCAGGCTGGACGCCGTGCCCAGGTCGATGGCCAGGTCGGCGGTGAAGAGGTTGGTCCAGAAGGTCGGGGAGAAGAGATTGGCCACGCCGGCTCCGAGAAACTCCCGGGGAGGGAACCTCCTAGGATGCCACGAAGGCCCGTCCAGGTCCCCGGTTTTATTGGGAATCTGGGGGGTTGGACGCGCCTGGTCTCAGCCCACGGGAGCCGCGGCCGCCTCCCGAAGTTCGTTGACCAGCAGGTCGGGGTTGAATCGCCCGGGGAATTCGCGGTGATAGCCCCGGACCCAGGTCCGGCCGTTCACCAGGAGGTAGGGGATCCCGCGCTTCCCCGTCTCGGCCTCCAGCCGTTCCGCGGCGCCCGGGACCGCCTCGATGTCCACCTTGGGCAGCTCGAGCCCGGCCTCGGCGAGCCATCGGTCGAGGCGGCGGCAGTCCGGGCACCAGGCCGCGGAATAGACCACCAGGTCGAGGTCCAGAAGCTCCTGGGGGAGCGCCATCGTGACTCCTTCCTCACTGCCGGCACCGGCACAACCTGTCATTCTGGTCCATTCGAGCCCTGGAGTCCTCCATGAAGCGCGTGATGTCCATCTCTCTCGGCCTGGCCTTCCTGGCCGCCCTCGGCTGCGGCAAGGGTTCCAAGGATTCGGGCCCCGTCCTGGCCACCGTTGGCGCGGAGAAGATCACGGCCGCGGAGTTCAAGGACCTGGTCGAGCGCATGGCCCCGGACGCCGCGCGGGCGAAGGCCCTCCTGGAGGATCCGGATCCCCGCCAGCGCACCCAGCGGAACGAGCTCCTCTCGAACCTCGCCAGCGCCTACGCGGTGCTGCAGGTCGCCAAGCGTGAAGGCCTGGACCGGGACCCGAAGGTCCAGGCCGAGCTGAAGGTGGCCATGGCCGCGGCGTACCGGCGCGCGATGATCGCCAAGCGGCTCCCCACCACCCCTCCGGAAGCCGAGCTGAGGGCCTTCTACGACCGCGTGGCCGCCGACGCGAAGAAGGCCGGCCAGGCGATCCCCGGCTACGAGGAGGTCAAGCCCCAGCTCGGGCCCGCCTGGATGCGGGACCAGCAGCAGCGGATCCTGGGCCAGCTCGAGGAGGAGATCGCCCGGAAGGTGCCCACCACCTACGCTGACGGGTATGCCCCGTCCCCCATCAAGGGGCTGTAGCCAGCACCCCAGGGCCGGTTGCGGCCCGAGGATGCGGGTTCGAATCCGTCTCCCAGGGCCGCTTCCACCCTGTGGCCGCTCGCGCGACCTCCAGGCTCCAGGGCGCGACCCAAGGAATTCGGATTTGATTCCGTCTCCGCCAACACGAAGGCCCCCAAGATCGGGGGCCTTCGTGTTGGTGCCTGGAGACGGAATCGAACCGCCGACACATGGATTTTCAATCCATTGCTCTACCAACTGAGCTACCCAGGCGGGAAGCGCCAGATTACCAGGGAAGGCGGGGTTTTCAAGTGCGAAGGCCGGAGGCCTGGGGCATGCTAGGGGATTCGGAGCAAGCCATGGCCGACATCCGCAACAAAGAGATCCAGGTCCAGAAGCCGGCCCAGAGCCTCGCCCATTTCCAGGCGAAGCTGGCCAGCGCGGACGATGTGGAGACCGGTCTCGTCAGGCCCCTCCTCGTCACCGGTGGCGTGTTGGTGCTCCTGGTGGCGGGCTTCTTCGGGTACCGCGCCTGGCAGGTGGGGCGCATCGAGCGTTTCGAGGCCTCCCGGGCCGAGCTCCTCCGGGCCATCGAGGGGGATCCGCAGTCGGTGGACGCCTCCCAGGGCTACGAGCAGCGGCTCCGGGCCAACCTTCCCGCGCTCGAGAAGCTGGCGCTGGAGGCCCCGGGCTCCCGCCGCGCCTCGGCCCTGGCCGAGGCCAACGCCTTCCACCTCATGCTGGAGGGGAAGTCCGCCACCGAGCTCCCGGCGCCGGAAGGCCCCCTGGAGCGGATCCAGGCCGCCGCCCGGTTCGTCGCCCTCGGTCAGGGGAAGCCCGCCCTGGACCTGCTCCTCCCCCTTCGCGGCAAGGCCAAGGCCGGCGCGCCCTGGGCGGACGTCTACTGGACGACCCTGATGGATGCCCGCTGCCTGTCTGGGGATCGCGCGGCGGCACTCAAGGACCTCTCGGACTACCGCGCCGAGTTCCCCCAGGGCGCGGCCTTCGCCCAGCTGGAGCAGAAGGCCAAGGGCATCTGAGGCCCCTCCCGGAGGTGCTCCCATGCGGATGTACGACCTGATCTACAAAAAGAAGCTCGGCGGCACCCTCGATCCCGAGGAGATCGCCTTCTGGGTCCGGGGTGCCGCAGCGGGGACCATCCCCGATGAACAGAGCGCGGCCCTGCTGATGGCCATCTGCTGGCGGGGCATGAGCACCGAGGAGACGCTGGCCCTGACCCTGGGCATGCGGGATTCGGGCAAGACGGTGGACCTCTCCGCCGTCCCGGGCGTGAAGGTGGACAAGCACAGCACCGGCGGGGTGGGAGACAAGACCACCCTCGTCCTCGGGCCCATCGTCGCCGCCTGCGGCGTGCCCTGTGCGATGTTCAGCGGCCGGGGGCTGGGCCACACCGGCGGCACCGTGGACAAGTACGCGGCCATCCCCGGCTTGAAGGTCGAGCTCTCGGAGGCGGAGTTCCTGCGCTCCCTGCGGGAAACGGGCTTCGCCAACAGCGCCCAGACCGGCGACGTCTGCCCGGCGGACCGGAAGCTCTACGCTCTGCGGGACATCACCGCTACCGTGGAGTCCATCCCCCTCATCACCGCCAGCATCATGTCCAAGAAGCTGGCGGGGGGCGCCGACGCCCTCGTCCTCGACGTGAAGTGCGGCAATGGCGCCTTCATGAAGACCCTGGAGGACGCCACGGCCCTGGCCCGCAGCATGGTGGACGTGGGCAAGGCCCACGGCATGCGCATCAAGGCCCTGATCACGCGGATGGAGGAGCCCCTGGGCTGGGCGATCGGCAACGCCCTGGAGGTCATGGAGTCCGTGGAGATCCTCAAGGGGGACCATGCCTACGGCGACCTGGCCCGCATGAGCTTCCGCCTGGCGGCGGAGATGCTCGTCCTCGGCGGCGCGGCCCGGGACCTCGCCGAGGCCGAGGCCAAGGTGGCCGAATGCGTGGCGTCGGGGCGGGCCATGGAGACGTTCCGTCGGTGGGTGTCCCACAACGGCGGGGACCCCGCGGCCCTGGACGACTTCAGCCGGCTGCCCCAGCCCCTCGCCACCACCACCGTGGTGGCGGACCGGGCCGGCTGGGTGGAATCCATCGACAGCCGGGCCCTGGGCGTCTACGCCGCGGGCCTGGGCGCGGGCCGCCAGACCCGGGACGACGTGCTGGACCTCGGCGTGGGCCTGCGCGTGCATGTGACGGTCGGGGACCGGGTGGAGCCGGGGCAGGCCCTGCTGAGTGTCTTGCATGGGGAAAAAAAGGCATCGACGATGCCTTCTGGATGGATTCGACTTTCCGACTCCAGTGTTTCCAGGCCCGAGTGGTGCCTCTCGGTCGTGGAATAAATCGGTCTTGTTCGTGTGACGGGTGTGGGTCGTGGCGGTAAATAGTGCGTCTCAAGTTCTGGACAAAGACGCCAGATTCGATTTGAATCCCAGAGGTATCCCTTCACCCCGCCCTTCAACCCTCCCCTCTAGGAGACCTCTATGCGGAGTTTGAACCCGCGTCTCGGACGTGCCGCCGCCCTCATCATCGCCTCCGGCTTCCTCGCCCACGCGGCCGGTGACGGTTCCCTCTCCGTCACGGTCACCGACGCGTCCGGCCGCGGCATCGCCGGCGCCACCGTGACCATCTCCAGCCCGACCCAGATCGGCGGCTCGCGCTCCACCACCACCGATGCCACCGGCAAGGCCCGCTTCCTCCGCCTCTCCCCCGGCGCCTTCAAGGTCCAGCTCAGCGCCAGCGGCTTCCAGGCCCAGACCATCAACAACATCGAAGTCCTGGTGGATCAGACCGCCGCGGTGAACGCCAAGATGGTCCCCGTGGGCAGCGCCACCGTGGAAGTGGTCGCCGGCGCGGCCCAGGTGGATACCACCACCGTCACCCAGGGCACCCAGATCAGCGACGCCGAGCTCGAGCGGCTGCCGGTCCAGCGCAACCAGCTCTCCACCATCAACCTCGCCCCGGGCGTCATCGCCAGCACCAGCGGCAACGGCAACCCGGCCCTGGCGGTGGGCCTGAACCGCGACAACCTCGGCGGCAACGGCGGCCGCAACAACACCTATATGATCGACGGCATCGACGTGACCAGCCCCGAGGCCGGCACGCTGCGCACGGCCATCGCCCCCGAGCTGATCCAGGTCCAGGACGTGAAGACCGGCGCCATCACCGCCGAGTACAGCGCCCGGGCCGGCCTCTTCTCCTCCGTCACCACCAAGGCCGGCGGCAACGACTTCAGCGCCGGCCTGACCGCCGCCTTCGCCCCCGGCTCCCTCCAGGGCTCCGTGGCGCCGGGTCGCTTCGACGTGGCCGAGCGCAACGTCACCGACCTCTCGGTCTGGGCCATGGGTCCCATCATCAAGGACAAGCTTTGGTACGTGCTCAGCGCCCAGAAGGTCAAGGACGAGGTCACCGTCAAGCTGAACAACGCCGTGGCCGCCACGCCGGGCGAGTCCCGCAAGGGCCTCAATGAGGACGGCACCCGCCTCTTCGGCAAGCTGACCTGGCAGATCACCCCCTCCGACCTCCTCAGCTTCACCTTCAACTCGAACCCCTACGAGTTCGACAACCTCAGCAACCCCGGCGTGGTGACCCGCCGCGCCGCGAAGACCGAGCAGGGCGGCAACCGCTACATCCTCACCTACAGCCACCAGTGGGAGAAGGTCTTCCTGGATTTCCGCTACGCGGTGCATGAAGAGGACAACAAGATCACCGCCCTCTACACCGCCAACGGGCCCCAGAACACCATCCGCAGCTCGTCGGCCCTGACCGCCCTGCAGGCCCAGCTGGGCAACAGCTCGGCCCTGGACAAGCGCGAGTACAAGAAGGACCTCGGCCGCCTGGACGTGACCTGGCTCTTCGAGGCCGCGGGCAGCCACACCCTGAAGGCCGGCGTCCAGTCCGGCAAGGAGCAGCTGACCCAGACCGTGGGCGTGGGCCAGGGCGACCAGTTCGACAGCTACGACGTGGGCAGCTACACCTGGGGCACGGTGCCCTCCAGCACCTTCAGCGGTGCCAAGAGCGTCACCATCACCGCGATCAACAACAGTGCCGCCCTCACCCAGCAGTTCCTCAACGCGGGCTTCGTCCGCACGGGCAGCGGGGGCACCAAGTTCGTCTCCAGCGACCTGAACGCCTACGTCTTCAACGAACCCAACCCCTTCGGCGGCTTCTACAGCTACCGCATCCACCAGGTGAGCGTCGCCAGCTCTACCCCGAAGATGGAGACCCAGGGCTTCTACGCCCAGGACCAGTGGCAGATGGGGCGGGTCACCTTCTCCCCGGGCATCCGCTTCGACAAGTACGAGTTCAAGGCCGACAACGGCGTCTCGCTCTTCAAGACGGGCTACAACGCGGCGCCCCGCGTGGGCATCACCTATGACGTGAGCGGCAACGGACGCTCCAAGGCCTACGCCTACTGGGGCCGCTACATCGACCCCATCAAGCTGGACATGGTGCGCTTCACGGGCAGCCTCACCAGCTCCGAGCGCTGGGAGCAGGTGCGCCTCTTCAACCAGTGGGTCACCGTCATCACCCGCGGCGGCACCAAGGTGGTGGACGCCGTCTTCGCCGACACCTTCAAGCTCCCCAAGACCGACGAGTTCCGCATCGGCTACCAGACGGAGTTCGCCGGAAACTACACCTTCGAGGCCACCTACTCCAAGCGCCGCGACTACGACATCGTCGAGGACTGGGATCCCACCCTCTACACGGATGCTGACAACCTGGAGGCTGAGGCCCGTGGCCTCCTGGGCCTGAGCAGCTCCGCCACCCCCTCCTCCGCCCAGCAGGCCATCATCAACCGGTTCCGCGGCCTGCGGATCGACCCCAACTACTTCGCGGGCGGCGGCTACACGGGCGCCCAGAACGTGAACCGCGTCGCCACCGGCCAGCTCAACTTCGTGCTGGCGAACCTGCCCGGCGGCGAGCGCAAGTACCGCAGCCTCGACCTCACGGTCACCCGCCGGGAGGCCAACCACTGGGGCGGCTTCGCCAGCGTCAGCCTCGTGAACGCCAAGGGCAACAGCCAGAGCAGCGGCAACGCGGACTTCCAGGGCGACCTCGCCCAGTTCGACCCCCGCCTGCCCTACACCAACGGCCGCCTGGAAGGCTCCGTGGACTGGCTGGCCAAGGCCTACGGCTACTACCGCTGGGACATGGGCCTCATGGTGGGCCTGGCCCTCAACGCCAACAGCGGCTACCACTACACCTCGCCGGCCTTCGTGGCCAGCACCCGCGTCCTCCAGTCCTTCCCCGGGGCGGGCGAGTTCTACTCCGAGGGCCTGGGCAACCGCATGACCCCCATGTTCTACCAGGCGGACCTGCGCGCCCAGTACGGCCGGAACTTCGGCAAGATCCGCGGCGAGATCTACCTGGACGTCATCAACCTGACGAACCGCCAGGAGGCCACGGACCTCTCCGAGGGCCTCAACGTGCGGGCCGTGGCTCCGAACGCGAACACGCCCTACCAGTTCCAGGCGCCCCGCCGCTACAACTTCGGCATCCGCATCAAGTATTGAGATCTTCTCTGCAACGCCGACCCCCGGGCCAACCCCGGGGGTCGTTCTTTTTTGGGGCTTGAGGAGGGGTATCCAGGCGAATCCCGGCCGCCGGCAGGGAGGGCTTCGGCGTGCAAGGGATACAAATGAAAAAAAGTTCCATAATGCCGAGCGGTCGAGGGGTTAGACCTCTGGGGGGACGCATAATATTGCATATCAATCCAAGCCCCAGGCATGAGTCTGGCCCTGCGATGTCGATCGAGGGGTGGGACCGCACGGTTCAACCCGTTCTGACTAACCTATATGGTTACTACATTTATAACTTCTGCCGGGCTCAGTACAGAAACCTCTAAAAGGTTCCCGGCTGGGGCGGATTGTTCCAATTTTCTGCTTGCGTCCCCCGGAAAAGCGGGGGCATATGGTGGGGTCGGCACAAAGCTCAATGATTCTGGAGGAATGAATAAGGACCCACGCCCTGATGAGACGGTAGCCCGAGCGCGAACGTGTGACAGCGCGGTGCTCCATCGGTAACCTGATAGTCCTGTTTCGGTTCGTCATTCGAAATTCCAACCCACCTGGGAAGCTTCGTTCCCTCCCCTTCTCACCCAGCGGCTCCGCCGCACTTTCTAGGAGTAGCCCGTATGAATCGACACCTTTCCCGCCTGGGGTTCGCAGCCCTGGCCATCGTGGCGGGTTCGCCCATGGTGTTCGCTCAGGACGCGACCACCGGGGCGATCAACGTCACGGTTACGGACCCCTCCGGTGCCCCGGTCGCGGGCGCCCGGGTCGCCGTGGACGGCGGCCGTGGCCAGCAGACCTTCACGACCGACTCCAAGGGTGGCATCCGGGTAAGCGGCCTCATCCCCGGCCAGTACACGATTTCCGTCTCTGCGGCCGGCTTTGAGGCCGCCAGCAAGCGGACGGTCTTGGTCTCCATCAACACCCTGACCCCGGCCCGCATCCAGTTGGCCAAGACCGCCGGCGCGGTGGTCGAAGTGGTCGCGACGGCCGCCGTGATCGACACCACGAACCAGACCACGGGCAGCACCTTCTCGTCCGACACCATCACCAACCTTCCCCTGGGCCGCGCCTTCTCCTCCGTGGTGAACCTCGCCCCGGGCGTGTCCTCCTCGGGCATCGACTCGAACAACCCCTCGGTGGGCGGCTCCTCCGGCCTCGAGAACCAGTACGTCATCGACGGTGTGAACACCACCGGCACCGCGTATGGCGCCAACGGTTCCTACTCCATCGTGTACGGCTCCCTCGGCACCGGCATCAACACGGACTTCATCGCTGAGGTCCAGATCAAGAGCTTCGGCATGGACGCCGAGTTCGGTGGCTCCACCGGCGGCTCCATCCACGCCGTGACCCAGACCGGTGACAACACGCTGCGCGCCTCGGCCTTCGCCTACTTCGACATCAACAGTCTCCAGGCGAAGAACAAGGTTCCGCCCGTCATCGATCCCACCCAGCTGGCGCCCCTGCGCTTCGACAGCACGGACCGCACCGAACTCGGCTTCACCGTGTCGGGCCCGATCATCAAGGACAAGCTGTTCTACTTCGTGGGCTACAACCCCATCCGCAGCACCACAAAGTTCACCCAGGTCGAGCCCACGCTGCCCTTCTACGGCCGGCAGGGCTCCTCGAAGGTCGAAACCGACACCTACTACGGCAAGCTGAACTGGATCATCAACCCCTCGCACTCCCTCGAACTGAGCGTGTTCGGTGATCCGGGCAACCTGCCCCTCGGCCCCCACGCCACCCGCCCGAGCACCTTCTCGAGCCCGCCGTCTTCCTGGGAGAAGGTCGAGTACGGCGGCCAGAACTGGTCGCTGAAGTACAACGGCGTCTTCTTCAACGACTTCCTGGTCGAGGCCCGCGCCTCCCAGGCCAAGAACAAATTCCGCCGCATCCTCGACCCCAGCACGAACAATCACTTCCGCGTGACGGACGCCTACACCGGCGCCCAGCTCCAAGGCGCGGAGGGCCCCGGCTTCGTGGACGGTTCGGACGACAAGAACCGCCAGTACGAGCTGAAGCTCACCAAGACCTTTGGCGACGTCGAGCTCAAGGCCGGCTACTTCAAGGAGGAGCTGGACCACAAGGGCGGCAACATCTACCAGGGCCCCGCGGGCTTCGTGGATCCCCACACCGGCTCCACTGGCCAGCCCTACACCAGCGGCGCGCTCGTCTCCAAGCGCTATCTCGTGAATGGCGACATCACCGGCGTGGCCACGGGCCAGACCCTGCCCCTCAGCCGCGTCACCCCCTACTACCGCATCACGCGCGCCCGCACCTCGCCTCCGCTCATCCCGACGAAGGCGCCCTGGGACGGCTACTTCATCCAGGCCAAATACTCCTGGAACAACCAGCTCTTCATCAAGGCCGGTCTCCGCTGGGATGAAGAGAAGATGCACGGCCTGCAGGAGGACTACAAGTTCAAGGGCACGGACGCCATGGCGCCCCGCCTGAGCATCACCTGGGATCCCGCGGGCAACGGCAAGAACAAGGTCTACGCCTTCTACGGCAAGTACTTCGAGAAGGTGCCCCTCGACCTGGCGGTGCGCTCCCTCAGCGCCGAGGTCGGTGTCAGCCGCTCCGACTTCTACGCCATCGACTCGAACTACAGCCAGCTCTCGAACCCCATCCAGAACGGCGTGAAGGTCTTCGAGATCAACCCCGCCACGGGCGTAGTGGGCACCTCCACCAGCACCCACTTCATCGGCAGCCAGGGCTTCCTGACGCCGGTGCTGCCGGGCACCAAGCTCCCCTACACGACCGAGTACGTGCTGGGCTGGGACTCCACCCCTGCCGAGGGCGTGAGCGTGAGCAACCGCCTCATCTACCGCAGCCTGGGCCGCGCCCTGGAAGACATGGGCATCGACGGCGGCAACAACCTGCCCTACTACCTGGCCAACCCCGGCGAGAACTCCCACCTCATCGCCGCCGAAGCCAAGAAGATCGATCCCACCCTCGGCAACAGCCAGCCTGACGCCCACGGGAACATCAACGCGACATGGCCGAAGCCGAAGCGCGAGTACTGGGCCTACGAGTTCGAGGTCCGGAAGACCAGTGCCCACTGGAACGGCTTCCTGAACATCCGCGTCTCCCGCCTGGAAGGCAACTACGAGGGTCTCTTCCGCAACGACAACGGCCAGAGCGACCCCAACATCACCTCGCTGTTCGACTTCTCCCAGGAGTACCTGCGGAAGTATGAAGATCCCTCCAACCCGGACTACCACCCCCGTGGGCTGACCGGCGACGAGGCCTTCGCCAGCGGCCCGCTGCCCAACGACCGCACCGTGATCATGAACGGCGGTGTGACCTACAGCTGGGACATGGGCCTCTCGCTGTCCACGCTGGTCCGCTTCCAGACCGGCACGCCCCTCAACAAGTTCTACGGCCTGATCGACTACGACAACACCGGCGAGCTGGCGGCCGGAGGTCGCGGATCCCAGGGCCGCACCCCCAACACCCTGAACTTCGACCTGAGCTCCCAGTACACCTGGAAGATCACGCCGAAGCACCGCATCACCTTCCGCGCGGACATCTTCAACCTCTGGAACGTGCACAAGCCCACGGCCTACGACCAGAACTATGAAGGCGCCGTGGATGTGCCCAACGCTAACTTCGGCAACATTGCGGCCTACCAGACCGCCCGCCGGATCCGTCTGGGCCTGAAGTACCAGTTCTGATCCTGACGCTCGTCAGGAAGCCTTGCGACAGGGGGAGCCTCGGCTCCCCCTGTTTTATGTCGCGGGTGGGTGTGGGGCCCGTCCCGGGCCGGCGATCGACGTGGGACCCCCGCGTCTAAGGGTCGGCTGAGGCGCCTCGGGCCAGGAGTGCCGTGGTTTCGTCGCTTCGGACGCCGTGGAGGCCCGGACGGCCATGGCATTCTGGCGACGAAAGGGAGCCTGTCGAATCCGGGAACCTTTCACTTGACCTTGACACTGCGGTTCGCCTGTCGTTACCTGGAGGTGACTCATCGCTCTTCCATAACCAGGGGTTCCTCTCCGGCCAGGGTGGGACCCCTGTTTTTTTCCTACGGGCCTCGGCCCTTCTTGGAGACTCTATGCGCACTCGACTCATGCAACTCGGCCGTGTCGCCCTGGTCCTGGCCATGGGGACGCCGGCCCTCCTGGCGGACGGGGCCCAGACGGGCACGATCGCCGGGACCGTCAAAGATGCGTCCGGGAAGGCCATCTCCGGCGTCAACCTCCGGATCGAAGGGGCGAACCTCCAGGGGGCCAGGACGGCCCGCAGCGGATCGAACGGCGAGTTCCGGTTGCTGCTGGTCCCTCCCGGCGACTATACGCTCACCGCCTCTGCGGACGGCTTCCAGTCCGTCAAGGTCAGCGTGAGCGTGTCGATCAACCAGGCCACCCGCGTGAACATCCCGCTCTCGGCCATCGGTAAGGCAGAGATCGTGGTCGAGTCCACGGTCTCCTCCATCGACACCTCCACGGTCACCACCCAGGCGAACGTCGCAAAAGACGTCGTCGACCGCCTGCCGGTCGGCCGCACCTACCAGGGCATGATGCTGCTCTCCCCTGGCGTCAGCGGTGGAGCGAATCCAAACGTGCTGGGAGGCCAGTCCTCCGAGAACATCTACCTGGTGGACGGCGTGGATACCACCGACCCGACCACCGGAACCTTCGGCCTGAACCTCGCCCAGGACAGCATCGAGGAGGTCCAGATCCTCACCACCGGGATCAGCGCCGAATTCGGCCGCTTCAACGGCGCCGTGGCGAACGTGGTCACAAAGTCCGGCACCAACACGTTCGAGGGTCACCTCCGGGCGGACTTCTCCAATGTGTCCTGGAATGCCCTGGCCCCCATGGGCACCAAGCAGGACAGCAACCTGGTCAAGACCTACTACGCCACCGTGGGCGGCCCGATCCTCAAGGACAGGCTGTGGTACTTCATCTCGGTCCAGAAGGTGAAGACGAGCGCGACCCAGACCACCACCGGCCCCCTCGGCGGAGGCGGACTGCAGTTCGACCGCGTCTTCGAGTCGGATCCGCTCTACTACAGCGCCAAGCTGACCTGGGCCATCAACCCCAACCACACCCTGATTTTCCAGCGCACGGGCGATCCCGCGAAGATCAACCGCGTCCTGTATGGCACCACCACCTTCCTGGACACCACCACCTACCAGACCCAGGGCGGCGATTTCACCCAGCTCTCCTACCGCGGCATCCTTTCCCCCAACCTCACCCTCGAGGGCAAGGTGGCGATGCAGCAGAGCGAGATCACGGTGAAGGGCAACGGCGGCGACAAGGTCATCTTCTACGACCAGACGGATGCCGCCGGACGGCAGTACGAGAACGGCCCCTTCGAGGGCTACGTCAAGCGGCCTCGCACCCAGGCCAATTTCTCCGTGAGCTGGTATCCGGAGTGGATGGGGTCCCATGAGATCCGCAGTGGCGTGGACTATCAGGAGACCAAGAGCAAGAACAAGTTCGGCGCGATCTCCAACCGCGAAGTCTACTTCGATGGTTTCGTGGACGGCAGCGCTGTCAACGGCCTGGACTATGACATGGTTCCCGGCTCGAGCTTCCTCGCGCAGTACACGCCGGCCGTGGAGAACACGTCCAAGCAGAAGTACACGGCCTTCTACTTCAACGATCACTGGAAGATCAACACCCATTGGACCGTGAACCTGGGCGTCCGCCTCGAGAAGGTCAAGGGTGACAACGATATCGGCGAGACGATCTTCGACTACAACACCACGGTGCCCCGGCTTGGCGTGACCTACGACCCGAAGGGCGACAGCAGCGAGACATGGAGCCTCACTTACGGCCGCTACTACCAGAGCCCTTGGCAGGACAGCATCGACGGCCTCAACCGCTTGGCACAGGGCTATTCCTTGTTTGACTACGTGGCCGGGGACCCGCACCTGCGGACAAGTTTCGCCTCCTCGCCTTTCTACACCTTCTCTCCCGAGTCCGATGGTTCCCTCCAGTACGCTTCGGACCTCAAGGGCAGCTACACCAGCGAGGTGACCGGCGTCTACAAGCGCCAGTTCTCCGCGCGCACGTCCTTCCAGGCCGTGGGAGTCTACAAGGAGTTCAACAACCAGCTCGACACGCGGGTCTTCTATGACCCCGACAGCCACCTCAAGATCACCCGGCTGGAGAACGCCACCAATTCCCGTCGCCACTACGGCGGCTTGCTGCTCTCCATCGATCACCGCGGCGACAAGTGGTATTTCTACGGCAACTGGACCATCAGCCGCCTCTACGGCAACATCGATTCCGCCAGCCAGACGTCCTCGTTCAACAACTTCACGACCGGGGCCTACGCACCCGCCATCAACAACAACAACGCCTCCGGCCTGCTGAGCGCTGACCGCACCCATCTGATCAAAGCCTTCGCGGCCCGCCGTTTCACCTGGGGCAAGTTCTCCTGGGACAACGGCTTCCGAGGGACCTACACCACGGGCGCGCCCTACAGCCTGGCGGCCGTGCGCAGCGATCCGGCCTCCGGGATTCCGTCCTACGTCCTCTCCTCGGACCGCCGCTTCACGGTCTACATGGGCGGCCTGCGCAATCAGGCCCGGTTCTACGACACCTGGTCCGTGGACTACACGGCCACCTTCACCTGGGCCTTCACCGAGCGGTACCAGGTCTACCTGCGAGCCGATATCACCAATGTCCTGAACCACCAGGAACAGGGCACGTGGAACACCACCATGTCGGTGACCTCCGCGGGGGCCTGGACTCCTGGCTCCAACTTCGGCAAGCCGACGGGACCCGGGAATTTCATCACCCCGCGCACCCTGGGCTTCACCCTCGGCGTCCGCTTCTAGCCGCGTCCTCGCATCGCAGAAAACGCCCGGTCTCCGGGCGTTTTCTGCGTCTAGGGCGGAGGGCCGCGTTCAGTCCTCTTCCTTGGCGGCTTCCAGTTTCACCTTCACCTCGGCCGCGGCGGCGCCGGCCTTGGCCTTCAGGACGTAGTCTCCGGGCCGGACGAAGGGCCGCCGGCCTTCGGGGAGGTCCTTGAACACGCCGCGGTCCACCAGCAGGTCCCAGTCCACGCGGTTCAGGCCGGCCCGGGCGTCCACCTTCCACTCCCGCTGGAGGGCGCCCTTGGTGTCCTCCAGGCGCAGGCTCACGGAGCCGGCGGCCTTGGCGTGGAACCAGAGGGGCACGGGTTCCGGCTCGCGGCGGGTCCACCAGGAGGGGCGGTCCTCCTGCCACGCCTTCTCCGCCTTGGGGGGCTTCACGTCGAAGAGGTGCAGGTCCTTGGCCCGCACATCCGCGGTCCAGGCGGAGAGGCCGGCCACGTTCGCGGTCCAGGCGCTGCGGCCGTGGGTGCCCGCCACCAAGGTCTTCGTGCCCTCGTGGAGGGCGAGGTCGTGCACGGGCACGTGGGGCAGGCCCGAGCCGAGCACCTCCCAGCGCCGGCCGCCGTCCACGCTTGCGAAGGCGCCGAAGTCGGTGCCGACGTAGAGCAGGTCCGGATTGGCGGCATCCTCCCGGATGACGTTCACGTTCTCGCCAGGGAGGTTGCCCATGATCGGCGTCCAGCTCGTGCCGTAGTCCGTGGAGCGGTAGACCAGGGCCTCCGTCGTGTCGTTGCGGTAGGCGGTGAAGGTGGCGTAGACGGTGCCCTCGGCGTGGCGGCTGGGCTCCACGCGGCTGACCCAGCGGCCGGAGGGCAGGCCCTTGGCGCATTCCGCCCAGGCGAAGCCGCCGTCCCGGCTCACCCATACTTTCCCCTCGTCGGTGCCCGCGTAGAGCAGGCCGAAGCGCTTCGGGCTCTCCGCGAGGGCGCTGATCGTCCCGAAGGGCACGTCGCCGCGCTCGCCGATGAAGGGCTTGCGGCCGGTGCTGAGGTCGCCGCTGATCTCGGTCCAGGTCTCGCCCTTGTCGAGGGAGCGCAGCACCTTCTGGGTGCCGGTGTAGACGATGTCGGGGCTGTGGGGGCTCGCGACGATGGGCGTCATCCAGTTGAAGCGGTAGGGCGCCTCCTTCAGCTTGTGGGCCGGGCGGATGAGCTTCCGCTTTCCGCCGTCCAGGCGGGACATGAAGCCGAACTGGCTCTCCAGGTAGACGGTGCTCCCGTCCTTGGGGGCGACCACGAAGCCGCCGTCCCCGCCGTAGAGCACGCTCCAGGAATCCGCGGCCTGGTCGGGCTTCAATGGTGTCGCAGGGCCACGCTTCACGCCGTTGTCCTGGAGGCCGCCATAAACCCGGAAGGGCTCGGCCCCGTCCACGGCAATCGTGTAGAACTGGCCCACGGGGAGGTTCTTCACGGCGCGCCAGTGCTCGCCGGCGTCCAGGCTCACGTTGAGGCCGCCGTCGTTGCCGAGCACCAGGCGCCCCCCGTCCCGGGGATCGATCCACAGGGCGTGGTGGTCGGGATGCACGCTGTCCCAGTTCTCGCCGTTGATGCCCTGGAACGTCTTCCCTCCGTCGGTGGACTTCAGGGCGGGGAACCCGAGGAGGTAGACCACGCGGTCGTCCGCGGGGTCCACGCGGACCTGGCCGAAGTAGTAGCCGTAGCTGTTGTAGACGGAGTCGAGGCGGCCCGCGTGGGTGCGGGCCCAGGTGGCGCCGCCGTCGGAGGAGGCGTAGACCTCGGCGCCCACGATGTCGGCGCCCGAGAGGCTGCTGTCGAAGTCCCCGTGGTATTTGGCGAGGTCCTGCACGGTGAGGGCGCCGGACTTCAGGTCCGCCATCACCTTCTCCGCGGTGATGCTGGGGTGGAAGCCGTTGTCCTTGAGGAAGGCCTTCCAGGCCTTGGCATCCACCTTCAGCGCATCGTCCTTGGACATCCCGGCCAGCTTCTTGAACGACAGCTTCTCCTTGTCCTCGTAGGGGTCCACCTCGTCCTTGCCCCGCAGCGCCTGGTTGTCGAGGAAGGCGTAGAGCTTTCTCGGGTCCTGTCGGCTCTGGGCGAGTCCGTAGCGGCCCACGCCGTCCCCGGAGGGCAGGCCGGACGAGAGCCGCGTCCAGGTGCGGCCGCCGTCGGTGCTCTTGTGGATCCCGCTGCCGGGGCCGCTCTCCAGGAAGTTCCAGGGCTTGCGGTCCTTCTCCCACAGGGCGGCGTACAGAGTCTCCGGGTCCTTCCAGTCCAGCAGCAGCTCCACGGCGCCGGTGCGTGGTCCGCCCTTGAGCACCTGGGTCCAGGTGCGGCCGCCGTCGCTGGTCTTGAAGACGCCCCGCTGGCCGCCTTCGGTGTAGAGCGGGCCCTGGGCCGCGGCATAGAGGACGTCCGGATTGGTGGGATGCACGGCGATGCGCGCGATGCGGTGCGCGTCCGCCAGCCCGGTGGCGCGCCAGGACTTGCCGCCGTCGTCGCTGCGGAAGAGCCCGGCGCCGGGGTAGGAGCTGCGGCTGGCGTTGGCCTCGCCGGTGCCGACCCAGATTGTCTTCGGCTGCCCGGGTTCCCCCCAGACCACGGCGACGTCGCCGATGGCGAAGGCCTCCTCGTGGTCGAAGAGGCTCTCCCAGGTGGCGCCCTCGGTGCGGGTGATCCACAGCCCGCCGGTGGCGAAGGCCGCGATCCAGACCTCGGGCCGGCGGGGATCCACGGCCAGGGCCACCACGCGTCCGCCCTGGCCCAGGGGCCCGATGCACTTCCAGGGCACCGCCGAGAGGGTGCCTTCGGCCGCCAGGGCCTTCCGGGCCTGCCAGGCCTTCTCCCGCGCCGCGCCGGCGGGCGTGGACACCAGCGGATGCAGCAGGGCCGCCTCCTGGGCCTTGGTCATCGGAGCGTCCTGGGCCGCCAGGACGAGGGGGAGGAAGGCCAGCAGGGGCGCGCGCATGGAAGCCTCGTGAGATGAGGCCAGTGTAGCCCTGACTCTTCTACAGCCCCAGGAGCTCCTTGAGCCGGGGCGTCACACTCCGGCTCACCTCCAGGTCCACGCCTTCGGCCACGCGCACCAGGGCCCGGCCGCCCTCCAGAGGCTTGAGCCCCAGCACGGCCTCGGGGCGCAGCAGCAGGTGGCGCTGGATGCGCACGAGGCCCGCGCCGGGGAAGGCCTGCTCCACCTCCGTGAGGCTGGTCCAGGCGGTGCGGAAGCGCTGGGGCCTGCCGTTGGCGGCGGCGGTGGCCCAGACCATCTCATCCTCCACGTCGAAGTGGGTGGTGCGCTTGAGGTCGAGGAAGACGTGGCCCTCCCCAGCCTTCACGGGGAAGCGGCTGGAGGCGCCGGGCAGCAGGGCGTGCAGTTCGCCGGCGCCGCGCCGGGGAACGCGGCCCTCCCGCAGGCGCTCGAGGGCCCGCTGCAGGCGGTCCGCGGCGATGGGCTTGAGGATGTAGTCCACCGCGTGGGTGTCGAAGGCCCGCACGGCGTGCTCGCTGAAGGCGGTGACGAAGACCACCGGCAGCGGCGCGGGCAGTTCGGCGACGACCTCCAGGCCCGTGGCGCCGGGCATCTGGATGTCGAGGAATAGGGCGTCCAGGGCCGGGGCCTCCTTCAGCCATTCCAGCAGCGAGGGGCCGTCCGGCAGCTCCGCCAGCACCTCGCAGCCCGCTTCGCGCAGGAGGCGGGCGAGGCGCGTGCGCGCCAGCGGCTCGTCATCGGCCAGGGCGACCTTGAGGCTCATGGGGTGGCTCCCGTCCCTTCGATCCTGAAGCGGATCTCCGCCACGGTCCACTCGCCTTCGCTGGCGAGGCGGAGGCTGGCGCCCTCGCCGAAGGAGAGGCGGAGCCGCGCCTCCAGGTTGCGCAGGCCCAC